>NZ_JBNPJT010000003.1:0-363272 GCF_050312595.1 Pseudomonas sp. UM16 | reverse complement strand
AGTTCATAACGCTTTGCCATCACAGGATTCCTTTCCGTAGATAGCCGCCGACTCTACAAAATCTAAGCTTCCGAGGGGCGCCGATTGGGTTTCTCGGGATTTCGTACAGAACCTAGTCAACGGCAAGCTGGGGAGCACGGGCGAGTATCGTTACGACAGCCTCGGGCGGCGGGTGGCCAAGCAGTCCGAAATCAATGGCAAGGCCGAGCAGAAGCGCTTTCTTTGGCAAGGGCTGCGGATGTTGCGGGAGGAGGTGCCGGGGCAGAGCAGTTTGTATCTCTATGAGCCGGGTAGCTATGCGCCACTGGCACGGGTCGATCAAGCGGAGGGGGAGGAGCAGAAGGTTTACTACTTCCATACCGATCAGATCGGTACGCCGCTGGAGATGACCGACAGGGAGGGGGAGATTGTCTGGCAGGCTTCTTATCGGTCTTGGGGGGCGTCAGAGTAGATTCTGCTCAATGGGATTGAGCAGAATCTACGCTTCCAAGGACAATATTTCGATGCAGAAACAAGTTTGTGCTATAACACATTTCGTTATTATGATCCGGAAATCGGGCGTTATATCACCCAGGATCCGGTCAGTTTACTCGGGGGTATTAACCTCTATCAGTATGCGATCAACCCTCTTGGGTGGTTAGATCCACTGGGGTGGGCTGGAAATCCAGCAAACGCTATACATATTACATATGAAGGGATTAAAAATGGTAAGCCATATATTGGCTATGCGAGCAAACCAGGATTAGGTCATTCCGCGCAGGAGGTTTTGGCGTATCGCTATTCAAATACTGCGCATTTTGATGTTCCCCCTGAACCATTTTTTTTTGGCGATGGTCAAGCTGGAAAAGATATTGCTCGAGGGTTGGAGCAGCGAGTATTTGAAGATAGAGGTGGTCTTGAGGGGACTTCAAACAAGCAGAATCCCGTGGGTAAAAATAACCCCAATGGAGCACGGTACCTTGCGGCTGCTGATGAGTATAAAACCTCAAGTGGAAAGGCAAAAGTTAGCGGAAAAGTTAAAGGGGCTGTATCATGCTGAGAGCTTTAAAGTGGCAAGAAGGTTTGGTTTTAAGTATAAAAGTGGAGGATGGTGTTTTCGCTATCGCTCAAATGCGAAACAACTATCTTTTAGAAGTGTTCGATGTTTTCAGGGAGGAGGATAACTGGGAAGGTGTCGATCTTAATCGTCTGGATGTCTTGTTCACTATCTTTGTGTCAGTGAAAAATATCAAGGGGATTTTTTCACGCCTGACTACCGGGGCGGAGATTATCCCGAATCAACGGCCTGTCGAAAAACGAATGTTATCTGCTATTTTTGGGGCTCCAGGTAATACAGGGGCACGGCTGATTGAGTTGTCGGATGATTACTCAAGTATTGGTGCTGAAACTCTAAAAGATTCACTCTCCCCAAAAGATGATTTGGATCTAATTTATCGTTATGAACTTTGCGGGATGGTCGGCGATCCCGAAAAAATTCTCTCCAGGCTTAAGAAATACCGAGAAACTGGTGTTAACTGGGATCCGTCTAAAGAGTTTTTGTTTCCCGGCATCCAGCTACCGTCACGGTAGGCTATGACTAGAATTATGGAGAAATGTATCTTTGAAGAGTACTCGATTAATTGAGTGATTTTAAAGGCGACGAACACTCTTGTTATAGTTGAGGTTTGATTACCTATGCTGGAACACCCTGGCCCAGGTCGAACGCTATCAGGACTGTTCGGGCAAAAGCACCCGTTACCGCTACGATGAGCGCCAGTATTTGGTCGCAGTGACCGATGCGCTGAACCAGACCACTACCCTGGAGCGCAAGGCAGACGGTGAAGTACTGCGCGTCAACCATCCGGACGGCAGCGCGGAAAGCTTCACCTACAACGTCTATGGTCAGGTGCTCAGCCACGCCGACGGTAAAGGTCAAACCACACGCCTGTTGCGCACCGCACGTGGCTTGCCGAGCAGCCGTCAGGACGCCAAAGGCCAACGCATTGCTTACGAGTACGACAAAGCCATCCGCCTGACGGCGCTGGTCAATGAAAACAACGCCACCTACAGCTTTGCCTACGATGCCTCGGATCGGCTGAGCGAAGAGGTGCGGGTGGACAACCTGACGCGTCGTTTCAGCTACAACGAGGGCGGTCACCTGACCCGCGTTGATGAAGTCGGGTATGGCGAGCGAGGTGAGCGTCCGGAGCGCAGTACGTTATTTGAACGTGATGCCATCGGCCGACTGATCGCCAAACTCAACAGCGATGCGCGTCAGGAATACCGATACGACGAGGGGGATCGCCTGCTGTCGATTGAGCGCTTGCCCACCGGTAGCGGGAAGAAACTTGCGCACCTGTTATTCGATGGTTTTGTACATGGCGGCCTTGCAAATGCGATGAAGACAGTAATGCGCCTCAGTTGCCGCTCAAGGTTAGCAGTCCCTTGGCCCAGGGACGGTAGCGCAGCGAGAACACCGCGCTTGGGTGGCAGCCTGCAGCGCTGTCCGGGGTAGCAGCGACGGCCTTGAAGGCTTGGCCGTTATGACTGACCTGGCGAAAGGCCTCGCGCACCACGCCAATGGCACAGGGCAGGGCAGCCAGATATTGCTGGCGTACCAGGGATGGCAGGCGCCCGGTACCGGCACCGTCCTGCCACCAGACCTGCACCTGCAAACCTGCCAGTTGCTGCAGCCAAGCGGCATTGACCGCTGGGCTGAGGTGGCCGGCACTGAAGGCACTGATGTGCAAAGGCGCATCAAGGCGGCGGTTGAAGGCCTGCAGTTGGTTGAACAGTGCCTGGCGCCGTTGCGCGTCCTTGAAGTGCAGGTCGTCCAGTTCCATTGGCAGGTACCAGCCTGCCACCGGCAGTTTCCAGTGTTGGCGCAGCAGGCGTTGCTGAACCCGGGAACGGCCCAGTTGGGTTTGCCAGTAAGCGCTCAGGCCGGCACTGTCGAGTTCATCGATGCGCTGGTAATAGGCAGGGTCCATGTACAACCCCAAGACCAGTTGCAGACCCTGCTCATGAGCGGTGCGCAGGCTCTCGGCGAGCCAGCCTTCAGCGCCGCCAAAATCGCTGTCACCGTAGGCGGTCCACTGCACGATCAAGGTCTTGCCACCTTGTGCCACCGTGGCTTTCCACAGCGCTTGCCACTGCGCCTGGCTGAGCTGCGAATCGCGGTTGAGCGGTTGATAGATCAGCTGTTCGTCGGCATGAGCTGACAGGCACATCGCAAGCAATAGCAGGGTCATGAATTTGCGCATCAGAAGTTCATCTCCACGCCGAGCAACATGCCGTCGGCCCGCTCATACAGGTTGCCGCCCAGCGATTGCTGATACTCGGCACGTACCTGGAGCGAGCCGCGGTAGGCGTTGTAGCGATCAGCGTCGAACCACCACTGCCAACGCAGGCCGACACCGGTACGCAGGTCCTGGCGCCAGTCATTACTCGGATCCTGGCTTGAAAACTCGAGAAAGCCGTAGGGCATCAGCGTCTGCGGCGCGTCGCTGGCCAGCTTCCAGGTATGCCCTTGCTGGTAGCGAGACAGCCATTGGTGATCGCCTGCGCGGGTCCACCAGGCGCCGTCCAGGTAGAGAAAGCGTTCGTTCCATTGGTCCTCGTCGATACGCCAATCATTGCGCCACTTGTCCTGGTCGAGGAACGAGGCGGTGGCGCGCAACAGCAGGTCGTTGCTCGACTCGGCATTGCCACGCAAGTCACCCCAGTTGTCGCTAACCTTGCTCGGGCTCAGCAGTTCGCCCAGGCTCAGGCCACTGTAGTGGTCATCGTCGATCTGGCGCTGGTGATAGAGCTCGGCATACAGGTTAAGGTTGGCCTGGCCCAGGGGTTTGTAACGCAGGCCAACCCCGGTGCCCATACTCTGGGCGTAGTCGGTGCGGCTCTGGCCGCCGAACAGTACCCGGCCATACACCGACAGGGTGCTGCCGTTACGGCTGGGCTCTTCGCCCAAGGCGTGGTCCCACATCGCCAATTGCACGTTCTGCGAAGCAGCCCGTCGATCCTCGCGGTTGTCGCGAAAGTTGTCGTTGGTCGAAATACCGGCAGGCGACCAGGTGCTGGCCAAGGTGAAGCTGTCGCGTCGCGACAAGCTTTCGTGGGCGCGGCGCTGGCGGTATTTACGCGCCTCAAGGCTGCCGTACTCGTCGTCTTCGTCAACCCGGTCCTGTTCGACATCGATGACCCGGCGCAGCTCCTGGCGCGCGGCGGCGCTGTCTTCGACTTCGATATAGCGCAGTGCCAGGGTCTCGCCCAGGCGGTAGTCGTCGGGGAAGTCGCGGGTCGATTGCTGCAGGTGCGGGATCGACTGGCGACGAACGGCCGGGTCCTTGGCGCCCGCCAGGCGCATGCCGTAATCGGCACGGTAGCGCGGGTTGTTCGGTGCCAGGCGCACGGCGTCGGCCAGCCAGGCGTTGCTCTGCTCGAACTCACCAGCCTGTTGCGCGGTGACCGAGGCGGCGTAGTAATGCTCCGCCCGCGGCTGATGCGCCAGCGCTTGGCGCTGGTAGGCCATGGCCGCAGCGGTGTCGCCCTGGCGCTGGGCAATCGCCGCGCCCAAGGCGAAGTCGTCGGCGCTGTGGTGGGGGACCTTGCTCCAATGCAACTTGGCCCGATCCACGTCGTTGGCATTGAGGGCACTGCGGGCAGCGGTGAGCCGAGCGTTGTCTGTCCACTGGCTATCGCTGAGGCTGTTCCAGATCGGTTGTGCCGCTTGTGAATCGCCCGCGGCTTCCAGGGCATAGGCCAGCGGCAGGCGGCTGCCGCTGTCACCCAAGCGCTCTGCCGCCTGGTAATAGACCACGGCTTCGCCCGGGCGCTCGGGCATGGCGCAACGGCCCAGAGCACGTAGCTGACCGACTTCGCTGGGAGTGGCGGGAACGGCCTGGCGCACGGCTGCGCACTCGCCGTTCTCAGCCAGACGCGCTAGCAGCAGCGCGCGAGTCGTCGGATCGACTCGAGGGGCAAGGCTGCTCATGCGGCGAACGTCCAGTGGCGCCTCAGCCTGGCTGTAGAGACCACCCAGACGCTGCAGCAAAGACGCTGGCAAGCGGCCCTGGCGGCGGTCGTAGGCCTGTTCGAGCAACTGACGCACGTGGCTTTGGCGGCCTTCTTTGAGCTGCAGAAAAGTCGCTTGTTCCAGTGCGGCCAGGTCGCCGCTCTGGCGATACAGTTGTTCCCACATGTGTGCCGAATGGGTGCCGCCGCCCGCACCGTGCAAGCGTTGATTGAGCACCAGCCAGGTTTTCGGATCCTCCTCGGCACGGCACTGGCCCAATTGTTGACGGGCAAGGTCGGGATCGTGCCGTGACAGCCATTCGGCGGTCTCCAGGCAGGGCCGCTTGAGTTCATTGCTCATGCGCTGCACCAAGGCGCTGTCATTGCCCTGGCGCGCCAGTTCCCACAGCTGTTGGCGTTGCTCTGGATGCCGCAGGTCGGCGTCGGGTAAGGACTGTAGCCAGCGCTGGGCGAGCTGGTCGTGGTCCATGGCGATGGCTCGATTGGCCATGGCCAGGCGCGTCTGACGGGCGATATCGGCTGAGGGCGGGTTTTTTAGCAGTTGCTGCAGTGGCGCTTCATCCAGGCGCTGTACATACGCATTGGCCAGGCGTCGCCAGTCTTTGGCCGGTAGTTGACCACGGGCCGCCAGGGGGGCCAGGGCGTCGATGGTCTGGCTCCAGTCGTGCAACTGCTCGGCCCAGTTTGCCCGCGCCAGGCGCAGAATATTGTCGTCGCCTTTGGACGGCAGGTGGTTGAGCCAGTCCAAGGCCCTGGCTGCGCCGCCGAATTTGGCCAGGCTCAGGCTGTAGGCCTGCCACAGGCGGATACGCTGGTTCAGGGGGCTGTTGGCAATCCAGCTTTCTACCTGACTCGCGCCAGGTGGATCCTGCTCGATCCAGGCCAGGCGCAGCTCCAACAGGGCATCGGCATCGGCATCGGTGGCGCTGGCCTGCTCGGCCAACGTCTCGGCATCGCGGTAGCGGCGTTGGTGAAGCAGCGCCTGGATCAGTAAGGCGCGGGCTTCGTCGTTGTTGGGGACGCGCTGCAACAAGTGGCGGGTCAGGCGTTCTACCTCCGCCCAATTGTTCTGCTTGGCTTCGCGGTAGCTGCGCTCCATGTAGGGGTAGCTGCGAAAACGCTCGAAATCACTGAGGGGGGCAGCCAGGCTGTGGAGGGCATAGAACGACAACAGCAGGCTGGCGAACTTCAACGGTGCACGCAAGCTCATGCCACCTCCCGGGTCAGGTCATAGGCAGCTTGCTGCTCTTGCACCTGCTCGGCGAGTGCGGCTTTTAGCACTTGCTCGGTGATGATGCCGCGGGCGACCAGGTGCTCGCCCAGGGACATGTGTTCAGGGTTGAAGTCCATCAGCGCTTGATTGAACAGGGTCGCTGGGACCATGCCGCGCACCTGCAGCAGGGTACCGAGCATGATCTGGTGGCGACTGACCCGCTCCAGCAAGTTGGCATCATCCTGATGCCGTTCGAGCACCGCGAGCATCTGCCGGGTTTCCTCTTTTTGCCAAGGGCTAGGGTAGTGGTAGCGCAGCCCGAGCGTCACTCGGCCCTGGGGCGCCAGGCGGCAGTTCACCGGACGCTTGAGCTGGCGGCTGATGACTCCCAGAGAAACCTGGCTGACCGGCGTTTCGCTGGCCAGTACCAACGTCTCGCCTTCTTCGGCGACGGGCAAAACGCTGTAATGCACGGCCAGCCTGCGCGGCATTTTTGCGATCAATTGCGGGTCGAGTTTGAACGGGTTGAGCGGGGCCCACGGCAGGTCCAGTTGCTCGCTAAGGGCCTCGACCAATTGTTCACTGGTGAGCAAGCCTTGCAACAGCAGTTCGCGGCCCAGGCGGCGGCGCAGCGGGTTGGTAATCGCCTGGTGCAATTGCGCTTCGCTGATCAGGCCTTTGTCCACCAGACGTTGGCCCAGCGGAGTACGCATGGGGGCGGTCAGGGCGGGGAACTCGTGGGTGGTCTTGTCCCAGGCCACGCGCCGCGAATCACCCATTTCCATGACCTGGCGCAGGGCTCGCAGGTTGGCGAAGAAGTTGACGAAGTTGCTCCACATCATCCGTGGTGCCGACAGCAGCCCCTCGACAATGCCGTAATAGCGAGTGACGAAAAAGCCCCGCTGGAACAGACGGTTGATCAGCATCAGGCCGTTGAGCCAAAGCAATACAGTCAGCGTCTGGCTGTCGGCCAGGATCGACTGGAACTGCCAGCTATTGGGCGCCAGCAGGCCTACCAGCCACATGGCCAGCAACACCAGGAGCAACAGATTGACCAGAAAACTCAGCAAGTAGGCAAACAAACCGCGGCGGTCACGCCAGAGGAAATAATTGAGCGCGCCCTTGCGGCTCCAGCCGAGGTTTTTCGTACCCTGGAAAACGATGCCGACGATCCACCGCGACTTCTGCCGAATCGCATGCTGCCAATCCCGCGGAAAGTGCTCACGCACGCAGATGACCTGGGCGAATTCGCGGCTCATGCCCAGGCGCCAGTCGCGTTTGAGCGCCAACTGCGGGTCAGTGATGGAGTAGCGGGCGAAGATGCACTTCATGCCCTTTTGCTTGAGGCGAAAGCCGATGTCGTAGTCTTCGGTCAGGCTCTGCACGTCAAAGGCGATGCCGTCACCGTCCTCGAGCAAGGCGCTGATGGCCCGGCGGCTGAAGCAGGTGCCGACCCCGGCGCTGGGAACCTGGCCGGTCAACGCTTCACGTACGATGACGTCTTTGCCATGATTTTCGGCGAACTCGTCGACATAGTGGCCGGCGGTAAAGCCTTTCCATTCCGGTGCGAAGGGGTACACCGGGATCTGGATCATGTCTTTGTTGGGCAGCAAGTAGTTGTACAGGCGCAGCTCCATCGGCGAGATGACATCCTCGGCGTCATGCAGGATGAAACCGGCGAACTCGATTTTCGCCTCGCTCTGAAAGCGCAGCAGGGCGTCGATGATGTTGTTCAGACAGTCGGCTTTGCTGGTGGGGCCGGGGCGGGCGCAGACCACTTTATGCACGTTGGGGTAGTGCAGGCACACCGCATCGACATCGGCCTGGGTTTGCGGGTCGTTGGGGTAGGTGCCGACGAATATCTGGTAGTTTTCGTAATCGATGGTCGACGCCGCCAGGCGCGCCATCTCGCCTACCACCCCCACTTCGTTCCAGGCCGGGACCATGATCGCCAGTGGCTTTTCCGGCGCTTCGAACAAACGCTTCTCATCGGCTTTTTCGAACTTGTCGTAGATGCGCAAACGACGGATCAGCCTGCGTCCCCAATACACCAGGTCAATGAACAGGTCGTCCAGCCCCAGCAAAAACATGAGCAGGGCCAGGGTGATCGCCAGGAGCTTGAGGCCGAACAGCACATAGGTCAGGAAGTCGACAAAGGCCAGGCTCATGAGGCATCGGGCTCGCTGGCGGTTTCCTCGAGCCAGCGGCTCAGACGTTCAGCAATACGTTCGCTGGCATGTCCATCACCATAAGGAGTGAACACCCGGCTCATCTGTTTGTAGGCGGCGGGGTCGTCCAGCAATAGGCTGGTTTCCTTGACGATCCGTTCCGTCAGGGTTCCGACCAGTTTCACCGTGCCGCCTTCGAGCACCGAAGGGCGCTCGGTGACTTTGCGCAGCACCAGCAAGGGCTTGCCCAGCGCCGGGGCTTCTTCCTGTACGCCACCGGAATCGGTGAGGATCAGGTAGGCACGGTCCATCAGCCAGACAAAATGTTGATAGTCCTGTGGGGCGACCAGAAGGATGTTCGACTGGTGCGAAAGCACCCCGTATACCGCTTTTTGCACCTGTGGGTTGAGGTGCACCGGGTAGACGAACTGCACATCGGGATAACGCAGGGCGAGTTCAGCCAAGGCCAGGCAGATCCGTTCAAAGCCCTGGCCGAAGTTTTCCCGGCGATGGCCGGTGATCAGCACCATGCGCTGGTCTTCGCGCAATTGCGCCAGCGGCGAGTCGGGCGCCGGCTTCCATTGGCTTTTGTTCAGGTGCTCACGCATCCACAACAAGGCATCGATGACGGTGTTGCCGGTGACCTCGATCTGCTCCAGTACCACGCCTTCGCGCAGCAGGTTATCGCGGGATTTGGTGGTGGGGGCAAAGTGCAGGTCGGCAATAACGCCAGTCAGGCGCCGATTGGCTTCCTCTGGCCAGGGGGCCTTGAGGTTGCCGGTGCGCAGGCCAGCCTCGACATGGCCGATTGGAATCTGCCGGTAGAAGGCGGCGAGGGCGGCGATGAAGCTGGTGGTGGTGTCGCCATGGACCAGGACAATATCGGGCTTGATACGCTCGTAGGTGGCGTCCAGTTGCACCAGCAATTGTTGCGACAGGCCATTGAGGGTCTGGTTCTGGGTCATGACCTGCAGGTCTTCATCGACACTCAGGCCAAAATCCTTGAGCACTTGCTGAAGCATTTCCCGGTGCTGCCCGGTGGAGCAGATGTTCAGCTCCAAGTCCGGCCACTCGCGCAGCACGCGGGCCAGTGGCGCCATCTTGATTGCTTCGGGGCGTGTGCCAAACACCATCATGACTGTGTGCGCCATTGCCCTGCTCCTCGTCCCGTCCTGGATCCACGAAGTTGTACGATCTATTGCTGTTGTAGGAGTTAGATACAAGCAGCAGAAATAAGGCTTGTCCAATCGTCAGGACGGTTTTCTGACGTCAAGGGAGTGGGGCTAGAGCGGTTTTTGTCGGAGTGGGAAGCCGCCTTGCTGGTAATGCCAGTTCTCACTAATCAGTCGATCTGGTATCGCAACCATTCGAGAAATGCCCGCACCACCGGCCGCCGTTCCTGACCCGGCACGCATACCGCATTGTATTGCGCTGCCGGTAAGCGAACATCTTCATGCCAGGGTTGCAGCAGCCCGAGCCGCACACTGTCGGCCACCAGCACATTGCTTGCCAACACCAAGCCATGTCCGGCAATGGCCGCCTGCAAAGCATGGTGTTCGTCGTCGTAATGGTGAACGCGCGCCTGTTGCAGCCAGTGCGATGTGCCCGCCAGATTGCACCAATGGCCCCAATCAATAGCGGCGCCGCTGGCCGAAATCCAAGGCGCTTCGATCAACGCCAGTGGTTGGTCTGCAACGGGTTCCTGCCAGCCAGGTGGGGTGTAGACGGCGAAATACTCTGTCAGCAACGGCAGCCGATACAGTGTCGGGTCGGTATCGAACTCTGCTCGCAGGGCCAGGTCCAGGCTGTGGTCGCGGTGCAGGTCGACAATCTCGTTGGCGGTTTGCACCCGTACCTGAATGTCACTGTGGCGACGATGGAAATCACCCAGGCGCGGAATCAGCCAGAGGCTGGCGAAAGCGGCGGTGGTGGTCAGGGTCAGTTGTTGTTGATCGCCAGATTGAGGGAGGCTCAATCTAGCTCAATTGAAGCGTTGTCTCAATGACGCTAGGGTGAGGGCTCATTCTTCAACCGGAGCCAGTCATGCAAGGCAAGGCGCGCAAAGTGGTCCAGGCCATTCTCTATGAAATTATTGCGGTGCTCTGTGTCGCACCGGCATTGTCCTGGGCCTTCGACGCTGGCATGGCCCACTCCACCGTTCTGTCGTTGATTCTCTCGGCAGTGGCGCTGTCCTGGAACATGTTTTACAACTGGGCCTTCGAGTCCTGGGAAGCGCGCCAGCAACAACGTCGGCGAACCCTGTGGCGGCGATTTCTGCATGCCTTGGGCTTTGAAGGTGGGCTGGTGGTGATTCTTTTGCCCGTGGTGGCGGTGTGGATGCAGGTCAGCCTGTGGGCAGCGTTGTTGACCAACCTGGCGTTGTTCCTGTTCTTCTTTGTCTATGCCTTTGTTTTCCAGTGGGCCTTCGATCGGGTATTCGATGTGCCTGAGTCAGCACGCGAGCCTGCTTGACTTCGCCTATACGCCTGCGCTAGTTTCGCTGGCATGAACACATTCCTGCAGTTGTCTCAGCCAAGCATTATTACCGCCATTATCGTTTTGGCGGGCTAGCTGACACTTGCACCGAACCCGCCCTGGAGGCGGGTTCTTTCTCTCTCTCCTGGGCACTTTAAAAAACCAGGAGTCACTGATGACCAGCCTTGCCGTTAGCCCTCGCACACCGTCCGCGTCGCTGAATCTGCTGCCCGATTACGTGCGCAGGATTCTTGCTGCACCAGTGTACGACCTGGCCATCGAAACGCCCCTGCAGCTTGCCCCGGCGTTGTCCGCCGCGTTGGGCAACCAGGTGCTGCTCAAGCGCGAGGACCTGCAACCGACGTTCTCGTTCAAGATTCGCGGTGCCTATAACCGTCTCAGCCGCCTGAGCCCAGCGCAACGCGCGCGCGGCGTGATCACCGCATCCGCCGGCAATCACGCCCAAGGCGTGGCCCTGGCCGCCCGCGAACTGGGTATGCGCGCGACCATTGTCATGCCAACCACCACGCCAGAGTTGAAAGTTACTGGGGTGCGTTCGCGCGGTGGTGAAGTGGTGCTGCACGGCGACAGTTTTCCGCATGCCTTGGCCCACGCGCTGAAATTGGCCGACAGCGATGGCGCAACCTTCGTTCCGCCCTTTGATGACCCGGACGTAATCGCCGGCCAGGGCACGGTGGCCATGGAAATCCTGCGCCAACAGCCCGGTGCACTGGACGCGATCTTCGTGCCGGTCGGTGGCGGCGGGTTAATCGCCGGCATTGCCGCCTACGTCAAATACTTGCGCCCGGAGGTGAAAGTAATCGGCGTCGAACCCCAGGACTCCAACTGCCTGCAAGTTGCGATGCAGGCCGGTGAGCGGGTGGTGCTGCCACAGGTCGGTAGCTTTGCCGAGGGCGTGGCGGTAGCGCAGATCGGCGCCCATTGCTTCGAGGTGTGTCGGCACTTTGTTGACGAGGTCATCACCGTCAGCAATGACGAGCTGTGCGCGGCAATCAAGGATATCTACGACGATACCCGCTCGATCACTGAACCGTCCGGGGCCTTGGCGGTGGCTGGGATCAAGAAGTACGTCGCCCGTGAGCGCGCCCGGGGCCAGACTCTGGTGGCGATCGATTCGGGTGCCAACGTCAACTTCGATCGCTTGCGCCATGTCGCCGAGCGCGCCGAACTGGGTGAGCAGCGCGAAGCGATCATCGCCGTCACCATCCCCGAGCAACCCGGCAGCTTCCGCGCCTTTTGCCAGGCCCTGGGCAAGCGCCAGATCACCGAGTTCAATTACCGCTATTACCCCGGCAAGGAAGCCCGTCTGTTCGTCGGCGTGCAGACCCACCCACAGCACGATCCGCGTGATCAGTTGCTGGCCAGCCTGCGCGCGCAGGGCTACAGCGTGCTCGACCTGACCGACAACGAACTGGCCAAGCTGCACGTGCGTCATACCGTAGGTGGGCATGCCGGGCCGGGCGCTGATGAGCGCGTACTGCGCTTTGAGTTCCCCGAGCGCCCGGGTGCCTTGTTGGGTTTTCTTGAGCGGCTGGGCAAACGCTGGAACATCAGCCTGTTCCACTACCGCAACCATGGGGCAGCCGACGCACGGGTGTTCGCGGCGCTGGAGGTACCGTCCGAAGAACAGGACGATCTACCGGCTGCGCTGGATGCCATGGGATATCGCTATTGGGATGAAACCGACAACCCGGCCTATCGACTGTTCCTGGGCTGAGCAAGCCTTGCCCCAGATCAACACGGGGCAGGGCGTATAGGCGGATCCTCGGGGCAATGGAATATTGCACGAGGGTTTTGCCATGAGCAGCACGTTCTTCATCCCTGCCGTCAACATCATGGGCATCGATTGTCTTGACGAAGCGATGACCGCCATCGCCGGCTACGGATTGCGCAAGGCGCTGATCGTCACTGACACCGGGTTGGCCAAGGCTGGTGTAGCTGCGCGCATTGCCGAATTGCTGGCTATGCGCGACATCGACTCGTCGATCTTTGACGGCGCCAAACCCAATCCCAGTATCGCCAACGTCGAGCAGGGCCTGGCGCAGTTGCAGCGCGAACGCTGCGATTGCGTGATTTCTCTGGGGGGTGGCTCGCCGCACGACTGCGCCAAGGGCATTGCCCTGTGCGCCACCAATGGCGGCAAGATCAGCGACTATGAAGGGGTTGACCGCTCGGCCAAGCCGCAGCTGCCGTTGATTGCCATCAATACCACCGCCGGCACCGCCAGTGAAATGACCCGTTTTTGCATCATCACCGACGAGGCACGTCATGTAAAAATGGCCATCGTCGACCGCAACGTCACCCCATTGCTGTCGGTCAACGACCCGGCGTTGATGGCTGGGATGCCTAAAGGCTTGACCGCTGCGACCGGGATGGATGCGCTGACCCATGCCATTGAAGCCTACGTGTCGACGGCTGCGACGCCGATCACCGATGCCTGCGCCATCAAGGCGATTGAACTGATCAGCGAAAACCTGCGTCAGGCCGTGGCCGAAAGCAGCGACTTGCAGGCGCGGGAGAACATGGCCTACGCGCAGTTCCTCGCGGGTATGGCGTTCAACAATGCTTCGCTGGGGTATGTACATGCCATGGCCCACCAGTTGGGCGGCTTCTACGACCTGCCACATGGTGTGTGCAATGCCGTGTTGCTACCTCATGTGCAGCGCTTTAACGCCAACGTCAGTGCCGCGCGGCTGCGTGATGTGGCCAAGGCGATGGGCGTGGATGTCTCTGGCATGAGTGCGCAACTGGGCAGTGATGCGGCGATTGCGGCGATTGAAAGCCTGTCGCGGGACATTCAGATCCCGGCTGGGTTGGCGGAACTGGGCGTAAAAGAAGTGGATGTGCCGGTTCTGGCCAGCAATGCGTTGAAGGATGCCTGCGGTTTGACCAACCCACGGCCAGCCAATCAGGAGGAGATTGAAGGCATCTTCAAGGCTGCTTTCTGATCGGATGGGTATGGCAAGGCCGGCTCCTACAGGTTTCGCTGTGGGAGCCGGGCTCGGTGTTGAAGCTTTTGTTCAGACGACTAATGACAACAGCATGATAAAGATGATGCCGACCACCGAAAGAATGGTCTCCATCATGCTCCAGGTTTTGAACGTCTCGGCCACGGTCATGTTGAAGTACTGTTTCACCAGCCAGAAACCGGCATCGTTGACGTGAGAAAGGATCAACGAGCCGGCGCCTGTCGCCAACACCAGCAACTCGCGATTGACTCCCGGCATCATGCCGATTACCGGCGCCACAATCCCGGCCCCGGTAATGGTTGCCACCGTCGCTGATCCAGTGGCGATACGAATCACCGCGGCCACCAGCCAGGCCAGCATGATCGGTGAGATCTGCGCCTGTACGGCCATCTGGCCGATGACATTTCCCACCCCGGTATCCACCAGCATTTGCTTGAAACCGCCGCCGGCGCCAACGATCAAGATGATGGCTGCAGTGGGCGCCAGGCTCTGGTCGAGCAGTTTCATGATCTGCTGGCGAGAGAACCCGCGTGCCGCGCCAAAGGTATAGAACGCCAACAGCAGGGCGGCCAGCAGGGCGGTGATCGGGTGGCCGATCAGGTCCATCCATTGGCGCACGATGTGCTCCGCCGGCAGTACCACATCGGCGAAGGTTTTCAGCAGCATCAGGAACACCGGCAACAGCACGGTAATCAGGGTCACGCTGAAACTTGGCAGGTTCTTCTGCTCGGACTCACGGGCGATCTGGTCCATCAGCTCTTGCGATGGCGTGCCCGGGATGTAGCGCGAGATGAAGTTGCCATACAGCGGGCCGGCAATGATCGCGGTGGGCAGTGCAACGATCAGGCCATAGAAAATGGTCTTGCCGATGTCGGCATTGAAAATGCCAATCGCCAACAGCGGTCCGGGATGCGGCGGGACCAGGCCGTGGACCACCGAAAGCCCAGCCAGCAATGGAATGCCAATCTTGATCAGCGATACTCCGGAACGCCGGGCGACAATGAACACCAACGGGATCAGCAGGACGAAGCCGATCTCAAAGAATAGCGGGATACCGACCAGAAAAGCCGCGAACATCATCGCCCAGTGCACTTTCTCTTTGCCAAAAGCACGGATTAACGTCTGAGCGATCTGGTCGGCACCGCCGGAGTCTGCCATCAACTTGCCGAGCATGGTGCCCAAGGCCAGGACGATACCGACAAAACCCAGCACGCCACCAAAGCCGTCCTGGAAAGATTTCATCACTTTGGCCACTGGCATGCCCGAGGTCAGGCCGAGAAATCCGGCTGCCAGCGTCAAGGCGACAAAGGGGTGGACTTTGAAGTGGGTGATCAGTAGCACCAGACCGATGATGGTGACTACGGCATCGAGCAGCAGGTAGGTATCAGTTGCCAAACCGAACATGGTTCAGTGCCTCATATTGTCTTTGTTGTGGGCGCAGCGTTTACAGCGGATATGGGGTAAGACAGCGCTATCTTTGGTGAGCCGGAAAACTGCCCTGTCAGGCCGTTCGCGCCAGCACCGGTTCACCGCAAGTCTTTAGCCACAGGTCCACCTGCACGGCCAGGGTGTCCACGGGCAAGGTGGCGTCCAGAGGCAGGGTCAGGGCTTCACCATTGGGTCGTTCGAGGGCGGCGAACTGGCTGTCGATCAGGCTCGCGGGCATAAAGTGCCCAGGACGGGCAAGCACTCGCCGACTGGCCTCTTCAGGCGTCAGGTCGAGAAACACGAATCCGAGGTCCGGCACTGCATGACGCAAGGCGTCGCGGTAGCGCTTTTTCAGTGCCGAACAGGTCAGGATGGGGCGTTCGCCAGCCTTGAGGCAGGCCTGCAACTCTTCGCCTAAACGGATCAACCAGCCAGCGCGGTCGCCGTCGTCCAGGGGAATGCCAGCGCTCATTTTCTGGATATTGGCAGCGGGGTGGAAGTCATCGCCTTCGATCAGGCGGCCGCCGCTCAGGCCTGCAATGGCGGCACCAACGTAGCTTTTGCCGCAGCCAGCTACGCCCATGACCACGATTGCCGATAGGGGTGGGTTCATCGGTACCTCCTGCAAGGCAAGACAGCGCTATCTTGAGCCGCTATGACGTTAGGCTCGGGCGCTTCCTACCCAGATGTTATTGATCTTGTATTCAGCAGTCTGGTGCTCATTTCAGGTCATCTGCAGTTATGCATTGCCTGTGTTCTGAGACAGCGCTACCTTAGTGCCCGTTCCCTATTCTTTGCAAGTCGAAAATAAAATTCCCCATGACCCGCATCGGCTCACGTACTACCGGTCGTCCCACTCTGGCGGAAGTCGCCAGGCTTTCCGGGGTTTCCCCGATTACGGCCTCACGTGCCTTGCGCGGGGTCAGCACGGTTGCCCCGGAGCTGGTCGAGAAGGTCAAGCTGGCGGCAACCACCCTGGGCTACGTTGCCAACCCTGCTGCCCGGGCGCTGGCGTCGGCACAGAGCGCGTCGATCGTGGTGCTGATTCCGTCGTTGTCCAACCAGCTGTTCATCGAAACCTTGGAAGCAGTCCATGAAGTCATGCGCCCGCGTGGCCTGGAAGTACTGATCGGCAACTATCACTACGATATCGCCGAAGAAGAGAACCTGATTCGTAACTACCTGGCCTATCAGCCTCGCGGCATTCTGCTCACCGGGTTTGACCGCAGCGAAGCGGCCAAACAGATGCTCAGTGCCAGTGGTGTGCCCTGTGTGCACATGATGGAATTGGGTAACCCGGAGCAGGGCATGTCGGTGGGCTTTTCCCAGCAGCAGGCTGGTGCGGCGGCGGCACGCCATCTCCTTGATCGCGGTTGTCAGCGCCTGGCCTTTATCGCCGCGCAACTCGACCCACGGGTGATGCAGCGGGCTGAAGGCTTTCGCCAGGCGTTGGTCGAAGCGGGCCGTTTTGCCGAAGAACTGCAAGTGCTGTCACCGCAACCCTCGTCCATAGGTTTGGGCGGTGAGTTGTTCGCCCAGTTGCTGGCGCAGCACAGGGATGTCGACGGGATTTTTTTCTGCAACGACGACTTGGCTCAGGGCGCCGTTCTCGAAGCGCTACGTTTAGGGATCAAGGTGCCGCAACAGGTGGCCATGGTGGGTTTCAACGATCTACCCGCTTCAGCGCATATGGTTCCGCGCCTGACCTCGATCCGCACGCCTCGCGCCGCCATTGGCCGTTGCGCTGCCCAGGCGTTGCTCGGTCTGCTCGATGGCAAGCGTGGCAGCGCACACAACCAGGACCTGGGCTTTGAATTGGTGGTGCGCGAAAGCAGTTGAGCAACGGCCCACTCGCGCCGGGTGGGGTGATATCAAATTGCTTGCACGGCGCCATTGTTTATCTATGCTCAGCAAAACCTGAGCATAGAGGGTGGTTCGATGTTTGATTTTCATCGTAAGTCCGATCTGGCCGAAATCGAGCAGTACACCCGTGCATTAGCCGGGATCAATGCCAAACTAGCCGCCATCAGCCGCTCTATGGCGATGATCGAGTTCAGCCCGGACGGGATCATTCTTGAAGCCAATGATAACTTCTGCAAGGCCATGGGCTACAGCCTTGAGCAGATTCGCGGCAAGCACCACCGGATGTTCTGTGAAAAAGACTACGCCAATAGCGAAGATTATCGGCGTTTGTGGCGGGATCTGGCTCGCGGTGAGCCGCAGAGCGGTACGTTTGCCCGAATTGATAACCAAGGCCGTGAGCTCTGGCTTGAAGCCAGCTACATGCCGGTATTCGGACCTCAGCAGCAAGTCACCAGCGTAATCAAAGTGGCGTCCGACATCACCCAGCGGGTCAAGGAAGAACATGAAAGTGAAAGCTTGATCAATGCCATCAGCCGCTCCATGGCAATGATTGAATTCACCCCTGAAGGCAAGGTGATCAAGGCCAACCAGAACTTTCTCGACACCCTGCATTACCGCCATGAAGAGATTGTCGGTCAGCATCACAGCCTGTTCTGCCGCAAGCGTGAAAGCGAGTCGGCCGCCTATAAAGCATTCTGGGCTTCGCTCAACCGAGGTGAGTACCATTCACATCGCTTTGAACGGGTCAACAAACGGGGGCAGATGGTCTACCTCGAAGCATCCTATAACCCGATTTTCGACACCCGCGGGCGCCTGTATAAGGTGGTCAAGTTCGCCAGTGATATCACTTCTCAGGTCAGCACTCAGCAAACGGCCGCCGAGGCGGCCCATGCCACTTCAGTGCAGAATGATGCCTGTGCACGTAAGGGCTCTCAGGTCGTTCAGCAGACGGTGCAGGTGATCGAGGAAATTTCCGTGAACCTCAATGCGGCTGCACGCAGCATCGACGCGGTGAGTAAACAGTCAGAGCTGATTGGACAGATCGTGCAGACGATTCGGGGGATTGCTGACCAAACCAACCTGCTGGCCCTTAACGCGGCTATCGAAGCGGCGCGTGCTGGCGGGCATGGACGCGGTTTTGCTGTGGTAGCAGACGAGGTACGGAGCCTGGCCGCACGCACCAGCAAGGCAACCCTGGAAATCGTCGAAGTGGTGCGCCAGAACCACGACCTGTCGCTGACCGCAGTGGCCAGCATGCAGTCAAGCCTGAGCCGCACCGGCATCGGTGTGGAACTGGCCAATGAAGCAGGCGAGGTGATTCTGGAAATCCAGCAGGGCTCCCAGCATGTGGTCGATGCCATCAGTCAAATCAACTCGACCTTGCAGCTGCACTGAGTGTATCGCCCCGGCCTCTGGCCGCTATTGGCTATGGGCTTGGATCAACTGCGTTTTCAGGGTCAACAAGCTCTGTTCCAGGTTGCCTAGCAAGGCCTTGAGCTGACCGTTCGAGGCATCGCCGAGGCAGGCTTGCTCGACGGCCTGGCAATGCCGTACCACACCGTGCGCCTTGAGCATCTTGGCGCCGCCCTTGATGCGGTGAGCCAGGGCGCGCACGTTGGCGCGCGAAGGGTGCGAGCCAAGGGCGCGCAGGGCTTCGAGGTCTTCACCGTTGCTGCGCGTCAGCTCGTCGAGCAGACGACGGACCAGACTGGGATCACCAAGGGTCAAGTAGCGCAGATTGTCGATGTCGAAGCCGCTGGCGTGTTCCTCATCCTCGGCCGTCTGTGGAGCCGCTACGGGGGTGTTCATGCCCTGCAGGTGACGCCGCAGTTGTGCCAGGCCAATGGGCTTGAACAGGCAGTCGTTCATGCCACTGGCCAGGCAACGTTCGCGCTCTTGTGCCTGGGCATTGGCGGTCAGGCCGAGAACCACACAGGCCGGTCGCTGCAACTGCCGCTCCTGGGCACGGATCTGGCGCGCCAACTGATGGCCGTCCATAACGGGCATGTGGCAGTCGGTGATGACCGCGTCAAAACTGTTCTTGTGCCACAGTGCCAAGGCCTGCTGTCCATCGCTGGCCTGGCTGACCCGATGACCAAGCAGCGTCAGCTGGCGCTCGAGCAGCATCAGGTTGGCCGGGTAGTCATCCACCACCAGAATCGCCAGCGCTGGCAGGCTATCGGCTGCTGTCACAGGCATGTTGTCGGTTTCAGTTGCCGGTTCAGCCAGGGGCAGCGTCAGCGCGACATGGACACGGGTGCCTTGATTCGGTGCACTTTGCAAGTGCAACTGACCGCCCATGAGCTCACACAGGTTTCGACTGATGATCAGGCCCAGGCCAGTACCCTGACGGGAGGTGTGGGCTCCCACTTGAGCAAAGTGCTGAAACAGCTGCTGCTGGTCTGCAGCGCTGATGCCGATACCGCTGTCTTCGACACCGAGCAGAATCTGCAGTTGGCCTGCCTGGCTGTGATCGACAGACAGGCTGACGTTGACACTGCCTTGGTCGGTGAACTTGATTGCATTGCTCACCAGGTTCGAGAGGATCTGCTTCAGGCGTAGCGCATCGACGGCCACCAGGCTGTCGGTGGGTTGCAAATCGACCTCCAGCCTCAACCCCTTGAGCCTGGCATTGCCTTCGAACACGCGTACGGTGGCGGTAATCAAGTTATTGAGGTCTGTCGGTTGTGGCGCCAGGCTCATGTGCCCGGCTTCGATGCGGACGATGTCGAGAATGTCGCCGATCAGCTCCAGCAGGCCGTTGGCCGATTCAAATGCCACCTGCAGGGAGGTGCGGTCAACACGGCCTTGAGCGGCATCTTCGATGGCCAGTTCGAGTAAACCGATGACGGCGTTCATCGGCGTACGGATTTCGTGGCTCATGGTCGCCAGGAAGGTGCTTTTTGCACGGCTGGCGTTTTCCGCCTGCTCTTTGGCCAGACGCAGCTCTTCGAGCAAACGCTTGCTGAACGCCAGTTCTGTCTGCAGGGCCTGTTCGGCTTCACTGCGTCGCCGAATCAGCTCCCGCAGGTAACGGTTCCAGATGATCACTGCAATGATCAACGCCCCGGCGGCAAGCAAGATCTGCACGATCAGCCCGCGGTAGTTGTACCAGAGGCTGTCACTGATCAATGCATTGGTGCGCCAACGCCCCGTCAATTCGGTCATATCGTCCGGTGGGATGCTGAGTAAGGCTTTGTCGAGGATCGATTGCAACAGCTTGGCGTTGCGGGCCACGGCAAAGGAGGCGATGCCAGGTTGGTCGCCATAGATCGAGGCGATCTGCAGTTTGTCCTTGAACAGATGGCTGACAAAATAGGCAGCGTTGATTTGTGAGCTCAAGGCGGCATCCGCCTTGCCTTGTTCGACAGACTCCATCAGCGTCAATGGATCGTCGACCAGTACCAGTGTGGTCTCGGGATAGCGCAGGCGCAGGTCGGTCTCCAACGGGAAAAAGTCGCGGATCAAGGCCAGCCGCTTGCCTTTGAGCTGCTCGGCGTTGTGCAGGGTGTGGTTATCGGTACGGGTGACCAATACTCTCGGGGTGATCAGGTAGGGGCGACTGAAGTGCAAGGTGGCCTCGCGCGCCGGAGTAGGCGGCAGCACCGCAGCGATATCGACGTCGCCTTGCTCGAGCTGCTCAATAATCTGCGCCACTGAGTCGACGGCATGAATGTCGAATTTCAGGCCGGTACGTATACTGATTTGATCGAGGACATCGGCGGTGATGCCGCGAAACTGATGGTCCTCATCAAAGAAGGTCATCGGCGCAAAGTACTTGTTTATCGCCACACGTAGCCGTGGGTGTTGTTCGATCCAGGCCCGTTCAGCGGCACTCAGGCTGACACTGTTGCGATTGAGTAGCACGCGGGTGCTGCCACTGGTCCAGCGGCGCAGAATATTCAAGCGGTCATTGTCACCGATGCGATCCAGTGCCTGATCGACCAGGCGTAACAACGTGGGGTTATTGCGCGACACGGCAAAGGCGAAGGTGCCGCGCAGGTTCTTGATGAAGTGGTCGACTTGCACATTGCCCAGGTAGACGCGGGTGATCAGGTAATCACTGCTGACGGCATCACCGAGAAAGGCATCGGCTTGGCCCAACGCCACTGCCGAGAGACCGGCCAGGGCAGAGCTGTACAACTGCAGTTTCGCCTGCGGGTAAAGGGCGCTCACCAAGGGCTGTGGCAAATAGTGATCGACCATCGCCAGACGCAGGCCTTCGAGTGTGTCGTTGTTGCGCAGGGAGTTCCCCGGTGCAGTGACAATCACCGGTTGATCGTCGGTGTAAGAGTGGCTGAGTACCAGTTGCGCGTCTGCGGCCTCGAAGGCATTGGAACTGCCCAACATATCGATCTTCCCGGCATGCAAGGCGGCAATAGCCTGAGCCCGGTCGGTAAAACGCCGCACCTTGATCGGGATGCCCAGTAGCTCACCGATCAGCCCGGCATAGTCGGCGGTCAGGCCTTCGTAGTCATTGCTGCTGACGTTGATATCAAACGGTGGGTAGTCCGGCACGGTCGTGCCGAGCAGCAAATGATGCTTGTTCTTGAGCCACTGCTTGTCTTCGGCCGACAGCACCAGCGCTGTGCTGCTACTGATTGAGCGGGCCAGGAGCTGGCGAGGCTCACCGACATCGATAGCGCTGGCGTGAAGCGCCTGGAAGCTGAGCAGGCCACCCAGCCATAAAGCCTTGAGGAGTTTCATGAGGGATCAGATCGAATGACGTCGACACATGTCGAGCAGCGCCGCGAATGAACTGAGTTCCAGTTTCTCCAGGATTCGAGTTTTGTAGGTGCTGATGGTTTTCGGGCTCAGATGCAGGTGATCGGCAATGTCGTTGTTCGATTCCCCAGCTGCCAGCAATTGCAGCACTGCCAACTCCTGGTCCGACAGTTTGTCCAGGCGCTGCTGTTCGGTAAGCAGTGGGCCGGGCTGTGTCGGCAGGTCAGGAAAGATCGAGTAGCCTTTGATCATGGCTTTCAACGCGGCCATTAAGGCTTCGTGGTCTTCATCTTTGCGAACAAATGCCGAGGCGCCGCCCTCCAGACAGCGGCGCGCATACAATTCGGCCGGTCGCCCGGTGAGCACCATGATGCGCGGCACCGGTTCCAGCATTCTCAAGCGTTGCAATACGCCAAGGCCATCAATGCCTGGCAGGCCGATGTCGAGGATTACCGCATCGGGACGCAGTTCCCGAGCCAACTGCACCGCCGTTTCACCGTCTTGTGCTTCTCCAATGACAGTGAAACGTTCGTACTCAAGCAGCATGCGCACGGCGAGGCGGACGATGGAATGGTCGTCAACGATCAGCACAGTGGTCAAAATTCAGCTCCTTGTCGAGTATGTAAGCAAATTCCCGAATCATTCAGGAAGGCGACTCTGGCTAAGGCCGGAAGGGCGCCAACAATACGTCGAATCAAAGAACGATAGTACGAGGAACAGAGATGTGTTGAATTTGTCGTCTACATTTGAAGGAAATTCTGACGAGTAATGCGATTTTTCCCACTTTGATTGGGCGGGCCGCCGCGGTAGGGCGCGGCCCGCTGTAGGTTTTTAGAACGAGGTAGTGAAGGACGCGTAGTAGGCACGTCCGGCTTCGTTGTAGGTCAATGCCCCGGCCTCGTCAGAATTACCCTCGCGGTACAGGCGCTTATCGAACAGGTTATTAACGCCAACGCGTACGCTCAGGTGCTTATTGAATTCATAACCGCTACTGATGCCCATCAGCCCGTAGGGGTCGACGTCCTTACGCACTTTGGGGTCCAGCGCTTCGTTGGCGCGGGCGTTGTAACTGGGTGACTCCTGCTTGCCGTAATAAGTACCGTTGAGTTGGAACGACAGTTTGTCGGTAGCATTCCAGTCCAGGGTGGAGTTGACCGTGTACTCGGGAATGATGCTCAACGGTTCGCCGGTTTGCTTGTCTTCTGACTCGATCATGTAAGTGAAGTTGGTGTTCCAGTCCAGGCGTGGGGAGAGGGCGATGAACAGGTTGCCCTCGACTCCTTGTACCACCGCCTTGCCTGTGTTCTCCCAACGCAGGATGCGTCGACCATTGGGCAGGCGGAACACTGTCTGGTTACCGGCCTCGATCTTGTTCTTGTAGTCATTGCGAAAGTAGGTGGCACTGGTGCGCCAGGTGCCCTTGTCATAAGCCAGGCCCAGTTCCTTGTTGATACTGGTTTCCGGGTCCAGATCGGCGTTGCCTAACAGATAGCAGCCACCATTATTGACCTCGCTGGAGTTACAACCACCGCCGCGGCTGTAGAGCAGGTAATTGGGGTTGGCCTGGTACAGGTTTGGCGTCTTGTAGGCGCGGGCGATACCACCTTTGACGCTAAGTGCCTCGGTGATCTGGTGTGAGGCGTTAAGGCTCGGGCTCCAATTGCTGCCGAAGTCCTGGTGATCATCGAAACGCAGACCCGGGGTAATGATGGTGTCGGGGCCAACCTCGATGTTGTCTTCGGCGTACAGGGCATAGCTGTGGGCCGTGCTTTTTGTTTGCGTCCGGTCGAACCCTGGTAGTTCGGCGCCTGGGTCGAAGCTTTGGGGGCGCAAAGAGCCCGGGTCGTTGAGAGATTCGTAAAGGTATTCAGTGCCCAGCGTCAGCACCTGTTCAAGGCCGGCACTTAGCGGCAGGTTGACCTCGCCTGTGGCGCGGGTGTTGCGCAGGCGTGACTCGAAGCGCCCGGCACCGTCGGAAGGCGCGCCTTCGCCCCATCCGGCGAGGCCTTCATTGAGGCGGTTGTTGCGGGTCAGATCATAGGACAGCGAAGCCATGCTGCTACCCCAGTCATAATCACCGCGGTGCGTGGCGGCGAAGCTGGATCGCTGCATGACGTTGGTTTCCTTACCCACCTGGCTTTCGACAAACTCACCGCCGGCATTGAGCATGGTGTCGCCGGCAAAGATGTTGCCCTGGCGGCTGTAGCTAGACTCCAGATCCAGGGTGTTGGCTGGGTCGATTTTCCAGCTCAGCAGGCCGCTGATGTCCTTGTTGCGCACACCCTCACGACCAGCCATCAACGATTCTTCGTAGGCTTGGTGGCCGCTGTTGATTTTCATGTCATCGGCATCAGTTTTGTTCAGGCTGCCATAGACGCGGAAAATCAGATCATCGGTGATTGGGCCACTGAGGCTGAAGTTGGCGCGCTTACCCATGCCTTCAGCATCGTCTTCGGGGAATACGCTGTACAAGGTCATGGAGCCTTTGTATTGCTGGGTGGGGCGCTTGGTAATGATGTTCACCACCCCGCCCATGGCGCCGGAACCGTATCGCGCTGCGGCAGGGCCGCGAAGGATTTCGATGCGTTCGACTTCTTCGGCCGGTACCCAGTTGGTTTCGCCGCGGGTATCACGGTCGCCACTCCAGCCATAGCGCACGGCGTTGCGTGAGGTGGTGGGTTTGCCGTCGATGAGCACCAGGGTGTTTTCCGGGCCCATGCCGCGCAGGTCGATCTGGCGGTTGTTGCCACGGGCACCGCTGCTGCTGTTGCCGGTGAGGTTGACGCCGGGCTCTCGGCGGATGATGTCGGACAGGTCGTTGACCGGGGGGCGTTTTTTGATGTCTTCGGCGGTGATGATGGAGACGCCGGGGGCTTGTTTGAGTTCTTCCTCGGCGGTGCCCAGTACTCGGGTGTTTTCCAGCTCGATGGCCTGGCGGGTGCCATCGACTGGCAGGTCGTAGGGTTGGATCTGGACTTCATCTGCCTGCAGTTGCAGGGGGGCAGCGGTGAGGTCGGTGGAGCCCAGTGTTGCCAGCAAGGCAATACTCAGGGGGCTGAGGTTGAAGCGCGACGCCATGTCAAATCTCTCCTGGGACAAGGGGTGAGCAATGGGCTGCATAGGCAGGTCTCGCTCACGGCGTCGAGAATGATAAGGATTAGCATTTGCGTGTAAAGGGGGGTAGGGGAGAAATAAAATATTAGTGGGAAGGGGGGCAGTGATTTCAGGGGGGCTGGCGCCTCGCCCAAAAAAAGACCGCAACTACCCCCATCGGTAGTTACGGCCAAAACACAGAGAGAATCGCCAAACGTCAATTACTGCTGCAACACCGTAGCCTGGTTACCCGCGCCAAACTGCTGAATGGTCGCAGTCATGCTTGCCCCGCTCTGATCAACCATCGCCTGGTTATAGGAGCCGCCTTGAGTCACGTAAGCCACATTGACCCCGTCGGCCTGCTTGATGCTGGCACTGTTGTTGTCGCCGTACAGCTGCCAGGTAGAGCTTTGATTGCCACTGCCGGACTGCTCCAGCTTGATGCTGTTGGTCTCACCGGTACTGGTACCGGTGGCATAGTTGTTGGTGCCGCGCTGATCAGCGATCAACAGGTTGTCACTGCCGTTCTGTTCGAAGTACAGCTCGTTGTTGCTGTCGACTTGAACCATTTCAGCGGTATTGCCGTCACCGTTCTGATTCAGGCGCGTCAGTTGAGCCACACCGTCCTGGGTGAAGTTGGCGCTGTTGCTGCTACCGTTCTGATTGATCTCAGCACGTTGGCCGTTGCCGAACTGGCCCCCGGTCTTGTCACCCTTCCAGTTACTGGCCAGTACCTTGTTGCCGATGCCATTGGAGTTGACCTCCAGCACATGATTCTCGCCGCTCTGGTAGGTAAAGCTGACGTTACCGGAGCCTGACTGGGTCAAGGTCGACAGTGACCCCATCGACTCATACTGGTCGGCATAAGCAGCGTTGAGATCGCCAGCCTGGTAGAGAATTGCCAGGTTGCTTTCGCCAAAGCTCTGGTCGATGACCCCCTCGTTGGTCGAACCATATTGAGTCACGGTGGCCTGGCTACCGGCCTGGGTGTCCTGCCAGACTTCGGTGGAGTTACCTGTGCCACTCTGGGTAATGGTGACGACGCCACCCTGGCCCTCGCGTTGGTCGCCATAGGCCCAGTTGCTTTCACCGGTCTGATAGATGCCGATCTGGCCGTCGTTGTGGCTGATGTGTTCGGCAGCGCTGTAGTTGTCGGTACCGTTCTGGATGCTCAGAGCGTTGTTGGCCGCGCCGCTGTTGAGTTGCTCGACGAAGGCGCGGTTATCGTTGCCATACTGCTGTGTAGAACCTTGGCTACCAGTCTGGCTGTCCTGGTAGACGAAGGAGAAGTTACCTGAGCCTTCCTGGGTCTGCTCAGACAGGTTTTCAGTGCCCAGAGACTGGCTGGCATGGGTGTTGTTCAGGGCTCCGGCGGTTTGCTGGTTGATCTGGCTGCCCACTTCGAACAGTTGCTCGGCGTAGCCGGCGTTGTAGTCACCCACCGCATCCTGTTGAATCTGGCTGTTGCCGCCTTGCTGGAAGGCCGCATGGTTGTTGCCGGTACCGGTCTGGTTCTGGGTGGTGGTGCTGAAGGCGGCAGCGGTTTGCTTGACCTCAGCGATGTTCTCGGTGCCGGATTGGTTCTGGGTTGACTGGCTGTCATCGGCCATCACCTGACCGGCAAGGGCCAGCACAATGGCGGCGCTTATGGGAGCGAGCTTGAACATGGTGGTGCCTCCAGGTTTTAACGGTATTGGTTGACCTGCACACGCTGACCGTTACCGGCCTGGACCACGGAACTCTGCAGTCCCGAGCCGGCCTGGACGATGCTGGCGCTGTTGCTGTTGCCGTATTGCTCGATGTTCGCGCGGTTGTTGCTGCCGCTCTGAGCGATCGAGGCGCTGTTGCCATAGCCTTGTTGGTGGATGGTGGCCATCAGGTCATTGCCTTGCTGCAGGATGTACGCCTCCTGCGCGCCACCTGCCTGCACGATGCGGCCCAGCAGGGCCTGACCGTCCTGGCCGATAGCGGCGCGGTTGGCTTGACCGTTTTGCTCGATCTGCGCCTGTTGCCCGGCGCTGACCGGCAACGGTTGCATCGACAGCGGTTCACCCAGGTCCCGATCGGGGCCGAGGTCGGCGTTATCCATCAGGTCGTCGGCCAAGGCGGCCTGACCGATCAAGGTCAGGCAAAGCAGCAAGGTGGTCAGGCGCGCCATGGTCATCTCTCCCGGGTTCTACTGCACGGTGACCGGCACGGTACGGACGGTGCCCTGGCTACTGCGGATGGTCGCCGACGGTGTTGCTGTCGGTACCACGGTGGTGCTGTTGCTCACTGTCAGCCGCCAGCGTCCGGTCAGCGGTACGGCGGTGCTGCCCAGAGTGACCAGCCCGGTCGGGGTGGTGACCTGGACGGTGATGGTGTTGCCGGTGGTTACCGACGAAGTACCGGAGATATCCCAGTTGAAGCGGTTGTTGGAGCGCGCGGTAACGGACGCGGTGGTGACGGCGAAGGTTTCCGCCGCCGGCCGTGGCGAGACCTGCACGGTGACCGTGGCCGGTGCCGACAAGGCGCCGAGGCTGTCGCGGGCGATGTAGGTGAAGGTGGTAGTGAAGGCCGCTGTGATGGTGGCCGGCGGGGTATAGGTGACCAGGTTGCCGTCAGTGGTCACTGTGCCGCGACCACCGGCGGGCTGGGTCACACTGGCGATTGCCAGAGGGACGTTGCCTTCCGGATCGGTATCGTTGGCCAGGACGTTGATCGGCAGGGCGACACCCAGCGTTGCGGCAGTGTCGTTGACGGCCGTTGGCACCTGGTTGGGAGCGACGTTGACCGTCACTGTCGTCACCGCCGACTTCAGCCCTTTATTGTCCTGGGCACGGTAGGTGAAGGTAGCGGCCATCGGGGCGTTGACTACCGCAGGTGGTGTGTAGAGCACAGTAGCGCTGCCACTGAGGGCGACCGTGCCTTGGCCTGTGGCCGGTTGGGTGAGGTCAACGATGCTCAGCGGCACATTGTTGTCCGGGTCGCTGTCGTTAGCCAGCAGGTTCAGGCTCAGAGGCACACCGAAGCTGGTGCTACCCAGATCCGATTGGGTCAGTGGTGCCTGGTTCTCGGCTTCGACCGGCGCATTGCCGACCACCACAACGGCTTCTGTATCGCTGCCACCGGCGGCGGACTTGATTGTGACCGTAGCCGGAGGCTGGGCCACATCGTTGACCGTCAGGCTTTGCAGGGTGCCGGCCTTGGACAGACGACCGTACCCCTGGGCAACCAGGTCTGGCACCTGCACTTCGTCACTGGAGCTGGCTTCGATCCGTAGGCGTTTATTGACCCAGTCATAGCGCGCGGTGCTGACCTTGACCACATCACTGAGTTTGCGCGATAGCGCGGTGGGGCGGGTGGCACCGGTCGGATCGGTCGCGGTCACGACGATTACCGGCGGTGGCGCGGCATTGCTCAGGTGTTCGGCGAAGAACAGCCCGTTGTTGTCGGTCAGCAAGTTGAATTGGCAGGGTGAAGGCGAGGTGCCGGGTACCAGTGCCAGGGTTTCGCGGAAACACAGGGTGGCGCTGTTCGGGGCCTTGGCGAAAACCTCCACGCGAGTACCTTCAGCGGTACGCCGGTAGCTGGCACGCTCAAGCTCCGCAGCAACTTGCTCGCGTGGGTCAAGCACCTTGCCAGATACGGTGAACAAATTGGTCTGGATGGTGCCAGCCGGACCCTGTATACGCACGAAGTTGGTGTTGAATGGGCTACCGAGTACGGCTTCAGTAATGTTCGGGTCACCAATGAAGGTTTCGCTGGCGCCGGTATCCGGGTTGATCTCGGTGTAAGGGCCACCGGCACCGCGCAGGAACGGGCCGAGGGCGCCGTTCAGTACGCCACTGAAAACGCCCGGTGCGCCGATGCCGATGTCGCGAGTGATGTTGATCGCGCGTCGCCCTGGGGTAGTGACGTTGACCGTTTCGACACCATAGGGGTGGGTGATGACATAGGTACCGGCCTGCGGAACCGAAACGCGCAGACGGATCCGGGCAAAACTCTGCTGGTCGCCATCGACCGGGTTCTCGCTGGCAAACGCCGCTTCGATACCGGCGACATACACTTCCAGCTCATAACCGCTGTTGCCCACTTGCGGAATCTCGGTCTCGGCCAGGTACCAGAACATCTCCGGCGGCCAGTTGTCCGGGAATACCAGGGGCAGGGCGTCATCGTAGATGCCGGGCTCGGGCAGCAGGGTGCACATGTAGGCCGGTGGCACCGAAATCGGCACTCGTGAGCTGGCCGCTCTTGATTGGCACAGCTCCATCGACAGGTCGTTGTGGTCCTGGTACCACATCGGGTAACGCCCGGTGGCCAGGGTATAGGGGCCCGGATCGACCGCTTTAAGGCCGGCCCAGGCAGTGCCGGTCAGCGTCAGGGAAAGCCCAGCTGCGCAGAGCGCCAGGCGTGGCCAATTATTCATGCTGCCTCCTGCTACGGGACGTGGCGAGATGATGTTCATGGCACGAGCACCACTTCTTCGCTGTCGCTACCGCCGTTGGCACTGGACACCGTGACCGTGGCTGGCGGGATAGGCGAAAGCCCGGTGCTGAGCGTCTTGACCGCGCCATTGCCGCTCAGGGTGCCGATTGGGGCGCCGTTGCCGGTGTGGGCGCTGAGCACCGGCGGGCTGGTTTCGTCACTGGTCGAGGCGACCAGGGTCAGTTGTCCGCCGGCCAGGCTGAACTCGGCACGCTGGATCACGACCAGGTCAGTCAGCGGCAGGTTGACGGTGGTGGGTGTGCTGCTGGGGATCGCCAGGCTGTTGTCGGCAGTCACCTGCAGCTTCAGTGGCAGCGCTGGATTGAGCGCCGATTGTGCATACCAGGCGCCGGTGCTGTTGGCTTCGGTGAGGTTCAGGTTGGGCGTCTGGCTGACCAGGGTCGCAGTGCCGGGCGGAGGCGGGGCCTGGACGAAGACATCCTGCTGGGCACGCAGGTCGCCGTTTTCGCTGTGGCGCGAGTAGGTGCTGCGCTGGGCGATCACCGGGGTGGGTCGCACCACTTCGGAAAGCTTGCCGGACACCGAGAACAGTGTGGTGCGCAGGTCCAGACCATTGGGCCCTTCGATGCGCACGAAGTTGGTGTTGAACGGGCTGCCGGTAACCGCCTCATTGAGGTTTGGGTCGCCGATGTAGCGTTCGCTGGCACCGGTCTGCGGGTTGGTCTCGGTGTAGGGACCACCGACACCACGCAGGAACGGGCCGACGTCGCCTTTGAGCGCGCCGGTGTAGGTTTTCTGGCCGCCGATACCGATGTCGCGGGTCATATTGATCGCCCGCCGTCCGGCCACCGGTACGTCGAATACTTCGACACCGTAGGGGTGGGTGACGATGTAGGTGCCAGCAGTCGGTACATCGACCCGGATACGCACCCGGGCGAAGCTGACCTGGTCGCCTTCGACCACTTCTTCGGCGGCAAACGCCGCTTCGATGGCGGTGCCGTAGCTCAAATCGATACCCCGGGCAGCGTCGACAATCGCTGCATCGGCCGAAAACCAGAAGGTCTCGTCGGGGTAGTTGGTGGGAAAGCTGACCGGTTTGGTGTCATCGAACACCCCTGGTGCTGGAATCAGCGTACACATGTACGAGGGCGCCCCAGGCGCCCCCGCCACCCGTGAGCTGACCGCTTTCGATAAGCACAGGTCAAGGACCCGGCCGTGTGTGTCCTGGTACCAGGCGGCGAAGCCGCCAGTTTCCGGCGTGTAGGGGCCGGGGTCTACGTCGTACAGCGCGGCCTGGGCCGTTGCCTGGGTCAAGCTGGCCAGGACCAGCAAAGCCAGTGGGTGTGGCGTTGGACGGTGCATGAGTCTTCCCTCTTGCAATCGGGCCCATGGGCTTGGGTCGTCTGCTCAAGGTTTGGCAAGTTCCATACCACATTGATGAAAGTCTTTTGGGGCAAGGCTTACAGAGGCTTTTCGAGCTTTATCGAGACGCGCTCTGCCGGGGGCGATGACCCAGGGTTGGGGACAATTGGGGGAAGCCTGCGGGGCAACCGAAGGTAACTGGGCTATAACCTAAGAAGCCATCTTCCGGGAGTTCGCCATGGCCCTGCAGTCACGCCTGGATTTGCCCGTTATTGAAGAAACCGCACGCAGCGAAATGTCGGCCAAACGGCCGTTCAACCTGCTGCGCTGGTACGCCTTTGTCAGCCTGGCGATCATCCTCTCGGTGGCCGTCGGGCTCGGGCTGATTTCCAGCCGTTTCGTGATCAATGAAAGTGTTGAGCGTGACGCGCTGCTCACCGCGCAATTTATCCAGTCGATTGCCCTGGCGGAAGTGCGTCATGTGTCCATTCCTAATGTCCGTACCATGGGGGAGTTGCTTGATCCGCGCCTGGATCAGAGCTATCCCGAAGTCAATCCGCAGGCGCGCCGCGATGCCCGTGGCGAGTTCCTTGATCATATTGCCCATTTGCCCGACATGTTGTTGGCCAACATCTATGCCCCGGACCGCATGGTGATCTGGTCGAGTAACCCGGCATTGGTCGGGCGGATGATTCAGTCGGACGACGACCTTGATCGCGCTTTCGATGACAAGGTGCGGGTCTCGGCCAGTTACCACAATGTCGATCAGGCCCGCAGCGAGCAGAAGTTCATCACCCCGCCTGAGCATTTGTTTATCGAGAACTACATTCCGTTGTTCGATGCCGAGGGTGTCAACGTCACGGCCATGGTCGAAATCTACAAGGAACCACGAGATCTTATTGTGCGCATCGAGCACGGCCTGCTGATGATCTGGATGGCCGTGGCCCTGGGGGCGACCCTAGTGTACGGCGGGCTGTACTGGTTGATGTACCGTGCCAATCGCCATCTGCAGCAGCAGCAGAAACGTCTGATCAGCAACGAGACCTTCGTTGCGCTGGGTGAGATGTCTTCGGCGGTCGCGCACAGTTTGCGTAACCCCCTTGCCAGCATTCGCTCGAGTGCCGAACTGGCCCAGGAGATCGAGGAGGGGCCGGCGCAGAAGAACATCGGCGACATCATCAATCAGGTCGATCGCATGTCGCACTGGGTTCGAGAACTGTTGCAATCCTTGCGCCCGCTCAATGACGAGGCCCAAGCCGTGGAACTGGAACGGGTGCTACAGGACAGCCTGCTGGCTTTTACCCGGCAGCTCAAACGCCAGGGCATTGAGGTCAGGCTCGACGCTTTGAGTGATGTACGGGTGCTCAGCCAACCCAGCTTGCTCGGGCAGATTTTCAACAGCCTGATTGTCAATGCCCTGGAAGCCATGAGTGAAGGCGGGACCTTGCGCATAGAGCAGGTTCAGAAGAACCGCAACACCATGACCTTGCGCCTGTGTGACAGTGGCAAGGGCATGACTGAGGAGCAACAGCGCATGGCCTTTCGGCCGTTCTACACCACCAAGCAGGGAGGCCTGGGGGTAGGGCTGGTACTGGTCAAACGCATCATGGAGCGCTTCGGTGGCACGGTGCGCATGAGCAGTCGCGAAGGCCGGGGCACCTGTGTGCGCTTGAGTTTCCGCGTGGCCCGCGGCGCATCGCAGGGCTAAATTTTTCCTCGAGTACTGCTGAGCGCTTCGACATTCAAACGAATCGCCATGCCAAACCTGCCGCTGAACCAGCAGGAGGCCGTGCGCCAAGGGGAGCAGGCGCGTGTAACGGCTGCAGGGGAGGGTATCGTTCCGTAGAGGCAAAATACTATCACTGGGCGACTGACCATTAGTATTGTTGTGCAACGCCGTCACCTGGCTGGGCTATAAGTTGTAAGAAAAAACAGCCCGCCAGGATCGATCGATGCAGGTGCTGAACAAAAAAGTGGCCGATGAGGGCCAACCCACCCCGGATTCACCCGAGCGGACCTTGCGCGAATTCAATTTGCTGCGTTGGTTTTCGCTGGTCAGCCTGTTGATCATTGCCTCGGTGGCGGTGGGCCTTGGCTATGTTTCGACGCAGTTTGTGGTCAACGACAGCGTCGAGCGCGATGCCATGCTCACCGCCCAGTTTATCCAGGCCATGGCCCAGGCTGAAGTGCGCCATTCGCGGATCCCACCGGGCACGACCATGGCGCAATTGCTCGACCCGCGTCTGGATCACCAGCACCCGGGGATCAGCGCTGACCTGGCAGCGTCCACGCGTATCGAGTTTCTCGACCACGTCGAGCACCTGCCCGACACGCTGCTGACCAATGTCTATGCCCAGGACCGGACCATTGTCTGGTCGACCAATCCTTTGTTGATTGGGCAGAAGATTGTTGGCGATGACGACCTCGATGAGTCGTTCAATTCGCAGGTACCGGTCTCGGCCAGTTATCACAAGGCCGATGAGGGCCGCGAAGAACAGAAGTTCCAACGGGAACCGCAGTACCTGTTCATCGAAAACTACATTCCCATGTTCGATGAAAGTGGCAGCAAGGTGCTGTCGATGGTTGAGGTCTACAAGGAACCGCAGGATCTGGTACGGCGCATCCAGCGCGGCTATGTGCTGATCTGGACCTCGACGTTACTCGGTGGCGCGCTGATTTACTTTGGCTTGTTCTGGATTGTGCGCCGCGCCGCCAGCCTGTTGCACACCCAGCAGAGCAAACTGGTGGCCAGCGAAACCTTTGTCGCCCTGGGCGAAATGTCGTCGGCGGTGGCCCACAGTTTGCGAAACCCGCTGGCGACCATACGCTCCAGCGCAGAGCTGGCCCAGGAGATCGCCAGCGACCGCTCGCAGAAAAACATCAGCGACATCATCAATCAGGTCGACCGTATGTCGCGCTGGGTGCGCGAGCTGCTGGTGTCGTTGCGGCCGTTGAAGGACGATGCCGAAGCCGTTGACTTGATTGCAGCAATTGAAGACACCTGCAGCGCCTTTGCCCAGCAAACTGAACGCAACAAGGTGCACTTGCAGGTCAGTACGCCACCGACGGCGTTGGTGGTGAGTCAGCCGGTACTGCTCACGCAAATCCTCAACAGTCTGTTCTCCAATGCGCTGGAAGCGATGCCCGGCGGTGGCCGGTTGACGTTGGAGGTGTTGGAACTGACAGCTGAAGGCAAGATCCAGCTAACCTTGAGTGATACCGGCAAGGGCATGAGCCAGCAGCAGGAGCGCATGGTCTTCAAACCTTTTTTCACCACTAAGCAGGGCGGTCTGGGTGTCGGCCTGGTGTTGGTCAAACGAATAATGGAGCGTTTCGGCGGTGCGGTCAGCCTGACCAGCCGCGAAGAAGAAGGAACTCGCGTTTGCCTGATATTCAATGTTGCAGCGGGAGGGGTCCATGGAGCACAGCATCCTGGTGGTGGAGGATGATGAAATCCTCGCGGAAAACATCCAGACCTATCTGGAGCGTAAAGGCTTCGAAGTCACCGTTTGCCACAGCGCCGAGCAAGCGCTGGAACAGTTGCAGCAGTGTCAACCCGATGCGGTGTTGACCGACAACTCGCTGCCGGGCATGAATGGCCATGAGCTGATCAAGGCATTGGCCGTACGTGCGCCGGAGCTCAAGGTGATCATGATGACCGGCTACGGCAACGTTGAAGACGCCGTGCTGGCAATGAAGGAGGGCGCCTTTCACTATTTGACCAAGCCGGTGGTGCTGGCCGAGCTCAAGCTGATGCTCGACAAGGCCCTGGCCACTGAGCGCATGGAGCGGACGCTGTCGTTCTATCAGGAGCGTGAAGCGCAGAAATCCGGTGGCCAGTCGTTGATTGGCGAGTCGCCGGCCATGCTTGGGCTCAAACACACACTCAAGCAACTGCTCGATGCCGAACGGCGGATGTCCAGCGGCGACCTGCCGCCAGTGCTGGTGGAAGGTGAGACCGGTACAGGCAAGGAATTGGTTGCCCGCGCCCTGCATTTTGACGGTGCACGCAGCAAAGGGCCGTTTATCGAGTTCAACTGCGCGTCGATCCCGGCCAACCTGCTGGAGGCCGAACTGTTTGGCCATGAGAAGGGCGCATTCACCGATGCCAAGGATCGACGGGTAGGCCTGGTTGAGGCCGCCGATGGCGGCACGCTGTTCCTCGATGAGATCGGCGAGATGGACCTGCTGTTACAGGCCAAGCTGCTCAAGTTGCTCGAAGACCGGACAATTCGCCGCATTGGTGCAGTGAAGGAACGCAAGGTCGACTTGCGCATCATCAGCGCCACCAACTGCAACCTTGAGCAGATGGTGCAACAAGGCAAGTTTCGCCGCGACCTGTTCTTTCGCCTGCGCATCATATCGATCAAGGTCCCCAGGTTGTATGCCCGCGGTGAAGATATTCTGCTGCTGGCCCGGCACTTTCTGGCCCTGCATGGCAAGCGCTATGGTAAGTCGCAGCTTTACTTCAGCCCTGAAACCGAGGAGTTGCTGCTCAACTACAGTTGGCCGGGCAACGTTCGCGAACTGCGTAACATGCTCGAACAGACAGTGTTGCTGGCGCCTACCGAGGAAATTGCTCCGCATCAGCTCAATGTGTGCATGAGCCTGGTGGATGAACCTTTTGAAGTGCCGGCACCGGTGTTCCATGAGAGTCATGGCAATGGCGAGGGACCGATTTCTACCAACCTGCCAGAGGTGGAGCGGGAGATGGTGCGCAAGATGCTTGACCGGACCGACTGGAATGTCACCAAGTCAGCCCGGCTGTTGGGCCTGAGCCGGGATATGTTGCGCTACCGCATCGAGAAGTTGGGGCTAATGCGGCCGGACAAGCGGCAGTGGTAGGGACTGTCAGTTACTGTCCGCCTTGCCATCGCCTTCACTACCGGTCTGTGGTCGGGTCCCTTCCATTGGCTCCCGACGTGTGCCATCGGTGTCGGCACCGCCTTGACGACCGTTGTCGTTGCCCTGGGTCCGTGGGTCACTGCCATCAGGAAGGGTGGGCGGCGTAGGGTTGGTCCCGGTATTGACCCCCGGCAACGCCGGTGTCGCTGGGGCCGTATCGGGGTTGGGATTGGTCGGGCCGGTACTGCCGGCCATGGCCTGGGTGCCGAGCAACGCAGTGAAGAGCAGGACGGCGAAGGCTGGACGGGTCATGGTCAAACTCCTTTTTTCATGAGGATTCCTGACGTTGGGCCTTTGACGTTGCCTTGGGTGCGATGCAGACGACCAGCGGTGTTTGCTCGCTTGGCTGTTTTATTCGCGGCCGCGCATAAAGAAGCCGGCTACATATTTGCGAAAGGTGTCCAGGCTCTTGAAGTCGGCGTAGCGTTTGAAGGTTTCGCCTTCAGGTTCCGGACCTAGCGGTTGCGCCGTCAGCGATACCGACAGCACCCGGTCCTGGTCGGAACTGAGCACCAGCGCATCCATGCCCTGGCCGCCAATCACCGGACGGCGCATGATCACCCGCACGCCTTTGCTGGCCATCCAGTCGATTACCGAGATGAGCATCTTCAGTGGCTCGCGCTCCTCGTCGCGGTACACCGGAAACAGCTGCCCGCGCGACAGTACCGGGACGCTGGCAACATGTATCAATTCGTAGAAATGACTGCCCGCACTGGCCGGTGAGTAGATGGCCAGAGCCAGCAACGGCCCCGGTGTCTTGCTACCACCCCAGAGCAAATGGTGACCCTGGAAGTCGAAGCCGTCTTCGCTGCGCTCGTTGTAAACCTTGCGTGACTTGATCTGGCTGACGCAGTCGAGTAACAAGCCATAACGGCGGTGATTGCCAAAGGCGCTGGAGTCTCGCAGCTTCGCCTTGAGCATCATCATGTGCTTCATGTCCAGGCGGGTTTCCAGGTAGTTGCTGGCGGGCACCCGTTCGATCAAGGGGTAACGGCTGGCAACGCTACGCAATTCGGCAAATTGGCCGGTCAGGTCCTTTTTCAGGTATGAGGCATACACGTTCAAGCCGCCGGCTTCAATCAGCGTCAGCAGCAAGGACAGCAGGCGATGCTGTTCACGTTTGTCGGCGCTGTCGTTGCTTTCGCCAGCACTGCCAGGGGCGGCGCGACGAAAATCGCCGATCAGGCGCAACGGCGTGTCTGGAGGGAGCCAGGCTGCTGGCAGGACGTCGGCATCCTCTGCACGGCCTGCCTCGCGCTCGTCCTTGATGAAGGCGCAGTCTGTGGCGTGCTCGGCGGTGCCGGGGTTGTTCTTGAGAAACAGGGTGCCGGTGTTGCCATTGAGGTTGACGTTGAGAATCGGCATCGCCCGTGGCTGGCAATCGCACGCCAGCCAATGACCGGCTGCGCGGATCTTGAGTAGCAGCTGGTTGGCCTGCAACAGACGTGGACCGGTCAGGTTGCCCTGGACAAAGCTGCTCAGCAGCTCATCTTCGGCAGGCGTGAGGGTACGCACCAACGCCGCGTTTTTTTCAATGATTCGCATGGACTTTCCTGGCCAGCCTTCCTGTGCCTGCCACCTTAATGCAAAGCCCGGCTGACGGCCATGGCCGACCAACCGGGATACATGAAGATTACTGCCCGCCAAACAACTTGGCGGCCCGGGCGCGGATTTCGTCCACCGAGACGTCCTCGACATGGGACGAGACGAACCAGAGATTGCCGAACGGGTCTTTCAAGGTGCCGCTGCGGTCACCGTAGAACTGATTTTCCACAGCCCTGACCTGAGTGGCACCAGCCTTGATGGCCTGGGCGTAGCGGGCATCGACATCGTCGACATACAAGTGCAGGCCAATCGCGGCGCCACCGAGCGATTGACTGCTGACCAGGCCACCGTCCATGTCGCAGGGATCAGCGAGCATCAGCGATGAATCGCCGATTTTCAGCTCAGCATGACCCACACGCCCATCGGGGCTTTCGAGGCGGAACATTTCTACCGCACCGAATGCAGCCTTGTAGAAGTCGATGGCTTTGGCGGCATCTTTGATACCCAGGTACGGGGTGATGGTGTGTTGTCCTTCGGGGATTGGTTTGACGGCCATTTTATAGATCCTCCTTAGCGCGCCGCAGAGTGGATGGCGCGAAACTGTATATTTGTACAGTTTCGGCCATTGGGCAAATCAAAATCGGCGGCGCAGGACAAACGGCGTCAGAAAATGTAATCGGTGGTCAAAAAGCTTGAGTCACGGTTACGGATGATCTCGCTGATCAGTTGCTTGTTGCTCTCCTGGTACTTGGTCGCCACCAGGGTGCGGATCGAAAACACACGCAGCGCATCGTGAACCGACAGGGTGCCTTCGGCGGAGTTCTTGCGGCCATTGAACGGGTAGGTGTCCGGGCCGCGCTGGCACTGAGCGTTAAGGTTGATCCGCCCGACCTGGTTGGCGAAGGTGTCGACCAGACGCCCGACCTCGGCCGGGTTGGTGCCGAAGATGCTCAGTTGCTGACCGAAGTCAGAGTCAAGCACATAGTCGATAACGGTCTGCAGGTCGCGGTACGGTACCACTGGCACTACCGGGCCGAACTGTTCTTCCTGATATACACGCATCTGCGCACTGACCGGGTAGAGCAGGGCGGGGTAGAAGAACGAGCCGTGGCTGACACCACCGCCTTCGTTGAGCACGCGAGCGCCCTTTTCCAGCGCGTCGGTAACCAGGCCATTGAGGTAGTCGATTTTGCCCGCTTCGGGGAGTGGCGTCAGGCTTACCCCCGGCTCCCAGGGCATACCGGGCTTGAGCGCGGACAACTTGCGCTGGAATTTTTCGAGAAAGCTGCTTACCACGTCCTCATGCACGAAAAGGATTTTCAGTGCCGTGCAGCGTTGGCCGTTGAATGACAAGGCCCCTGTAACCGCTTCGTTGACGGCGTTATCCAGATCAACCTCGGGCAGCACGATCCCCGGGTTTTTCGCATCCAGGCCTAGGGCCGCGCGCAAGCGGTGGGGGCGTGGGTGAAGTTTTTTCAGGTCGCTGGCGGCTTTATTGGTGCCGATAAAGGCGAACACATCGATCTTGCCGCTGGCCATCAGTGCGCTGACGGTCTCGCGGCCGCGGCCATAGATGACGTTGATTACCCCAGCGGGGAAGCTGTCGCGGAACGCTTCGAGCAACGGCCGGATCAGCAGCACGCCAAACTTGGCCGGCTTGAACACCACGGTGTTGCCCATGATCAGGGCCGGGATCAGGGTGGTGAAGGTTTCGTTCAACGGGTAGTTGTAGGGGCCCATGCACAGCGCCACGCCCAGCGGCGCGCGACGGATCTGACCAAGGGTGTCTTGTTCGAGCTCGAAACGGCTGGAGCGCCGATCAAGTTCCTTGAGGGCATTGATGGTGTCGACGATGTAGTCGCAGGTACGGTCGAACTCTTTCTCTGAATCCTTGAGGTTCTTGCCGATTTCCCACATCAGCAGTTTGACCACCGCCTCGCGTTGCTCACGCATCTTGCCGAGAAAGGTTTCGACGTGCTGGATACGCTCGGCCACGCGCAGGGTCGGCCAGGCGCCGCGGCCCTTGTCATAAGCGTGAACAGCGGCGTCCAGCGCGGTGAGGGCGGTGTCGGCATCAAGCAGTGGGGTATTGCCGAGGATCACCTGCTGCTCGGTGTCCCCGGCCTTGAGCCAAACCGGGCTGCGTACCGTGGCCAGCGGGCCATCCCAGCGCTGCAACTGGCCGTTGACCAGGTACTCGCGTTGCACCAGTGGGTCACCAAGGCGATAGGCCTCGGGGATCTCGTTGGCGGTGGGAAACAGCGAATCGAGCAGACGGTCCATGGGCGCAGCACCTCTTTGTCTGTAATGGGTGAAACGTTTCAGTCCGAGCATAACGCCAGCCCGCTAAAAAAAGCCAGCCTCACTCAACATTGCGCCCACGGCGCCGATAAAGCATTAATCCGATGCGAATTACGGACCTATGAGCACAAGAATCCTTGCCCTTGATGACAAACTGGTCCTGCCGAAAACCCTTGGCACCACCCTCAATCGCCTGTTGCCCATTGGCTTTGCACTGATTGGCATCAGCCTGTCGGTAGCGCTCGGCCGTCTGGACGTGCAGCGTCAGGAAAGCGAACTGGTGGCTAATGCCGGGGCGCGGTTGTCCGGCGTGCGCGCCGCCCTCGAAGCGCAATTACGCTCGGCGTTCGGCGAAACCGAAGGCATTGCCCAGTTACTCAGTGCTGACGGTGATATCAGTCCCGAGCATTTTCATGACATGGCTCGCCAGGCGATCGCCTCGGTGCCGCATATTCGGCATATCTCCGTGGCGCCTGGCGATGTGATTGCCGATGTGTACCCGCTCAAGGGCAACCAGAGCATGATCGGCGTCGACTATCGGCACCTGCCAGACCAATACCCCATGCTGCAACGTGCCCGAGACCATTACAGCCCCGTGCTGGCCGGCCCGGTGCAGCTGTACCAGGGCGGGCGCGGGCTGATTTATCGGCGGCCGGTGTTCCTCAAAGGGCACAAGGGCGTGAAGCTGTATTGGGGCAATGTCTCGATCGTCGCCGATATCGATCACTTGCTCAGTGCTGCGGGCCTGGACCTGGACCCAGGTTTTGAACTGGCGCTGCGGGGTGCCGATGGCCAGGGCTCAGCGGGAGGAATGATCTGGGGCGACCCGGCACTGTTTGATAATCACGCAGTGACAGTCAATGTCGACGTGCCGGGCGGGCTCTGGCAATTGGCGGCGAGCCCGTTGGGTGGCTGGCCGTCAATGAGCCTGTTCGCCTCACCCTTGTTCCTGTTTGCCTTGACCTGTACTGGGCTGTTCAGTGTATTTGTGGCTCAGCTCAACCGCAGCAACCACCTGATCAACCAGCGCAATCGCGAACTCAAGCAATCCCAGGCGCAACTGGAACGTCTGGCGCATTACGACGCGATTACCGGCTTGCCGAACCGTGTGCTGTTCAATCAGCGCCTGCAAGCGGCGATCAATCGCGACGAGCGTTTGGCGGTGCTGGTACTGGATATCGACGGTTTCAAACAGGTCAACGACAGCCTGGGACATCCCATGGGTGATCTACTGCTGCAACAGGCTACTGCGCGTTTCGAGCAGGTGTTAGAAGGGCTGGACAGCCTTTGCCGCTTGGGCGGTGACGAGTTTGCCTTTGTCCTCATGGGGGCTGAGCAAACGTGTATTGAACGGGTTCAGACGCTGCTGCACACCTTACAGTTGCCTTTTGATCTCAGTGGTAACGCGGCCCTGGTCACCGGCAGTATCGGTCTGGCCTGGTGCCCTGAGCATGGCGAGTCCAGCGACCGCCTGTTGCGCCATGCCGACACCGCTATGTATGCAGCCAAGGAAAGCGGGCGCAATGCCTGGCGCTTGTACCACCCAGACATGACCCTGCGCCTGCAAGAGCGCCTATGTCTGGAGCGCAACCTGCGCCGGGCGCTCAAGAACAACGAATTTGAGCTCTGGTATCAACCCAAGATCGACCTCTTCAGTGGTCGTGTTGAAGGCGCCGAAGCACTGCTGCGCTGGCGCGATCCTGAGTATGGCCTGGTGTCACCGGCGCAGTTTATTCCGCTTGCCGAGCGGACCGGGTTGATTATTCCCTTGGGTGAGAAGGTTCTGGAGCTCGCCTGCGCGCAACTGGCGGCCTGGCGTGCAAGTGATTGTCTGCCTGGTCCGTTGGCAATCAATGTCGCCGCCTTGCAAATCGAGCGTAGCGACTACATCGCCAGCCTGACGCGTAGCCTAAAACGCTACGACCTTGCGCCGACCTTGCTGGAGGTGGAAATTACCGAAAGCCTACTGATGGAAAGCCAACAGCAGGCCTGCGCGGTACTCGCGCAACTACAGGCATTGGGCGTGGTGACCGCCGTGGATGACTTCGGTACGGGTTACTCGTCGCTGGCTTACCTCAAGTCGCTGCCCATCGACCACTTGAAGATCGACCGCGCCTTCATCAATGACTTGCCCGCCGATGATGACGCGGTGGCCATTACCCGGGCCATCATCGACCTGGGCCATGCCTTGGGTTTTCGCATCACTGCCGAAGGCATCGAAACCCAGGCGCAGTACGATTTTCTGCGCAGCGCAGGCTGTGATCAGGGTCAGGGCTTCCTGATGGGGCGGCCGATGCCGGCGCAGGTGTTTCAGAGCTGGTTACAGGCGCACCTCGAGCGACGGAGCCTGCTGAACAACTAGCAGGCCCGTCGTCTGGGCTTAAAGTGTGAGTTCGAGCAGTTCGCTGGCAGGTCGTGCCAATGCGCGCTGACGGAAGGTGTTGTCGGTATCCATCAGTGCCAGGCGTCGCCATAGTTCAGCGCGTGTCTGCTGCGGATAGTCCAGGTAAATTTCCAGCTCCGGGATCTCACGAAGTCCGTGGCGGTAGTGCAGCGGCAAGCGGTTCCATATCTGCTGTTGGTGGTTGTCAGTATTTTGCAACAGCGCCTCGTAGTCGCTGTCGTCAACCAACAGGTCGATGCCGTGGGTATCGTAATAGGCCGCAATCTGCAAACGTATCTGCGGGCTCAACCACTCGCTTTCCAGCGACATAACCTCGCCGACCCTTGTCGGTACGGTGAAGTTGTTCGGTAAGGTGATGAACTGATTGTTGGACAGGTCAATGGCCAGTGGGTTGTTCATGCCCGCGAGGCCGGCAGGTAACTGCGTCAGGCTAGCGTTGCTGATAAAGACTGAACGCAGGTTATGGAGCCTGCTCAGATCAGGAGCTTGAAGCAGTGGGTTATCCGAGAGGTCGAGCACACTCAAGTTCGGCATGCGTTCAAGCGCAACCTGTGCCCACGCGTCCCAGGTCAGACGATTGTACTGCAGGTCGAGCCATGCCAATGCGGGGGCGTTGATCAGATGAGGGATGTGATCGAAGCGACAGTTACCCAGTTGCAGCCTTTGCAGGCCTGTAAATCGGCTGATCAGGTTGAACGGAACCTGGCTCAGTTGCCGGTTACCAGACAAGTTAAGGTCAAAGACATGTTGGAAATCGTCGGGTAACGTCAGGCTGGCCAGGTCTTGGTCCTCCAAGCCGAGGTAGGCCAGGTCCAGGCGCTGGATGGTTTCGCCGTTGGTCAGGGTGTAAGGGGCATTGCGCCGCCAGGCGTTGATGATCGGCTGGGTTGCCCGCTGACGTGCAGTGGAGCCTTGCGCCCAGGTCGCCAGGTCGCGGCGTAGGTCCTGCAAGCGAGCTTCGAGTGTCCGCAATTCGATTTCTGGCATTTGCAGGTTGCGACGCCAGCGGCTCAGTGTCGACTCTATTTCCTCGTCGCTGGCCGCTGGAAAGAGACGGCGGTAGCGGGCGGTTAACGAGGTACGTAGAGGCGAAATGGCGGGGAATTCGAAAGGTTGATCCGTGCCCCCGCGCAACCGACCGGCCGGGCCCCAGGTGGGCGCCTTGTAGCCCCAAAGGCGGCGAGCCAGATCCGTGCGCGAGTGGTCAGCCAGGGCTTGAACCTGCTGACGTAATCCTATGGTGCCCGTGTCTGCGACCAGGGCTTGGCGGCGTTCAGCGGGCAGCGCGTCGAGTACTGCGCGACTGAGGTCGTGATCACACCGGGGCGCAGCTGGACGCTCGCCCAAATAGGCTTCGTAGCCTTGGCTCGATTTGATCACTAGGCAGCGTTGTGTGGCCGCTTCTGCACCGGCCGAGGCCAGCAGTGGGCCTTGCGGGTTGCCGCCGCGTAGCTCCAGGCGGACCTTTGGGGACCATCCAGGGAGTCGGTCCAAGCACGCGAACAACAAATGATCGCTGTGCGCGCTATTTAATCCCGGCACATGCAGGCCTTCAAGGGCTCGTGCCATGGGCAACCCGTCGTTGACTTGCTGGGCGGTGTGTTGAAACCAAGTGGGCAGTGGCTTGCCGGATTGCCAGGCGCGAAGTTCATCGGCTTGCAAACGCTTCAACAGCGTGCGCGCCAGCGGTGCATCCAAGTGGGGGTAGGTTTCAGTTAATTGCAGGCTGTGCGCATCCTGTACGACCTCTTCGACGCCGGAAGGGGACTTGCGTACGGCAGCTAGACGCTCCAGTGTGTCGCGAAGCTGTGGTGGGGTAGCTTGTCCGCCGAGATGAACCTGGCGCAACCGTGTTTCGCTGACGGCGCTGATCTGTGTGGCCAGGCGCAGATCCTCGTTACTGAAGTCGCTGAAGGACGGATCAAGGCGCCGTACCAAGGTGGGCAGATCCCACAACTGCGGTTGCTCATGCACGCCGCGCCAGGCGCCTTCGCCATTGTGTTCCAGCGGCGGTTGCCAGGTCTTGGGGGTGTCAGGATGAACGATTCGCCACTGTTGGCGTTCACTGTCAAAGCGTTGTTCATAGAGCTGGCCGTCGATACGGATAAAGTAGCTGTCCTGATGCAGGTACTGGCCCAGGGGATTGGCGCTCAGACCGTCGGGAATCACCGCGGGGCTACGGTATGGCGTCAGGTCAGGCTGCCACAAACGATGGCTGTTGTCGTCCAGGCGGACCTCGTCCAGGCCTTCCATCAACGGGCTGTTGAACAGTTTCGGTACGACCTTGCCGGCCACGTGCAAGCCGCCAATCAGTGCCAGGTTCAGTCCAACGGCGGCCAAATGACGTAGCGCTAGCTGACGATCGCCGACGCTCCAGGCCTGGTAGCCTTCATACACCTCATCGAGCAACTGATAGACCACCACTGCCGTCATCAGCGTGCCGACGCCTGGGACGAACATCCCGGCCAGCATCAGCGTGTTCAGACCAAGGCTCTGCCATTGCGCCAAGCGCCGCTTGCGCGCTTGCTCGTCGGCATCGGCGGTCGGCACCGCAAGCGCTCTGGCTTCGGTTTTGAGCCGGGTAATATGGTCTTGGTGCAAGAACTTAAACAGCTCGTCTTCGATGGCAACCTGCACCAGGTGCAGGTCCGCGCCGTCACGCAACGGCCAGTCCTGGTCGTTGCGCGATGCGCCGCCGGCATCGAGGTTCTGGTGCAGGCGGTCAAGGAACACCGCCTGCTGATCGCGCGGAATGTAGGCCAGGAATTGTTGGCGGAAATTCCCCTGCAGCAAGTCATCGCGTAACTGCTGATGCAGTGCGGACAGGTCCGAGAACTGGCGCAGCGACGTGGCGTGGCCAGGTAAGTGCAGCAGCAGGCCCGCCCCTTGCAGGTCAAGGATGAGGGCCTCGTGCAGGTCAATGCCGAACAGCTGCAATTGACTGCAGGCCAGCGCTGGGCCAGCGTCGAGCAATGCCAGCACCTTGTCCAGGGCATCGCCGTTGATATGGCGGCGCAGGAAGCCGAGGTGCGCAGCCAGGCGCAGGCGATCCTGTTGAACCCTGATGGCCAGGGTGCTGACTTGCTGCGGGGAGAGCATGGCGCTCAGGTGCGCCTGGTATTGCTGGCCAAGGTCCAGGGCTCGGCAGGTGCGGGCGAAGTCCGCGGGTGACAGGCTCAGTGGCTTGATCGTGTAAGTTTCGGACTCCAGCTCAACATCGACCAAGGTTTCGCTGTCACCCAGGGTGGTCTTGCCAATGACGATCGACGTTGACACCTGCGCATCGCCGGCCAGAACCAAAGCACTTTCGCGGCTGAACCCAACGTCGTCTTCGAAGTTGTGCAAGGCGGCCTCAAGCAGGCTTCGGCGTTCATGGTGGCTGACGTAGGTTTGCCAGGTGAAGAGGTGATGGATGTGAATCAGTTCGCTACTGTTCAGCGGGACTGACAATTGGTACTCAGTTGCCAGCTGCTGCGCCAGCAGCGGTTCGGCGAATTCACTGATCTGCTTGAGCCCCTTCAGGGAGCGGGCCAGCACCTGTTGCGAGCGCTGCAGGCGAACCTGACTGGCGAGTACCGCCTCGCGCAGATCGGGAGCGGCGTTGGCAAACCAATCGGCCTCGGCTGCGGGAACGCCCTGGGCCGGTTGCTGCGTGTGGATCAACGACTGCCAGTGTTCTGGCTGCGCGTGCCGGGCCCAGGCAGGCAGGCGTTGTTCCAGTAGCGACTGATGGGGATTGTCCGAGATGAGTAAAGACATGCTGCGTGCTCCTGCAAAAGGGGCATACAGCAGGCGCCCGACGCAGGTGCCAAAGGTGGTAAATAATTACCCTAATGGCGGGCGCCGCTGTCTTCACTAAGCCTTCAACCTGCAGGTTGAAACGCTATTATCAAAAAGCACGATCAGCCGATTCAGCTACCACCCCATTACCCAGCACCGCATACCCCACTCGCGGCACCCCCGCCAAGCGCTGCTCGATCAGCGCCTTGAGCGACTCTCCGGTGCCCAGGTACGCATCACCAAAATCATGGCCACCCAAGGCGCTGGGATGGGCGACGATTTCCAGTACGCCATGTTCCGGCGCGAGCCCCGCGCGTAAATCGGCAGGGGTGCAGACAAAGTCGGCGGTGGCCCCGGCAAGTTGGCGGATGCGTCGATTGAGCAGGGCCTTGAACAGGCGCTTGGCCGGGCCGATGTTGTGCCCCAGATTACGCGCCAAACGCACCGGAACGCCTTCGCGGGCGGCGAAGCGAGCGACGATTTCAGCCACGGGCCAGATGTTGTGCACATGCTGGTGCGAGTCCAGGTGGCTGGGCATCAGGCCGTGATTCAGGCACTGCTGCCACTGCGCCTGCAATTCCGCTTCGACTGCCTCACACTCGCGGCGGCTCAGACGCAGGGTTCGGCGCTTCAGGCGCAGGTCGAACTCACCATTGGGTGCGCAAAAGCGTGGTTGTGTGGCAATCGCTTCACTCAACGGTCGACCATAGGTCAGATTGAAGTGCAAGCCGATACGCCCGCGCAGCGCCGGTTGCTGGGCGAGCACACAGGCGGCTTTGAACGCCGGCATGTTGGCCATGGCCGTGGCTGAGCTGATCAACCCGGCCTGGAAGGCGTGGAGGATCACCGCGTTGGTATGGACACTGAGGCCAAAATCGTCAGCGTTGACTATGACCTGTGAGGGCATCGCGATTCTCCTGTTTAGCAAGGGGGACGACAACGGCTGGCGTGGGCTTTTGTCGGCGCAGGCGTTGCAGCTGCGGTTTGAAGCGTTGCCACAGACGCAAGGCCAGGCCCAGCGCGATACCGCTGGGACGCCAGCTGTAGTAGCTCAGGCGATGTTGCTGACACAGGCCACTCATGCGTTCGTGCAGTTGATGGCTCGAGTTTTCCAGGCTCACCCGCGAGGCATCGACCCACTCCCAGCCATCGTCCAGGCCCCAGTGAATCCATTCCTCAAGCAATACCCGGCCACTGCCAAGGTCGGCGTAGGCAGGTACGAAGGCCAGGTTGTAGTCGTAGATCCGCCCACGCTCGAATACCCCCAGTCGGTAACTAAGGCAGCGTCCATTGAGTTCCAGCAGGACCATGCGCACCAAGCCTTGCGCAGCCAGGGCCGTGAACGCCTGGTACATCCACTGGCGACGGGACGAGCCGCAGAAGATGCCGACCTCGTCATCACCTTTCCAGCTCAGTTCTTCAACCTCGGCAACCGCATCAAGCAGGCTGTGGATGGTGCTGGCGTCGGGGACCACCCGTCGTACCTGCGCACCGCAAGCGGCAATGCGCTTGCGCGCACGGCGCAGCTTGTAGCGTGGATCGCCGCTAATTTCCTGGCGGTCCTGTTCAACGATGCGATGCACCGGTACCTGACAGCTCAGGCGTTGTTCATGGGTCGAACTGCGCCGTGCCCAGGCCCCCAATAGCGTGCGAGGGGCGAGCTCATCAACCACTTCGTTCAGTTGCAGCAAGGCATGCGGCAGGTGCCGTCGAATTTCCCGCAGCACGTGCTTTGCCGCCCCTGCAGGCAGGTCAGCGAGCAGGGCGATACGGTCGCTCATCGGGTAGCCCAGGTGGCGTACCACCTGTACCGTGAGGGGGCCAAAGCGCTCGCAGCCGCGGATCAGCGGCAAGCACAGGCATAGCTGGCCCTGATGGTGACCGACCAGCACCTGTAATTGCTGGTCAGCAGGCAATGCCGCCTCGGCCGCCTGCAGCCAGCCGAGATGGTTGAAGGGGGTGCTGCCAGGCAAGCGCTGGCGCAGTTGCTCGTAGGCGCTGGCGGGAAAGTTGTCGGCGCGCAGCGAGGAATACCAGGTCAAGTCCATTTGCATAGGCTCAGGTCGCCGTGGCAGTGGTGGGGCGGGGCGCAGGCTTGCGTAAGGCATCCAGGCGCGAGTCGCTGTAGCGGGTTTCGCGGAAGAACTTCCAGCGTCCGAACAGGCAATACACGTGCATCACCCGCCCTTGTTCTTTATAGCCCATGCGCAGGTGTAATTTCAGTGCCGGGATGTTGTGGGTTTCACAGACATCCACCACGGTGTCACAGCCTTGTGCGGCCATGGCCTTCCAGAGTTCCAGCTGCAGGTCTACCGACAGCTCGGTGCCCCAGTACTTGCGCGTCAGTTCGCCGCCGAATTCGAAGAACTGCCCAGGCTCCACCGGAAACCAGCAGCCGTAAAAGTGGCGGTCGTGGTAGTGGCGCAAACTGCCCCAGATAAACGCCACGGTATCGCCGGCATCGTCGAGAAACATCAGCCCGGTGTGCCCTTCGGCGGCCAGTTCACGCATGGTTTCGACGCGGTCGCCAAAGTACTTGGCGAATGCCTGTACGTTGTCCACCGACGTGCGTACCACGCGCAACGGCGGGTAGGGCTTGAGGTTGTGCGGCGGCACCGGACTGACCAGGTCACGTTCCATCCACAACAATTCCCAGTGATAGAACAGGTAGCGTTTCACGCCAGCGTTGAGGGTATTGCGCAATCCTTTGCGCTTGATGCGGTCCTGGATCTTGCTCAAAGCACTCATGGTGCCTCCTGTTTTTGGCAGGTGAGGTGCGCCCTTGTGGAGCGCTCCAGGTCAAGGCAAACAGTGTCTGCCCTGGCGGTTGATAACGGGCCGTTCATGCCGGCCGCCGTTGCAGCATCTGGCGCAGCGGGATCAAGTCGCTGGGCAGCACCAGCAGGGTCTGCCACAGCGGCACACCACTGAGCTTGCAATAGAGCAATAGCATCGCCACCGTCACCGCCAGGTAGGCAACGGACGAGGCCATGGCGGCGCCGACGATGCCGTAGGCCGGAATCAGCACGATATTGAGCACAAGGTTCAGCGCTGCCCCCACGCCCATCATCAATGACACCGTACCGGGACGGTTCTTGCCCAGTAAGTCCAGGCGCAGGATGCTGGCATAGCAAAGACCGAACAGCCCGGGCAGCAAGGCCAGTAGCGCCGGATAGGCCGGCTGGTATTCGGCACCGAACAAGGTAACGATCAGCCACTCACCGATCAGTGCCATGCTCAGGCAGGCGCCGAGCATGACCGTAGCGGTCAGGCGCAGCGCCAGCGGGGTGATCTTGTCCATGCCGGCATCCTGCTGCAGCAGGCGCTTCATCAAGGGTGTGGTGACCGCTTCAGGGACGATCAGCAGCAACTCGGCGGCGGCGCTGGCCATGGCATAGTGCCCCAGCGCGGTACTGCCGAGCATGGCGCTGATGAACAGGTAGTCCGAGCGCAGAATCACCTGTTGGAACAGGACGTCGGGGTGGCTCTTGGCGCTGTAGCTGAGCAGTTCGCGCTGGCCGCTGCGGTCCCAGCACAGGCGAATCGAATGCGCACGCCCGAGCCAGAACAAACCGAGTACGACCACCAGGCTGATGCCCAGCAGCCAACTGATCAGCGCGGCTTCCAGCGCTGCGTTGTGCCACATCCAGAACAGCCCGAGAAACAGCAGCAACGGGGCCAGCGACTCGCTCAGGCGCAAGGCGTTGAAGGCACCCACACCGCCGGTGGCGTTGTGCAGGGTCAGCAAACCGCTTTTGAGTACCGTCAACGGCACCGCCAACAACAGCAGCCAGGCCAGCAGCCCCAATTGCGTGGTCACCTCCAGTTCGCTGCCGAACGCTCGCGCCAAGGCCACGCAGACCAGGGTCAACAGCCCGGCCACCAGGCAACCGAAGATCAACACCTGGGTCAACAGCAGGCCCATGGAGCGCTGCTTGGCGGCCTGATAGCCGACGGCAGTGTTCAAGCCGCCGCTGGTGGCGGCACTGATCAAGTCGGGCAGGGTGCTGAGCAGAGCGAACAGGCCTCGCTCGCTAGGGCCGAGGATGCGCGCCAGAAGGACGTTGCGCAGCAGGCGCAGGGCGATCATCGCCAAGCGCGTGCCCATGCTCAGCAACAGATGGCGCATATAGTGGCTGCGACTCATGAGCGCCCCCCACGGCTGATGCGCCAGGCCAGCAGCGAGGGGCGGCTGGCATTGCGTTGGCTGACACCGATGCGCGGCAATGCCAGTGGGTCGTCATGGCCTTGGCAAATGCCCGCACGAGTACTTAGGGCATAAGGGTAGCGATGCGCGGCGAGGCGTTCGCGAACCCGGGCGTCATGGTCGCCATTGGGGTAGCAGTACACCGGCAGCGGCTGCTTGCAGCCTTGTTGCAGGGCAAAGTGGCTACGGCTCAGCTCCTCTTCCAGACGCTGGTCGTCAAGGCCCGGCAACAACGCGTGGCTGGCGCCATGAGGGCCGAAACTGATCAGCCCGGAACTCTCCAGTTGCTGCACTTGGTGCCAGTCCAGGGCTTGGGGCATGGATTCCGGCGGGCAGGCATCGGTCAGCAGATGCAGGGCCTGCGGGCTTAGCGTCTTGAGGCTTTGCAGGTATTTGGCCAGGGCCTGGCTGCGGGCATGCGGCCGTTCATTCATGAAATAGGCGGCGGGCAGTGGCCGGCCCATTTTACGCAGTTGTTCAATCAGCGTCCGGCGGGGGGCTTCGCCATGGCTGCCCCAGAGGGTTTCACCCAGGCTTTCCCACCAGAAGCGCTGGCGACTGCCGATAAAATCGGTGGACAGAAAGATACTTGCGGGGACCTGGTACTGCTGCAGCAGCGGAAAGGCATGCACCGCGTTGTCGCGCCAGCCATCATCGAAGGTCAGGGCGACTTTGGGACGGCTGTTGCTTCTGGGGTGCTGGTGGGTGTGGAGCAGGTCCATCAGGTGCACGCAGTCAAAGTGGCGCTGCAACCAGCGCAACAGGCGTTCGAATGCCTCGGGGCCGACGCACAGTTCATTGCGATGGGGCAGGGCTGCACTGCTGTCGTCGGCCAGCACCCGGTGCAGCATGAGGATCACCCCGGCACCGCGCAGTTGGCTGCGGCCCTTGGGTGAGTTGAGGTACAACCAACCGCTGGCACGCTTGAGACTGGTCTTGATCGGCATGTCAGGCACTCATCGAGTCTGGTCGGGGTTCCATTGGTTGTAGCTGTGCCCGCGCAGAAACTGCCACAGACCGACGCTCATGCCCGCCAGGGTCACCAATACGAAGGCAGCCAGGCGAAACGGTTTGGGCAGGCGGTGATGCACGTCCAGCAGGCCAGCGACGGCAATGGCGTAACCGAGCAGTTGCGCGGCCAGGCTCAGGCGGTAGAAACCGTGGTCATTGAGCAACCACAGGTTGGCCAGCAACAATGGCAGCAGCAGTACGGGTGCCAGACGGCGGATCACTTTGTGGCTGATCAGGGCAATGGCATACAATCCATGACGCAACGGGTTGAGCAGTTCGCGGCGTGCGGCGAGGCTGATCAGGCCGCCAACGGTGACGCGCTGACGGCGGCTGAACTGGCGCTCCGCTTCGTCCACGCCGTGGTCGAGGACCTTGGCCTGATCAACATAGACCACCCGTTTGCCGGCGACCGGCGCGCAGGTATTGATGTAGAAGTCGTCGTTGACCCGGGCTGGAATCGGCTGATACAGCTCGCGGCGCAGCGCCTGCAAGGCGCCGTCAGCCGAAACCGTGCAACCGGTGCGGGTCTCGACCCGGCGTAGCCAGGCTTCGTAATGGCGGTACAGGCTCTCACCGACGCTCAGGCCCTTGCCGGCAACGGGGATGATCATATTGCCGACAGTGCCGCCGACATCAGGGTCGGCAAACGGTGCCAGCAATGCCTGCAAGGTGCCGTCGAGCCAATGCACGTCAGCATCGGTAAACACCACGATGTCGCCAGTACAGTGTTCGACGGCGGCATTGAGCACGCTGTTCTTGCCTTGGCGCGGCAGGTCGAGCACCAGGATACGCGGATCGTCGAAGCGCCGGGCCAGTTCTACGGTACGGTCACTGGAGCCATCGCTGGCGATGATGATCTGCATCGTGCAGAGGTGCGCATCCTGCGCCAGCAGGTTACGCAATTTGTCCTCGATATGGCGTTCTTCGTTGTGCGCCGCGACCACCACGCTGACTTGCAGCGCTGGTAAGGGCCCCGGCTTGTGCTGGGCAAAGAAGGGCCCGGCGACGGTCAGCAGTAGCGGGTAGCCAAGCCAGGCATAGAACGGCAATAACAAACACAGCCAAAAGATGAATTCAGCCACGGGCGGGCCTCCTTGCGTTCCAGTTGAACAGGCTGAGCACGAAGGCCGCTCCGGCCAGGTGCAGACGAATCCAGTGCAGAACCCAGAGTTGCAGGACGAACAAGGGCTCGCGGTGCTTCAGGCTTTGGCGCAGGCTCAATGCCAGTGCTGGCAGGCTGGCGATCAGCAGCATGAGCAAGGCCAGATGGGGGAAACCGTCGAGCAGCGCCGACAAGGCCATGATGTCGAGCACCCAGGCACCCATCGACAGCAACGGGAAACGCAGTAAACGCAGGCTCACGCCGTTGTCGCGCAGTAGTTGCAGGTTGCTGCCCTGGCGCCAGAGTTCCTTGCCCAGCCATTCACCCCAGCTGCCTTCAAAGCCCCAGTGCAACACCGCTGGCGTACGCAGGGCCAGCAGGCGAGCACCGGCCTGACTCAGGCGCAAGGTGAAGTCTTTGTCTTCGCCGGTGCGCAGGGTTTCGCTGAAGCCTGCGACCTGGTCGAACCAGTGGCGGCGCATCAGCAGGTTGGGTGTCGGCAACCATTGCATGCTGTGCAACTCGGGGCCTGCGCGCAACGTACGGCGTTGCCAGGCCTGGGCGAACCATGGCGCCTGGCGCGGGGTGTCGCAATCCAGGGCAAAGACATCGCCACGACCTTGCTCATGCAGGTCCAGAAGTAAGCGCAGCCAGTATTCTGGGACTTCAATGTCGGCATCGAGAAAGGCCAGCCATTCCCCGGTGCTAGTCTGGGCGCCGCGATTGCGCAGGGCGCCGATGGTCAGCCCGGGCAGCAGCAATACCCGTGCACCGAGGCTGCGTGCGATCTGTGGACCATCATCGCTGGAGCCGTTATCGACCACGATCAGCTCACACTCAAGCCCGGCAACCGCAGCGGCGCGCTGCGCCGCTTGCAAGGTGCGCCCGATATGCCGAGCCTCGTTGAACATGGGCACGACGATGCTGACCCGGCTCATGCGGCCACCTGCGCTAATCGGGCCTGCTCGGCTTTCAGCCTTAGCACGCTGGACAGGGCCAGCATGATCCACAGGTACTTCTGGTTGGGCGCGCTCAAGAACATCAGGAACAGGCTGATGGCGAGCATGCTCATGCACAGGTGCGTGAGCAGGTCAGCCTGGTCGTGATCGCCCTGTTGCAGCCACAGTCGCCGGGCGTACCAGAGGTTGTACAGGGCCAGGACAATCAGGCCGGTGAACAACAGACCGGCTGGCACGCCGACTTCACTGTAGATTTCCAGGTAAGTGTTGTGCGCCCGACGGTACAGGTCGCCGATCTTTTTGTTCGAGGAGAACGCTTTGGCATAGCCGGTGGTGGCGTAATGCAGGGGGAAGGTCCCCGGACCAGAACCAATCAACGGGTTCTCGCTGATCATCTTGCTGCCGACCACGATGTAGGAGGAGCGTCGTCCCAGGGATTCGTCCTTATGGGCGTTGACTCCGGACTTGAGCTGGGCCAGCGACTGGATCCGCTCAACATAGGCATCGGGCATCAGCGCAACGGCCACTGGCAGCAGAATCGCCATACCCAGCATGGCAAAGCCCAGGTGCCGCGGCCGTAGGCGGCCGAGCTGGCTGCGGTAATGGACCAGGGCGATCCCCAAGCTGATCAACAGCACCACCAACCCCGACCGCGAGTTGGTCTTGGTCATACCGGCCAACAGCAGGATGCAGCAGGCGATCCAGAACAGGCGCTGGAGCCGGTTCGGGCTCTTGAGCACCAACCACAGCGCCATGGGAATGGCGATGGCGATGAGCATGGCAAACAGGTTGGGGTCGGTGAGCAACCCGGCAGCGCGACCCTCGTCCTGGTACTTGGTGGAGAACATTGCCATCACGCAGGTCACGCCAACGCTCAGGCTTACCAACCGGCACATCATCGTCAGGTTGAGTTCGCGCCCCACCAGCAAGGTGATCGCAAACAGCAGCAGGCCGACCGCCAGTTCACGGAAATGGCCGAGCGACAGCTCACGGTTTTCGCTGGCCAGGTAGCTCAGCAGGTACAACGCCAGAAAGCCCAGCAGCAGGCGCCACATCGAGCTGCGCAGGCGTTCGCCGGGCAGTTGCTTGGTCGCCAGTTGCAGCAACAGCACCAGGGCCAGCGAGGCACCGATCAATTTTACCGCCGACAGTTCGCTGTCTTTGAACAGACCTTCCAGCGGCACCAGGGTGATGATCGCCATCAATCCCCACGCCGGACGCCGGTACAACGCCAGCAGGCCGGCCAGGCCAATCACCGCGCCGGGCGCCAGGAACGGGTAGGGGCTGGCCAGCAGGGCCAGGCTGACAATGGCCAACAGACCGATCAGGGACAGGGGGATGATCATGCGCAGGTCTCCGTGGCCGCGCCCAGGTAGACCTGGGCCCAGCGTTGCGCCAGCGTCGGCAGGTGATAACGTTCGCGTTGGGTACGCCGCGCCTGGACGATCAGCTCGTCGGCCTGGGCCGGGTCGAGCAGCAAGGCTTCCAGCTGTGCGGCCAGCTCATCGACCGCCAAGGGCCGGGCCAGCAGGCCGCTGCGGCCATGTTCGATAACATCAGGAATACCGCCAACGCCGAACGCCACCACCGGTACTCCATCCTGCATGGCTTCAAGCAGAATCATCGGTGTGCCTTCAGTGCGCGAGCTAATCACCAGGGCATCCAGGCGCGCCATCCATTGGCGCATGTCGCGCTGAAACCCGGGCAGGCGAATGCGTTGATTCAACCCGGCAGCATCGATGCGTGCCTGCAGTGCATCGCGTTCCGGGCCATCGCCGAGCATCACCGCGTCCAGTTGCGGGTGGCGTTGGCACAAGGGGATCAGGCTGTCGAGAAACAAGTCCGGGCCTTTCTCCTGGCTCAGGCGCCCGACGTAACCGGCCAGCCAGCGCTCGTCAGCCTGGCCGTGCGCAGGCAAGGCGGGGGCTTCCGGCAGGCCATTGGGGATCACCTGCAACTTGCGCTCGGCGACCCCAGCCTGGCGGTGGATGCGTTTGATGCTCTCGGCCACGCAGACCACTGTGTCGATGGTAGCGGTGCGACACAGCTGCAAACTCAGCCAGGTGTACAGACGTTGTTTGCGGTTGCTCGGGGTAAAACCATGCTGGGTGGCAACCATCGGCAAGCGCCACAGCGTCGCACCCAGCCAGCCAAACACCAGGCCTTTGAAGTTGTGGCTATTGATCAACGGCTGCTGATCATGGCATCGGCGTAACTGGCTCAACACCTCGCCCAGGCTGGCGCAGCTGTGGCAGGCCACACCGGCGGCGCGAAAACGCGCTACCAGTTCGTCCGGAGCACCGAGAAACAGCACCAGGTGCTGTCCCGGGGTGGCCTGGCAGTGGTCCAGCAGCATCCGCTCGGCACCGTAGAAGCCACCGCTACCGAGCAGGTGGATGATCGGCCGCTGCAGGGGCAAGGCTGCGTTCAATTGCGCACCCAATGCACCAGCCGCGGCAGCGACCAGCCCTTGTAAGGGTTGGGGGTTTGCGGGGCCTGGTCGTTGATCACCAGTAGCACCGGCAGGTCCAGTTGTTGGGTGATTTGCGCTGGGTGCTTGAAGCGGTGGTCAAAGAACTCACGCACATAGACCAGGGCAATGGCCAACAGCAAACCGGTGAACAAGCCGAATGGCACGATCAGGATCGGTTTGGGGAAGGCGGCTTCAGCAGGCTCATACGGTGCGCTCAGGACCCGCGCGTTGGAGGCGTCACTGCCTAGCAACTGTTCGCCGCGCGCTTCTTCATACCGTTGGGTGTAGGTGAAGAAGGCCTTGTGCAAGGCGTCAATCTCGGTGTCGAGCTGGCGCGCCTTGCTTTGGGTTTGCTGCAACTGGTGCACGCGGTTCTTATAGTCGGCGATGCGCTGGGTTTTCTGCGCGATCACATTCTGAACCACGGCCAGGTCTTTCTCGCGCTCCTTGATCCGGTTGGCGACGACCTTGAGGAACTGCTGGCGAGTCTTGGCGATTTGCTCGCGCTGCAGCAGCATTTGCTCGCTGCTGGGTTGGAACACTGCCAGGTCGCTGACGTAGCTCAGCACCAGGGTGGTCAATTGCTCACCCAACTGCTTGATCTCGCGGTCTTCGAACGCTGCATTGTCGACGGTGGTGGTGAAGGTGTAAGGGAAGGCAAAATCGCGCATGCCAGCGTTGCTCGCCGACGCCAGGCTGGTTTTGAGGTACTCCAGCCATTGCTGGCTCTGCAGCAGGCGGTCGCGGTACAGGTTCAGCGCTTGCTCTTCGGTATTGATGGCGTTGAGGCGGAAGGTGATTTCTTCCTTCGGATCGGATGAACCGATGCCTTCAAGCATCCCCAGGCGCTTGCTTTCCAGGTCATCCATACGCACCTGGTATTGCAGTTTCTTCTGCTCGTAGAACTCCTGAGGCAGTTCGTTGGACTGCAGGTTCTGGCGGTTGCGCAGGAAGTTGTCGAGCAGCCGGCTGACAAACAGCGTACCCAGTTTCGGGTCGGGGAAGCTGTAGGTGATCGAGACGACGTTGGAGCCGGGCAGGGTTTCGATCTTCAGGCTGTTGATCGCTTCGTCGGTGAGGGCGTCGAGCTGGGTGTCGCGCACCGGATCGACTTCCAGGCCAAATAGCGCACGGGCTGGATTGATCACATGTTCGCGCAGCGGGTTGACGATAAAGGTACGGATCGGGCCGAACACCAGGCGTTTGAGCAGGCCTGGGGCGACTTCATACTGACCTTCGTCACGCAGTTGGCTGATGGTCTGACGGATCAAGGTTGGCGAGCGCAGGATATTGCTCTCGGTTTCCATGTCTGCCAGTGATGGTGGAATGAACTTGTCGGCCTCCTGGGCCAGGGCGGTGTTGGTATCGCTCTGCGAGAGCTTTTTCGACTGCACGATCACTTCGGCAGTGATGTCGAAGCTCTGTTTGAGCACCAGTGGCAACAGCAAGGCGATCACTGCGAAAACCAGGAACACTCGCTTCACCAGGGTACGGTTGGCGAAGAAGATCCTGAAGAATTCATGCAGGTAATTTTCTTTTGTGTTCATGCGTGTTCACCTGCCTTGAATTAGTTGTCGCTGTCTTTGTTGTCAACACGGTAGGCGAAGCCAAAGCCGACCCCCTGGAACAGCACCACATCAGCCAATTGCCGGGCTAGGTCGCCGGCACTGGCCAGCTTGGTCTTGGGCACGTAGAGCATGTCGTCCGGTTGCAGGTAAGCCACTTGCGCGGCACTGGCATCCAGGGCGGCGTCAACGTTGTAGGGCACGGCCTGAACCTGGTTGCCGGTGCGGCGCATGATCACCACCGAATCGAGCCGGGCCTTGACGTTCGGCCCGCGGGCCATGGTCAGGGCTTCGAGCACCGACACTGGGCGCCGAATCGGGTAGGCCCCGGGCATACCGACTTCGCCAAGCACATAAATCTCGTTGACCGCCGTGGACTTGAGCATCACGTCAACCGTCATGCGTCCGGGCAGCTCGGCGTAGCGCTTGTTCAAGTAGGTCTGCAATTGCGTGACGGTCATGCCTTGCAGCGGTACCGAGCCGATTTCCGGAAAGCTGGCCTGGCCATCGCTGTTCACCGTGATTTCGCGGCTCATGCCGGTGCCGGGGTGGTTGAGGGCGTCCTTGAGGTTCTGCTCGTTGGTCAGCGGACTGATCACCTGGACGGTCAGCTGATCGCGATTGGGCTGGAACAGGCTTTTGTTGCGGTAGGCCTGCTGGATGGTCTGCCGGGCCTGGTCAGGCGTGAGGCCGGCGATCTTTACCGAGGTGTTGGCCCGCGGCAGTTCGATACTGCCATCGGGCAGCACCAGTTGATTGCCATTGAGCGAACTGGCCGAGAGGAACGCCAGGCCCACGGTATCGCCCGGCTGGATGCGGTAGGTATCCGAGCCGCTGGTGCTGACGTGAAAGATCACATCGAGCACGTCCTGTGGCCGCAGTACCTGCTCGCTGCGCGGCAGTTCCGCGCTCTGAGCCGTACCCGGTGGTGCGGTCATGATCTGCACCGGCATTTGCCGGGTTTGCTGATTGGCGCAGCCGGCCAGGGTCAGCAGGCACAGCGCGAACGATGTGTATTTCATGGGAGGCTCCTGGTCTGCTGGCCTAAAGGTTGTTGTACAGCCACTTGGGCATGTAGTACTTGCGCCGGTTGAAGACGCTGCCGATCAAGCGGGCGCCGGCCTGGGACAAGCGTTGGGCGGCGGCCTGGGCCACTTCCCAGCGGGTTTCCTCGGCGCACACCACAAGGATCACACCGTCGGCCAGGGTGCCGATCACCAGGCTGTCAGCACTGGCATAGACGGCTTCACCGTCGATCACCACGAAGCGGTAGTGATCGCCCAACTGGCGTAGCAACACGCGCAGCAGGTCCGGGTTAAGTCGCTCCTTGCCGCGTTTGTAGGTACCAGCGGGCAGCACGTCGAACGGCTGGTCGCTCAGGCGCACGATGCAGTCCTGCATCAGCGGCGGCGTTTCCAGGTCGAACATCAGGTCGTTGAAACCACGCAGTTTGTGCAGGCTCAACTGTTGGCTGAGGTTGTTGCTGCTGGGGCTGCTGTCGACCAGCAATACCGGGCCGCCGCTCATCAGCGCCAACTGGCTGGCGAAGGCCAGGGCACTGGTGCTGGTGCCGCTGCCGGTATTGGCAGCGGTCAGCAACAGAATGCGCTGGTCCTCGTCGAGCACGGTGGACGTCAGGTTGGTTTCGCTCGGGGTGGCGATGGTCAGACTTCTTGAAGTAGAACCGTCCATTCAACTTGCTCCGTGGCCGCTGAAGACTTTGAACGGAGTCTTGAGAAGGATCTTCAGATCCAGCATCAGGCTCTGTTCGTTGATGTAGCTCAGGTCCAGTTCGACGCGCTGGTCGAAATCAATGTTGCTGCGTCCAGAGATCTGCCACAGGCCTGTCATGCCGGGGTAGATGCTCAAGCGCGCAAGGTGGTTATCCTTGTAGCGGTAGGCGTTGAACGAAGTGGGGCGAGGACCGACCAGGCGCATATCGCCGAGCACCACGTTGAACAGGTTGGGCAATTCGTCCAGGCTGCTGCGCCGCAGCCATTGGCCGATTGGGGTGACGCGCGGATCCTTGTCGATCTTGAAATCGATGGCATCAGCGCCGTGCTTGTTGAGGTGGCGCACCGAGTCTTTCAAGGCTTCGGCGTTGGCGACCATGGTGCGGAACTTGAACATGCCAAAGGTGCGGCCGCGGTAGCCGGTGCGCTTTTGCACGAAAAATACCGGCCCTGGGCCGCTGCGTTTGACCAAGATGGCCAGTACCAGCAACAGCGGTGAAATCAGGGTCAGAATGCCCAGGGCGCCGATACAGGCGAGCACCCGGTTGGTCCGAGACAGCGTCCAGGGACGCCCACCGGCGCGACCGGTCAGCCAACCACGGCCTTGCATGTGGATTGCCGCGTCGAGGCGCTGGCGATGCGCCGGGTCCATGCGTTTGTCTTGATGCAGTGCCTGCAGTTGCGCACTTTTAGGTTGTCCTGTCATACCGCCCTCCATTGATGCGCGGGCCTGTGCCCGTTGACCCGCATGGCGTCCAGATCGAGGTGCGGGTAGTACTGATGAAACCAAGCGATAAAGCGCCCAAGCCCTTCATCGAGCGATATGTGCGGGGTGAACCCGGTGACCTGATCCAGGGCGCTGGCATCGGCACAAGTGGCCAGCACATCGCCCGGCTGCAAGGGCAACAACTCGACTTCGGCCTTGCGTTGCAGGTGCTTTTCCAGCAAGGCGAGGTAGTCGCGCAGCTCTACCGGGCGCTGGCCGCCGATGTTGAACAGACGCCACGGCGCGTGGCTGCTGGCCGGGTCCGGTTGCTCGCGGTTCCACTGCGCATTGGCCTTGGGCGGCAACGGAATCAGGCGCACCAAGCTTTCGACAATGTCGTCGATGTAGGTGAAGTCGCGCTGATGCTGGCCGTAATTGAACAGTTGGATCGGGCGGCCTTCGGCAATCGCCCGGGCGAACTGCATCGGTGACATGTCCGGACGCCCCCAGGGGCCGTACACGGTAAAAAAGCGCAAGCCGCTGCAGGGAATGCCGAACAGGTGGCTATAGCTGTGAGCCATAGCCTCGTTGGCTTTCTTGGTGGCGGCGTACAGCGACAGCGGATGGTCCACCGCATCCTGAACCCGGTACGGGGTGCGCTGGTTGGCGCCATACACTGAACTTGAGGAGGCATACAGCAGGTGCTGTACGGGATGCCGGCGACAGCCTTCGAGGATGTTGAGAAAGCCACACAGATTGCTGTCGACATAGGCGCGCGGGTTTTCCAGCGAGTAGCGCACTCCGGCCTGGGCGGCCAGGTGGATTACCACCTCGGGCTGCTCGCGGGCAAACAGTTCGGCGACGCCGGCAGCATCGTTGAGGTCCAGCTGATAAAGGGGGAAGGTGCGGGTTTCGCTTTCGATCCAACGCACCCGGGCATGCTTGAGGGTCGGATCGTAGTAATCGTTGAAGTTGTCCAGACCGATCACATCATGACCATCACGTAAAAGCCGCAGGGTGCAGTGCGCTCCGATGAAGCCGGCGGCGCCGGTAACCAATATTTTCATGGTGTTGGCACCTGCGGCTGAACCTGTCGTAAGCCAATCCCGCTGTAGCTCAGGCCGAAGGTGGCGACCTGGTCGGGGTTGTACAGGTTGCGACCATCGATGATCAGGCGGCTGCGCAGTTTTTTTGCCAGCAGGGCAAAGTCGACGACACGGAAGTTCTTCCACTCGGTGCAGATCACCAGCGCGTCGGCGTCTTCCAGGGTGTCGTCACGGGTGGCGCACAGGCGCAAGTCATCGCGATAGCCATAGATGCGCCGGCACTCGGACATCGCCTCCGGATCAAACGCGCAGACCGTCGCTCCCTCGGCCCACAACGCCTCCATCAGGTAGCGGCTGGGTGCCTCGCGCATGTCGTCGGTGTTGGGTTTGAAGGCCAGGCCCCAAAGAGCGATGGATTTGCCCGCCAGGCTGCCTGGAAAGTGTTGCTTCAACTTGGCGAAGAGGATCTGGCGCTGGGCGTCATTAACCTCGCTGACACTTTGCAGCAAGCGCAACGGCATGCCGCTGTGTTCGGCGGTGTGCAGCAGGGCGCGCAGGTCTTTGGGGAAACACGAACCGCCGAAGCCGCAACCGGGGTAGATGAAGTGGTAACCGATGCGCGGGTCGGAGCCAATGCCTTTGCGCACGGCTTCAATATCAGCCCCCAGACGCTCGGTGAGGTTGGCCAGCTCATTCATGAAGCTGATGCGCGTGGCGAGCATCGCGTTGGCCGCGTATTTGGTCAGTTCGGCGCTGCGGTTGTCCATGAACATGAGCTTTTCATGGTTGCGGCAGAACGGCGCGTACAGCTCGAGCAGTTGTTCATGGGGCTGGTCATCAGCGGTGCCGACGATGATCCGGTCCGGGCGCATGCAATCGGCCAGGGCGCTGCCTTCCTTGAGAAACTCGGGGTTGGATACCACCCGCACCTGCAAGCTGCTTTTGCCCAGTCGCTGCAGTTCTTCGCGGGCCAACTGCGCGACTTTGTCGGCGGTGCCGACGGGCACAGTGGACTTGATGATCAAGGTGCGATCGGCGTCCATCAAATCGACGATCTGGCGGGTCACGCCCAGCACGTGGGAGAGGTCGGCCGAGCCGTCTTCGTCCGGTGGGGTGCCGACGGCGATGAAGATCAACTCGGCATGGGCGACCGCGTCACTGGCCTGGGTGCTGAACAGCAAGCGGCCTTCCTTGATGTTCTCTTCGAGCATGCTCGACAGCCCAGGTTCGCTGATGGGCGGAACGCCCTGGCGCAGCTGACCGATCTTGTGCGCGTCGACATCGACGCACAATACACGGTGACCTACGTCTGCCAGGGCAGCAGCTTGCACAAGACCGACATAGCCGGTGCCAAATACGCTCACGTCCATGTCGGCGTGCCTCGTATGGAGTAAGAAGAATGAAACAGTGGTGTGATCTGGGTATAGCCCACCTGTGAAGGCCCGTGTCAATCAAATGGCATGTTTCGTCGGATTTACACACGCTAAGTTTTGGGCTTTTTGCCATCAAGCCTTTCTAAATCGCGGGTTTAGCTGAATGAGGCAGTGGCAAAAGGCCGTCTATGAAAACGATGAACGGTCAAAAACCGCGTAAGACGTGGCCTCTGTCATGGTGACTGTTTCACCAATGCAACGGTTTCGCGTTTTCAATTTGTCAGAATCAGTGCGCGTAATATCGCCAGTAAATTGACGTTTACCGGGTTTGCGCTTTGTCGTAGCGCTGCTAACGTGGAAGTAGCCCGCAAGGGTCGAAGGGTTCTTTTGCGAGGGAGTCATGCGTCGTTATTTCAAGGAATTGCTGCTCGTTCTCTACCTGATCAGCCACTATCCCTATTACTTCGAACGATTGCAGGCTATTGGCCTGACGCCGGCGTTGCTGTTGTTTGGCGGGGTATTCGTAATATTGGTGTTGGCATTGTTGCTCAGCGCCAATATTCGTCAGGGCTGGTTGCGCTGGGCATGGGCGCTGGGGTTTTCCGCCAGTGCGCTGTTCTTTGATGCCTATACCCGGATCACGGCGGATTACCTGACGTACAGTGCGTTCATTTCCATGGTCTATTCCGGCGGCTTTATCGGCGAGGCGCTGGAGCAGTATCACAGCGTGATTCTCGGCTGCGTGGCGCGCACCCTGTTATTGCTGTTTGGGCTGGGTTTGCGCCCACGGCGCCGTTTGCCGGGGCCGGCCATGCTGCCTTGGGCGGCGCCATTGTTGGGTATTGTGCTGTTGACCGCGATTTTGTTCGTGCGCGCCGGGGAGGGCGCACGTGGCTTGCCGATCATGTACACGGCGCTGGCCTATTTGAATCTGTTTGCTTATGAGTCGCTGCATGACAGTGTTGGCCCGCGCGAGCCGGTGAGCCTGCCACGCCAAGGGCCGCCACTGGCCCGCGATATCGTGCTGATCATCGATGAGAGCGTCTCGGGCAACTACCTGGATCTGAACACCGCCCACGGCGTGCGCAGTCAGCTCAATCAGGTGCAACCGGGCGCGAGTATCTTCAACTATGGCTATGCCGCCTCGATTGCCAACTGCAGTGCCGACACCAACGTCACTCTGCGCTATGGCGGCACGCGCGCCGACTATCTGCGTATCAACTCAACCTTGCCGTCGATCTGGCAATACGCCAAGCAAGCCGGCTTGGGCACGGTGTACATCGATGCTCAGCGCACCGGCGGCAACTTGCAGAACCTGATGAACGCTGCGGAAAAACGCGACATTGACCAGTTCATCCAGTTCGACACTATCGCGGTGCGTGATCGTGACATGGCGGCGGTGGCAAAACTGATCGAGTTGCTCGGCGACGGTCAGCCGCAGTTGATTGTGATGAACAAGGTCGGTGTGCATTTTCCAGTCCACGACAAGTATCCCGATGCGTTCATGACTTACCGCCCGGCCTTGCCGCGCGGGCAGTATGCCGACATTGCCGACACCGGTCGGCGCGACGGTTTTTCCGGTCAGCCGGAGGATTGGCTGCTGTATCGCAATTCCTACAAGAACAGCCTGTTGTGGAGTGTCGGCGAGTTCTTCAACCGTTTGTTCGCCCAGGCCGACTTGAGTCAGGCGGTGCTGATCTATACCTCCGACCATGGTCAGGACCTGCATGAGCGCGGCAACCCAGGCCTCAACACCCATTGCGACAGTGACCCGGTGGAAGAGGAGGGCCTGGTGCCGCTGGTGGTCATTCAAGGGGACGGGCTCAAGACCCTTGACTGGCAAGCTGAACTGGCAAACAACAAGGACCGTTCCAGCCACTACAACATCTTCCCGACCTTGTTGCAGTTGCTGGGCTATCAGCCAGACGCTTTCACCCCGATCTATGGGCGCTCGCTGGCAGTGCCGACCGAAGATGACTTCAGTTTCAACACCCGTTTCAACGCACGGCTGGGGGCTAAGCCGGTATTCAAGCGCATTGACCTGGGCCAGGTGGTAACACCCGATAGCGCAACAGGTGTCGAGCACATGCCGGTGGGCAAGGCCGACTGACCTCGGCCGTTTACAGGACAGGCGTGTGCAGGCTACGGAAACTCGCGGCTTCCTCCACCAGCCAATCATGCACCGCCCGGGCACCGGGATGAGCCAGGCCTCCGGGTGGGTAGTGCAGTACATAGCGCTTGTGGTTGGTGATCGGCAGGCCGAACGGCACGATCAGGGTGCCGCGCTCCAGTTCATCATTGAGCAAGGTGCGGCGGGCGATGGCCACGCCGATGCCGGCAATCGCCGCTTCAATGGTCAGGTGGTTGCGGTTGAAAGTGTGCCCGCGGCGCACGTCCAGGCCGCTGGCACCAATGCCCTCCAGGTAAAACTCCCACTCGGCGTATTCGGAACTGCCGCGCCAGGCGGTGATGTCGTGCAGCAATGGATAATGGGCCAGGTCAGCCGGACCATGCAGCGGTGGGCGTCCGCGCAGCAGGGTCGGCGAGCACACCGGGAAGATCTGCTCATCGAGCAGCGGCGTTGAATGCATGCCCGGATAGCTACCGTCGTTGAGGTCGATGGCCAGGTCGAAGTCGCCCTCATGTAAAGCTTGGCTACTGTCTTCGGCCACCAGTCGAAGCTGGATGTCTGGGTAACGTTGCTGCAGGCGCGGCAGGCGCGGAGTGAGCCATTTGGCGAGGAATGAGGGAATCGAACGCAGGCGCAGGGTGCCGCGAATCTCGCCAGCATCCAGGCGCAGCAGTTCGGCGTCGATGCTGCCATAGGCTTCGCTGACCGTTAGCGCCAGGCGCTGGCCTTCAGCGCTCAGCTCCACGCCACGGGCGCGGCGCAGGAACAGGCGAAAGCCCAGGCGCTCTTCCAGCTGGCGGATCTGTTGGCTCACGGCGCCGGGGGTGATATGCAGTTCTTCCGCGCAGCGGGTGAACGACAGGTGCCGCGCCGCGCAGGAAAACACATGCAGCCAGACATACATCTGGCCATTCAATTGCCGTCTCATCGTTTAGTTCTACTAAAGGCTTGCTTAGAAAGTTTCGTTGGTCAATGCCACGCTGACCGGGCAGTATCGCGCAACTTCGTGGCACCCTTCAATTTTTTCACAACGCCACCGGGCGATTTTCGTCGTTTGAGTGTGCAGGCATTAGTATGGCTATCAGCGTTTTTGACCTTTTCAAGATTGGCATCGGGCCTTCCAGCTCGCATACCGTAGGCCCGATGCGGGCGGCTGCGACCTTTGCCCAGGCCTTGCATGAGCAGGGCCTGCTGGAGCAGGTCAGTCGACTGGAGGTTCGTCTGTATGGCTCGTTGTCGGCGACCGGTGTTGGTCACGCCACTGACCGTGCCTGCCTGTTGGGGTTGATGGGTGAGTGGCCTGACCAGATCGATCCGCAGCGGATCGAACCGCTGATCAATGAATTGCAAAACAGTCAGGTGATGTTGCTCGATGGCCGCCATGCGGTGGCCTTTGATTGCAGTCGCGACTTGCTGCTGCTCGATGAAAGCCTGCCGTACCACCCTAATGCCATGACCCTGGAAGCTAGCAGCGCCACCGGCTCGTTGTTGCAGCAGACCTATTACTCAGTGGGCGGTGGCTTCATCGTTGAGGCCACGCAGATCGGCAGCACGGGCAGCAGCGCCGAGCAGGTACAACTGCCCTATGACTTTGACAGTGCCGCGCAACTACTGGCGTTGTGCAAACAACACCAGTTGCGTGTCAGCGAACTGATGATGGCCAATGAACTGGCCTGGCGCCCCGAAGCCGAAGTACGCAGCGGTCTGCTCAAGCTCTGGGCGGCGATGCGTGAATGCGTCGACAACGGCCTGCGCAATGAAGGCATTTTGCCTGGCGGGCTGAAGGTCAAGCGCCGCGCCGCCAAGCTGCACCGCAGCCTGCAGGAGTTGGGCAAGCCCAACGTCATCGGCTCGACCTTGAGCGCGATGGAGTGGGTCAATCTGTTCGCCCTGGCGGTCAACGAAGAAAACGCCGCCGGTGGGCGCATGGTCACCGCACCCACCAACGGTGCGGCCGGCATCATCCCGGCGGTGCTGCACTACTACATGAAGTTCAACCCCGATGCCTGCGACAACGACGTCGTCGACTTCCTGCTCAGTGCTGCCGCGGTGGGGATCCTGTGCAAGAAGAACGCCTCGATCTCCGGTGCCGAAGTGGGTTGTCAGGGCGAGGTCGGTTCGGCTTGTTCGATGGCGGCGGCCGGCCTTGCCGAAGTGCTTGGAGCAACGCCGATGCAACTGGAAAACGCCGCCGAAATTGCCCTTGAGCATAACCTTGGGCTGACCTGCGACCCGGTTGGCGGCCTGGTCCAGATACCGTGCATCGAGCGCAACGCGATTGCCGCCGTCAAGGCCATCAACGCGGTGCAGATGGCGTTGCGCGGTGACGGCGAGCACTTCATTTCCCTCGACCGGGTGATCCGTACCCTGCGCGATACCGGTGCCGATATGCATGCCAACTACAAGGAGACCTCGCGCGGCGGCTTGGCGGTCGCGTTCGTCGAATGTTGATTGGCTAGAAACAACGGTAAGACCGGCTCCCACCGGGCAGTGGTGGACGCCGGCTTTGCCGGTGATGGGGCAACGCGGCCCCGCGCTTCACGCAGTTCGTTCATAAGCAACAAAAACAACTACAAGGCAATATCGATGACTGATGTAAACACCACCACCAACTTGGGGGTCGGCACCGCCGCGCCCGCGCAAAGCAAAACCTGGAACCGCCACGACACCACCTGGGTCCTGGGCCTGTACGGCACCGCCATTGGCGCCGGCACCTTGTTCCTGCCGATCAACGCCGGGGTAGGGGGCTTCTGGCCGCTGCTGGTATTGGCGCTGTTGGCATTCCCGATGACGTACTTTGCCCACCGTGGCCTGACCCGTTTCGTGCTGTCCGGCAAGCGGGGCGCGAGTGAAGACATCACTGAAGTGGTCGAAGAGCACTTCGGGGTTGGCGCGGGCAAACTGATCACCTTGCTGTATTTCCTGGCGATCTTCCCGATCCTGTTGGTGTACAGCGTGGCGCTGACCAACACCCTGGGCAGCTTCATGGAACATCAGTTGCACATGACCCCGCCGCCGCGGGCGCTCCTGGCCTTGCTGCTGATCTGCGGCTTGATGATCGTAGTCCGTAGTGGCCAGGGCATCATCGTCAAGGTCATGAGCCTGCTGGTCTATCCCTTCGTTGCGGCGCTGCTGTTGCTGGCCCTGAGCCTGATACCCAACTGGAACGGCGCCTTTTTCGCCCAGGCCTCCGAAGGCATGCCCCTGGACCTGTTCTTCAAGACGTTGTGGTTGGCGATCCCGGTGATGGTGTTTTCCTTCAACCATTCGCCGATCATCTCGGCTTTCGCTGTCGACCAGAAGCATCGTTATGGCGAACAAGCTGAGCAGAAGAGCAACCGGATTCTGGCCAGTGCCCATGTCATGATGGTATTGACGGTGATGTTCTTTTGCTTCAGTTGCGTATTGGCCTTGAGCCCGGCCGACCTGGCTGCTGCCAAGCAACAGAACATCTCGATCCTGTCGTACCTGGCCAATCACTTCCAGACGCCGATCATTGCCTTTGTTGCGCCGCTGATCGCTTTGGTGGCAATCACCAAGTCGTTCCTGGGGCACTACATCGGTGCCAGCGAAGGCTTCCAGGGCATGATCGTGAAAAGCCTGCGCAGCCGTGGCAAGCAATTGCCAGCCAAGCGCCTGGAGCAGATGACCGCGCTGTTCATGGTGTTGACCTGCTGGGCGGTGGCGACCCTCAATCCAAGCATTCTTGGCATGATCGAGAACCTCGGCGGGCCAATTATCGCCTGCCTGCTGTTCCTGATGCCGATGTACGCCATGCACAAGGTGCCGTCGCTGCGCAAATACTCAGGCAAGGCCTCCAATGTCTTTGTGGTGCTGATTGGCTTGATCACCCTGTCGGCGATTCTGTACTCCTTCCTCGCTTGATCCAGCACTTGCGCCGGGCGCCAAGCGCGTCCGGCGCGGCGAATGCAAGGCCATGCACTACGCTGTAGCGGATACTTCGCAGGAGCGGTGGTCATGCACAAGATCGTGATTGCAGACGAACAACCTTTGCTGCGCGCTGCGGTACAGGCTTTGCTCAGCGCCGAGGGGCATCAGGTGGTAGCCGCCGTGGACAACGGCGCCGACGCGTTGCAACAGGCCTTGAGCCTGAAGCCTGAAGTGCTGATTCTTGACCTGGCCTTGCCGCGCCTGGGCGGGCTCGAAGTGATTCGTCGCCTGCACCAGCGTCAGAGCCGCACCCGTACCCTGGTCCTGACCGCGCAAAGCACCGAGCACATCGCCGGTTTGTGCCTGCAGGCGGGCGCTTCGGGATTTGTCAGCAAACTGGAATCGGTCGAGGAACTGGGCGAGGCAGTGCGAACCCTGCTGCGTGGACGTGCCTGGTTTCCCGTACGCAGCCTGGGCAGTGTCGCCGCACCTCAAGGTCTACAGGCCGAGGACGAGCAACTGCGCAATCTGTCGCCTCGGGAACGGACGGTGCTGCGCTACCTGGTCAATGGCCGCAGCAACAAGGACATTGCCGATGAACTGGCGCTGAGCGACCGTACCGTCAGTACCTATAAGGTGCGATTGTTGCAGAAGCTGCAGGCCGGTTCATTGGCCGAATTGCTCGAAATTGCCTGGCGTGGAGGCTTGCTCGAGCGCTTGCCAAGCACGGTAAGTGTTGTTGACGGCCAAAGTCCTCAGGCCGCCTTTCAGGAACTGCTCGAAGCCATGCCGACGCCGGTGAGCCTACGTGATGTCGACGGCTATTTGCGTGCCTGCAACAGCCGGTTCCTGGAGGCTGCTGGGACTACCCTGGAAGATGCAGTGGGCAAGCGGGTGATAGACAGCTTGCGCGTGCCCCCCGAAGAAGCCCTGCAATTTCACCAGTATTACCTGCAGGCGGTTGCGCAACAGCAGCCCTTCAGCCGCGAGCTGGTTCTGCATCTACACGATCGCGCCTATGCCTTTCGCCATTGGGGCGCGCCGTACCGCAATGCCCAGGGAGAGCTGGTAGGTATGCTCTGTTCGTTTGTCGATCTCAGCGAACAAGAGCAGGCTATCATCCGCTTGACGCATGCCAATGAGCAGAATCAGGCCGTCAGGCGCGCGCGTCTGGCGTTTCTGCACGGTGTGGGTGAGGAGTTTCGGCGCATGCTGGAAATGATTGCCAGCCAGCTGAGGGAGGTCGCTGCCGGGCTTGCCGACAGTCCTGCCTTGTATCAGGCACGCCGGGATACCGGGCTGATGCTTGAGCGAATCGGCGTGTTGCTGGACCTGGCGGACCATGAAAGCGGCACCTTGTTGCTCAGGCCCAAGTCTACCGATTTAGTGCGTCTTACCCGAGATGCCCTTAAGGCGTTAACCGCCGATGGTGTGCTGAGTGCTGAGTGGCAAGCGCCACAGGCGCCGTCCCTAGCCTGGATCGATCGCGGCCGATACCAGCAGATCCTCACAATCCTCCTGCAGCACTGCGGGCTGCGGGTGCCAGGTCCCCTGCAGGTCACCGCCAGCAGTGCGCTGCTGGGGCACGCCGAAATGCTCTGGGAGCTGCACATTGGCCCGCAACAGCGCGAGGCGTTGCTGGGGCCGCCCAGCGACCTGCTGGAACCGGCGCTGGTGCTGTGCGAGCGCCTGGCGCAAATGATGGGCGGACAACTGCGCTGGCACTGGCCCTTGCACGACGGGTACCTGCTTACCTTGCGCCTGCGCCTGTCACAAGCCACCCTTTAGCCGCTGTAGTGCATCCACTACAACACACTCATGATCCCCTGATCCCGGACCAACCCCTGCCTGGCCAATGATTGCCTCAACCCCGCGACTCATCGATGAGCCGTGACATTTGAGGAGATTGGCCCATGAAACGCTCCATCCAACGCCTGGCATTGACGCCCTTGGTCTTGGCCATTGCCCTGGCCGTTTCACCCCAGCAAGTGCTCGCCGGTGAACTGCCCCAGGGCGGTCAAGTCGTCTCTGGTCAGGGCAAAATCAGCCAGAGCGGCGCGAACATGCACATCGATACCAGTACCCCGCGCACCGGGATCAACTGGCAGAAATTCAGCATTGGCGCTGACAACAAGGTGCACATCCAGCAGCCCGACGGCACCTCGGTGACCCTCAACCGGGTGATCGGCGCCGACCCGTCGAAGGTGCTGGGTGTGCTCAGTTCCAACGGCCAGGTGATCCTGCTCAACCCCAACGGCATCTGGTTCGGCCCCGGCTCCCGGATCTCGACCAGCGCGTTGCTGGCCAGCGCCGGGATCATCACCGAAGCGCAGGCTCGCGAGTTTGCCAAAAGCGGAAAACTCGACGTCCAGCTCAAAGGCCTGGTACGTAACGACGGCACTATCAACGTGCAAGACTACGGCACCGTAGCCTTGCTTGGCGCCCAGGTGGAAAACGCCGGGGTGCTTCAGGCGCGTAAAGGCCAGGTCAACCTGGCTACCGGTCCCAAAGCCACCCTCGACTTTCATGGTGACGGCCTGATCAGCCTGGCCGTTGCAGGCACGCCTGGCGAAGCGGGTAGCGTCGACCCCAGCCTCAAAGGCGGGGTCAGCAACAGCGGCCAGGTCGACGTCGGTGAAGGTGTGGTGGCCATGAGTGCCCAGCGCGCAGCCAAACACCTGGAGTCGGTAATCAGTGTCGGTGGCGCTGTGGTGGCCGATTCGGTCAGTAATCAGGGCGGCACTATTGTGTTGGGCAATGCCGAGCAGACCCAGGTCAGCGGCAAGTTGTCAGCCAAAGGCCGTGACGGCGGCCAGATTAGTGTGTTGGGTGATCAGGTCCAACTGGCAAGGAGTGCCCAGGTTGATGTTTCCGGCGCTGCCGGCAAAGGCGGTAGTGTTTTGATCGGCGGCAGCTTTCAGGGCAAAGGCCCCGAGCCGGCGGCCCGCCAAACCCAGGTTGAGAAGGGCGCACAGCTCAAGGCCGATGGCGGCAAAGAAGGCGGCAAGGTGGTGGTCTGGTCTACGGGCAACACCGAGTTTGCCGGCAAGGCCAGTGCCAAAGGCGGCACCACAGGTGGCGTGGTGGAAACCTCGGGCCAGCGCCTGAGCGTGACCCGTGACGCCGCGGTGGACGCCTCCGGCGGCACCCGCTCAGGCCTGTGGCTGCTGGATCCGGACCAGATCGATATCGTCGCCAATCCTACCGGGAACAACGTCAGCAACAGCGTGATCGCCAACAGCTTGGCCAACAACGATGTCCGCATCGAAGCCCGCGAACGGATCAACGTCAACGCACCGATCGTTGCGCCGGTGGTGGGCAGCGGCAAGACCCTCGCATTGATTGCCAGCGGCAACGTTGGCACTGTCACCGACTACAACAGCCAGGGCCCCGGCACTGCACTGGACAAGGCCAAACGCAACAACAGCGGCTCCGTACACATCAATGCACCGATCCTGCTCAAAGACGGCAACCTGTACATCGCGGCCACTGGTGATGTGCGCCTGAACGACCTCGCAACGCCCGCCGACACCGGCGCCGCCGCTTATGGCAAACGCGCCATTGTCGATGTCGGCAACGGCACCATCTGGATCAAGACCGCCAACACCGCGTCGGTGATTCAGGACGCCAACACGGCCCTGATTGGTTCCAAGGTGGCGGTAAAGGGTGCCAGCGTATTGCTCAACAGCCCCCTGAACCACGCCGGTACGTTGGCCGGGCAAGCCAGCAACGGAGTGTTCCAATTCAACCAGACCAACGCCACCGGCACTACCCGTACCGGCACGGTGGTCGCGCCATATTCGGGTGAATCCTTGGACGGTGTCAGCGCTCAGCAGATCAAGTACGTGGGCTATCAGGATGTCACCGCATCGACTTCCTCGGGGCCCGACAGCCCAGTCAATGTGACCCTGGAACAGGGCGGCAAGACCTTCGATTACTTGGTATTCGAGGCGGCAGGGTTTGTTGACGGCAATGGTCAACCCATCGACCCGAACATCTTGATGAACTACCTGGACAGCTCTGACTATCTGGTTAAAGGCCTGAGCTTCACGGACAGCCAGAACGTGCACTGGAAGCTCATGCCTGATACCGCCAATGCGTCCCTGACCCGGGTAGAGAAAAATGGTGTACCTGTCGGCGAGCTGCCGGTCGGGTTTGCGCTGGATGCCTATAAAGGCGTGGTGATGGTGGCCAAGGATCCACGCAACGGCAGCGACGTTGGTTGGGGCGTGGATGATTACGCCATCGGCGGCGCCATGAACCAGGGTGAAATCCAGCACAACAGCCAGAATGGTGCCTCCGAACAGTTGCTGGTGGCCCTGGGCGATAAGGTCAAAAGCGTCGATGGTGTCCTGGCTTGGCTGATGAACGACCAGGACTGGGCGCAGCCTAAAGATGGCGTCAAACCCAAAGGACCGCTGCTGGAGCAGGCACGCGTGCACTTTCTGGATACTCAGGAGGCCAGCGCCGATGCGGTGCAGCTGAACGCCAACCAGGCCAAACTGGCTGTGCAGATTGATGACGCCAGCCGCCAATACGGTGATGCCAACCCAACCTTCAGCCATGGGCCATTGGTGCTGGCCGAGCCTGCCGATGCCAACAGCAAGGCCGTGCAGGCGCTTGACCAGTATGTCGGTGAACAACTGGGCGACGCCCGCTTCGATGTTAGCCTCACCCCGCAAACACCAGCCACGCAGCGCTCCGATGTTGGGCGCTATGCAATCACTGGCGCCGCCACCACCGGCGACTTCGTCGGCCAGCGCTACCAGACCCAGGTGCGCGATGGCGTGCTCAGCATCACCCCGGCACCGTTGACCGTAACAGCCCATGACAAGAGCAAGGTCTATGGCGACCGCGACCCGCAACTGACCTACGACATGAGCGGGCAGAAGTTCGACGAAACGCCGGACCAGTTGCTCAACGGCGGGGCCCTCGCACGGGCCGGTGCCGGCACCCGCGCGGGTGAAAACGTGGGTAACTATCAGATCGGCCAGGGCGAGCTGCGCAGCACCAGTGGCAATTACAGCCTGACCTTCAAAGACGGCATCCTCACCGTTACCCCGGCGCCGCTGGTGATCCGCGCTGACGACAAGAGCAAGGTTCAGGGCCAGCGCGACCCGGCGCTGACCTACAGCGTTGAAGGCCTGAAATATGACGATGGTGTCAACGTTGGCCTCAAGCGCGACCCCGGTGAGGCCGTTGGCCCTTATGCCATTCGCCAGGACGGTATCGAAGCCAGCAATAATTATCAGGTCACCTTCTACGACGGCACCCTGACCATTACCGGACCAATGGTGCCACCTGTCGATCCGGTTGATCCGGTAAAACCACCGGTTAAACCGCCAGTTGATCCGACGGACCCAGTAAAACCGCCGGTCGATCCGACCGATCCGGTTACCCCGAAACCGCCCGTACAGCCCAAGGCGCAAGACGTATCAATCAACGCCCAGGCCCCCGGCAACGAGCGCTGCACCGCACTGGAATCGCCCTCGGCGGTCATCGCCAACTACTCCGTGACCCCGGCGGTGGCACGTACCTACACCGTGCAACTGATCTGCAAACCGCGCGCTTATGGCGACAAACAGGACCGCCTGCCAGACGTCTCCGACGTACTGACCTACGCCAACGGTTTACTCAAAGACGGCAAATTCCAGATCCCTGACTGGAATCGCAACGTGATTCCTCGTCACTTGGAACAGCCTCAAAAAGGAGGCAAATAATCATGCGTACTTTCGCCCAAAAATCTGCCTTGGCCCTGTGCATTGCCGTCGCTCTGGCCGCACAACCGATCCTCGCTGCCCCCCTCAGTGGCCTCGACCCAGGTAGAGTAGAGACTCCAGGGCCTGACGGTCGGCGCAGCCCGGCGGTACAAATGCCCGGCTCGCTGGAACTGTCGCCAACCCGTGTAACGCCGCCAGTAGCAGAGCCTAAAGTTCAGGCCGAGCCACGCCCGATGGCCGCCAGCAGCGCACGCTTCAAGGTGAGCAAGGTCATACTCGATGGCGCCAACCACTACCCGCAAGGTACGTTTGCGGTCTTGCTCAAGCGTCTTGAAGGCCGTGAGGTCAACCTCAACGAAGTTAACGCTGTCGCCGATGAAATTACCCGCCGCTACCGCGACGATGGCTTCTTGCTGGTGCGGACTTTCGTTCCAGCCCAGAAGCTCGATAAGGGTCAGCTACATCTGCAAGTGGTGGAAGGCAAGGTCAATCAGGTCAAGGTCAGTGGGCCAAGCAACAAGGCCGTTGAAGGCTATGCCGAGAATATTCGCAACGAGGCGCCACTCACCGGCAAGACCCTGGAGCGTAACCTGCTGCTGATGAACGACCTCTCAGGCCTGGACAGCCGTGCCGTGTTGTCACCTTCAAGCGTAGGGCAGGGCACCGACCTGGATGTCAGCAATGAACTGCGGCGCTGGGAAGGCTTTTTCGGCTTTGATAACCGCGACAGCCGCTACTTCGGGCCATGGCAGGTGTACGGCGGGGTGGGTGTCAACGATCCACTGGGGTTGGGTGATCACCTGTCGTTGCGTCTGGGCCGCTCGGTCGAAGGCGACAAGATGGCCTTCTATGAAGGCCAGTATGAGCTGCCGCTGGGCACCCAGGGCACGGTCTTGAGTGTGCTCGGCCAGCACAACGACGGCAATGCCGACACCTTTGACTTCCTCAATGCCAACAGCAGTGGGGACACCGTGGCGGTGCGCATCGCCCACCCGTGGGTGCGCAGCCGTGCCGAAACCATCAAGACCTCTGCCGCCTTTACCTGGTTCAACGGCAAGGCCGAGTATCTGGATGACCCGGACCAGGCACCGTCCAGCGACGACCGCATACGTGCCCTGCGCCTGGGCGCCAGCTGGGACTTTACCGATCAGTATGGCGGCCGCAACCTGCTCAAGGCGGAAGTGAGCAAGGGCCTGGATGTACTCGGTGCGAGCAACGAAGGACGCAGCAACCCGTCGCGTGAGGGTGGCGAGACGGACTTTACCAAGTTGCAGTATGACGCCCAGCGTATTCAGGACCTGAGCAAGGTGCTCGAGGGGCTGAACCTGTATCTGGCACTGACTGGGCAGACCGCCTTTGGCAATGCGCTGTTGACGCCTGAACAGTTTGGTGTCGGTGGCAGCCAGTTCGGGCGCGGCTACGATCCTTCGGAAATTGCCGCCGACAATGGTGTGGCGGGCAAGGTCGAGTTGCAATACAACACCGCGCACCAGGTCAAGGATCACACTATTCCGACTCAGTACTATGGCTTTTGGGACGTGGGCAAGGTGTGGAACAACAGCCCGGACTACTTCGGTTCGCAGAGCCTGTCGTCTGCCGGTTTCGGTGCACATGTGCAGATTGCCAAGGACATGTTCCTGTCGCCAGAGCTGGCCTTCCCGCTGACCCGCTCGGTATCGGCTGAAGAGCTTGAAGACCACAACGGCAAGGAACCGCGCTTGTACTTCAACTTCCTCAAACTGTTCTAAGTAAGGAACACTGAAGATTGTACTCAAGACTTTCCCTGACCTGGGTCTGACGCTAGTGTAAACACACTCGCGCCAGGCCCTTTTGGTTTGGCCCCCGCAAAGGAAGCCCCTGCAGATGTCCGATTCGACTGTCCATGCCGAGCTGGGAGAGATCCCTTACAGCGTCAACCTGTCTGCTGGCGTCAACCAGTGGCTGGCGGATGAAAACCAGGCGCTCGGCGGCCACGACACTGGCCCCAACCCTCACCAGTTGCTGCTGTCGGCGTTGGGGGCGTGCACCGCGATCACCCTGTCGATGTATGCCCGGCGCAAGGAATGGCCGTTGCAGCATGTGCATGTGCAACTGGACATCGTCAAGGAAGAGAAGAGCGTGCCAATGCGCACCGAGATCAAGCGTGTGATCGAACTGCACGGTGAGCTCGATGCCACTCAGCGTGAGCGCCTGTTGGGGGTAGCCAATGCCTGCCCGGTGCACAAACTGCTCAGTGGCAGCATTGTCATTGATAGCCAGTTGAGTGAATAAAAGGTCGTAGCCGCTGGGCTCAATCCTTGACCAACGCCCGCAACGCCGCTTTCGCTTCAGGGGTATGCAAGCGTTCGATGAACAGCAAGCCTTCGCGCTGCACCGTAGCCTCGAGCGCCTGGCGGTGAGTGTCTTTTAGCAAGCGCTTGCTGACCCGCAGCGCCTCCTGCGGCAATGCCTGCAACTTGGTCGCCAGCTGCCGTGCTGCTAACAGGCACTGCTCGCCGTCATCGTGCAGTTCATTGGCCAAGCCCCATTGCACGGCTTGCTCACCAGTGAGCAGTTCATTGCACAGCAGCAGCCGGGCGGCACGGGCATGGCCGAGCATGCGCGGTAGCAACAGGCTGGAGCCAAACTCCGGGCACAGGCCCAACGGCACGAAGGGCATGCGCAGCTTGGCCGTGCGGCTGACCAACACCTGATCACAATGCAACAGCAGGGTTGTGCCGATACCAATGGCTGCGCCGGAAACGGCGGCAATCAGCGGTTTGTCCAGGGCCAGGACCCCGCGCATCAGACGGAACACCGGGCTGTCCATGTCGCTGGGCGGGTTGTCGAGAAAATCTTTGAGGTCGTTGCCTGCGCTAAAGCATTGGCTGCCGCCAGTGATGACGATGACGTCGACCTTGGGGTTGTCCTGCGCGGCCTGCAGCAGGTCGCCCAGCAGGGTGTACATGGCGCTGTTCAGCGCATTGAGTTTGTCCGGCCGGTTGAAGGTCAGGGTCAGCAGGCCGTTGTCCAGGTCGTGTGTAATCAGATCGTTCATTGCAAGCCTTTTTATAGTTGTTGTCGTCGCACGGTCAGAAGGTCGGTGGGGTAATCACCCAGATCACCACCGCATCCACGTCGCCAGGGTTGCCATAGCGGTGTGGCTCCTGGCTGGAGAAACTAAAGCTGTCGCCTTCGCTGAGCTGGAAATAGCGCTCGCCCACCCACAGCTCGAAACTGCCCGACAGCAGATAACCGGCTTCTTCACCTTCATGGCTGTAACTCTGTTGGCTGTAGGTGCCTGGCGGGAAGCGCGAGTGGAGCATTTCCAGCTCGCGGTTGGGTTGCGGGGTCAGCAGTTGGTCAACGATGCCATCTTCGTAATGCACACTCAGGCGGCTGTTCTTGCGCACCACATAACCGTTGTCTTGCGGATCGGTGCTGGCTTCGCTGGCAAAGAACCACTGGATGGTTACGCCCAGGCTGCGGGCGATGTTGAACAGCGCCGGAATCGACGGGTAGGACAGGTTGCGTTCCAGTTGGCTGATGTAGCCGGCGGTTAGCTCACTTTGCTCGGCCAACTCCGCCAGGGTCATGCCCCGGCGTTTGCGCAGGCCGCGAATACGCGTGCCGAGAAACTGCGGGGCGGCGGCGCCTTCCTGGCTGGGAACGGCGCCGGTGGGCGGCATCTTGCTGCTGTTGCTCATGGGGTGCTCCGGACCGCACGCTGCAAAGCCTCGGAGTATAAACAGGCTCACAGCGTCCAGGCGACTTTCAAACCTTCATAGATCGCTTCTTCGGCCGTGCGCGGGGCCAGGCAGTCGCCAATGCGTTTGACTTCGACCAGGCCGTTGAGCTCATCGACCAGGGTATCGACCGGCTGATGGCCCTGACACAGCACCAGGGTGTCGATGTTTTCGAAGATCATCGGCTCGCCGCTGGCAGTGTGTTGCAGGTACACGGTGGTGTCATCGCAGCCATAGAGGCGGGCGTAGGGGGTGATCGGGATGCCAAGTTTGTGCAGCTCACCCGCCAGTTGATCACGCACATACAGCGGCAGGCTTTCACCGCAGTGCGTGCCATTGACCGCCAGTTGCACTTGGTGCCCGGCGCGCACCAAGCGTTCGGCGATGCCCGGGCCGATCCAGTCGCAGCGCCAGTCCACGACCAGTACCGAACGGCCCAGGGTTACCTCGTCGCGCAATACCTGCCAGGCATCGACGACCTGCAGTTCGCCGCCGCGCTCGAACGTTGGCCAGTAAGGCTCGGCACCGGTGGCGACGATCACCAGATCAGGTTGCTCACGTTCGACCAGGGCGCGATCAACGCGGGTGTTACGCACCACCTCGACCCCAGCGAGTTGCATTTCACGTTGCAGGTTGGTGCTGGCGCCGCCAAATTCGGCGCGCCGTGGCAGCAATTGCGCCAACAGCACCTGGCCACCCAGTTGCGCGCTGGCCTCGTACAGGGTCACTTGATGGCCCCGTGCAGCGGCCACCGCTGCGGCCTTCATGCCGGCCGGGCCGCCGCCAGCGACCATGATGCGCTTGCGCAGGGGCGTGGCCTGCAACTGGCCGTACTGCTGCTCACGGCCAGTTTCCGGGTGCTGAATACAGGAAATCGGCAAGCCGCGATGGAAGTGACCAATGCACGCCTGGTTACAGGCGATGCAGGCGCGGACATCCTCGGCATGACCGCTGTCGGTCTTGTTGGGCATTTGCGGGTCGCAGATCAACGCGCGGGTCATGCCACAGACATCGGCCTGGCCACGCGCCAGGATCAGCTCGGCCTCTTGCGGCTGGTTGATACGCCCGGTGACGAACAGCGGTATCGACAGGCTGGCCTTGAACGTCCCGGCTTCACGGGCGAGGTAGGCGGCTTCAATGGCCATGGGCGGGACGATATGCACCGCCCCCCCGAGCGATGCCGAAGTACCGGCGACAATATGCACATAGTCCAGCGAGCCTTGCAGGGCTTTTACCGCCGCCAGCGATTCATCCTCGGTCAGGCCTTCGGCGTCGCGCTCGTCGGCGCTGATACGCAGGCCGATGATGAAGTCATCGGCAGTGGCGGCGCGTACGGCGCCAATCACTTCACGCAAAAAGCGCAGGCGCTGTTCAAGCTCACCGTTGTAGCCATCACTGCGGCGATTGACCCGCGGGTTGATGAACTGGGCCGGCAGGTAACCGTGGCTGGCGACCACTTCGACGCCATCGAGCCCAGCCTGATGCAGGCGCCGGGCGGCATCGGCATAGCCTTGTACGATCTCATCGATCATCGCCTGATCCAGCGCCCGCGGCATTACCCGGAAGCGTTCATTGGGCACTGCCGAGGCCGAGTACGCCACGGCCAACAGGCCATCACTGGACTCCATGATTTCCCGCCCAGGGTGAAAGATCTGCGACAGCACCACGGTGCCATGGGCATGGCAAGTCGCGGCCAGTTGGCGGTAACCGTCGATGCAGGCATCGTCGGTGGCCATCAGTACATGCGAGGTATAGCGCGCACTGTCGTGCACTCCGGCGACCTGCAGCACGATCAAACCGACGCCGCCTTCGGCACGGGCCTTGTGGTAGGCGATCAGGCGTTCGTTGACCAGGTTGTCGGTGGGGATCGAGGTGTCGTGGCCGCTGGACATGATGCGGTTCTTCAGGCGTTTGCCACGGATTTGCAGCGGTTCGAGCAGGTGCGTGAAGGTCGACATGCTGTGCAGGCTCCAGCGGGTTGTTGTTTTTATTTTTCTATAAAAGTGTACCTTCAGTAAAAAATCAACTTGTTTTTTTACTGGCCTTTGACTAGCTTTCGAAACACCCCGCGTCCTGGGGCATACCTCACAACAACAAGAAAACGGGCCACGCCTGGCGTGTTACCGGCATGAGGAACCACTGATGACATCAACTCTGCTGAAACTCTCTCCCTGGCTGCTCGCTCTTGGTCTTGGCAGCGCTCAGGCAGCACCGGACATGGTTGTCGTCGCCTACGGCGGCGCCGGTCAGAAAGCTCAGGATGCGGCGATCTTCCAGCCGTTCAGTGCCCAGGACGGCAGCAAACTGATTCAAAGCGAGTACAACGGCGAAATGGCCCGGATCAAGGTGATGGTCGACACCGGTAACGTCGACTGGGACCTGGTGCAGATCGAAGGCCCGGACCTGATGCGCGGTTGCGACGAAGGCATGTACGAGCCCCTGGACTGGACGCGCCTGGGCCATGCCGAGCAGTTGATCCCTGATGCTGCCCAGGCCTGTGGCTCGGCGGCACTGGTGTGGAGCGTGGCCATTGCCTACGACCGCAACAAACTGGCCCAGGCACCGACCTCGTGGGCCGACTTCTGGGATGTCCAGAAAACCCCTGGCAAGCGCGGGCTGCGCAAGCGCGCGGTGTACAACCTGGAATTCGCGCTGATGGCCGATGGGGTCAAGGTCGAGGATGTCTACGACGTGCTGGCGACCCCGCAAGGTGTCGACCGCGCCTTCGCCAAACTCACTGAGCTCAAGCCCTATATCCAGTGGTGGGAAGCCGGCGCGCAGCCAGCGCAATGGCTCAGTGCCGGTGATGTGGTCATGACGTCAACCTACAGCGGGCGGGTGGCGGTCGCCGCGCAGCAGGGCAGCTCCTTGGCGCTGGTGTGGCCGGGCAGCCTCTATGGCATGGACTACTGGGCGATCATCAAGGGGTCCAAGCATGCCGATCAGGCCAAACGCCTGATTGCCTACGCCAACCAACCAGACACTCAAGTGCGTTACGTCAACGAAATTCCTTACGGCCCAACCAACACTGAAGCGGCCGCCAAGCTTGATCCGGCCTTGGCCAGCTGGGTGCCGACCTCGAAGCAGAACCTGGAAGGGGCGTTGTCGATGAACGTTGAATTCTGGGTCGACCACGGCGATGAACTCGAAGAGCGCTTCAACGCCTGGGCCAGCAAGTAAACCCGGTGGCTGGACATCGTCCGGTGTCCAGCCCTATTGTCTGGTCAGCCATTTGCCTGAGAACAACAACAATGAATCCGAGCCAAACCGAACTGCGCCTGCGCCAGGAGCTGGCCGCCTGCTACCGACTGATCGCGCACTTTCGCATGACCGATCTGATCTTCACTCACATTTCGGTGCGTATTCCCGGCCCCGAACATCACTTTCTGATCAATCCCTACGGCTTGATGTTCGATGAAATCAGCGCCTCGAAGCTGGTCAAGATCGACCTGCAGGGCAACGCCGTGGAGCCCTCGCCATACCCGGTCAACCCGGCCGGCTTCGTGATCCACAGCGCCATTCATGGCGCGCGTGAAGATGCCCACTGCGTGCTGCATACCCATACCAAGGCAGGCTGTGCGGTGGCCGCGCTCAAATGCGGCTTGCTGCCGGTCAATCAGATTTCCATGGAGTTCTACAACAAAGTCGCCTACCACGATTACGAAGGTGTGGCGCTGGACATGGACGAGCAACAGCGCCTGGTTCGCGACCTGGGCGACAAGCCGGTGCTGATGCTGCGCAACCATGGCTTGCTCACTGTAGGTGAGAGCGTCAGCCAGGCGTTTTTGCGCATGTACTACCTGGAGAAAGCTTGTGAAATCCAGTTGGCGGCGCAAGCGGCGGGGGAAATTGTGCTGCCGCCTGATGCGGTGTGCGCGCATACCGAGCGCCAGTTCAACGAGCCGGCCAGGGAGTTGAAGGAAGGCGAGCTGAGCGACCCGGACGGCATGCAGCTGGCCTGGGCGGCATTGCTGCGTCTGGTGCAGCGGGTGGCACCGGACTATCGCAACTGAGCAGGCTTGTTGTACAGTCGTTCAGCTACGTTTGTGGGGGGCGACCTCACGCTCATTGACCGTCCCGAGACCCCTCCATGACCCAGGAAGCCCGTTACAGCCGTATGGTTCCGCAGTTGCGCAAGGCCAATCTGGTCGAGGCAACTCTGGTGTGTCTGAAGCGCCACGGCTTCCAGGGCGCCTCGATCCGCAAGATCTCGGCCGAGGCCGGGGTTTCGGTGGGGCTGATCAGTCACCACTATTCGGGCAAGGACGAACTGGTGGCCGAAGCCTACATGGCCGTCACCGGCCGGGTCATGGGCCTACTGCGCGAGGCCATGGCCCAGGCGGCGCCCAACGCCCGAGAACGCTTGTCGGCATTCTTTCGTGGTTCATTCTGCGCCGAGCTGCTTGACCCGCAACTGCTCGATGCCTGGCTGGCATTCTGGGGCGCGGTGAAAACCGCCGAGGCGATCAATCAGGTCCACGATCACTCCTACAGTGAATACCGCAACGAACTCGGCCGCCTGCTGGGCGAGCTGGCCCAGGAGGAGGGCTGGCAGGCCTTCGATGCCGACCTCGCGGCAATCAGCCTCAGCGCCTTGCTCGACGGCCTGTGGCTGGAGTCGGGGCTCAACCCTGGCACCTTCACCCCGGAGCAGGGCGTACAGATCTGCGAGGCCTGGGTCGATGGCTTGCAAGCGGGCGGACGCAAACGCTTCACCCTGACCGAGGGCTGTTGATCGGTCGTTCAGTAATGGGTACGCTGCGTTCGCGAGTGACAGAACAATTCCTATAAGAGACAACACGCAATGACGCCTCGGGTACTGATCGTCGACGACGATCCGCTTATTCGCGACTTGCTGCACGCCTACCTGTCCCAGGAAGGCTACGACGTCCACTGTGCCGAAACAGCTGAACAAGCCGAACATTTCCTCGCCAGCCACAGCGTCGACCTGGTGATGCTCGACATCCGCCTGCCGGGCAAAGACGGCCTGACCCTGACCCGTGAACTGCGGGTTCGCTCGGAAGTCGGCATCATCCTGATTACCGGGCGCAACGACGACATCGACCGTATTGTCGGCCTCGAATGTGGCGCTGACGACTATGTGATCAAACCCCTCAACCCCCGAGAACTGGTGTCGCGGACCAAGAACCTGGTGCGCCGGGTGCGCCATGCCCAGGCCTCGAAACCAACCGCGAGCAACAGCCATGCCCTCAAGCAGTTTGCCGACTGGGCGCTGGATACCGACCGCCGCCGCCTGATTGATCCGCAGGGAGGCGAAACCTTGCTGACCCATGGCGAGTTTCAGTTGCTCAGTGTGTTTTTGCGCAACAGCGGGCATACCTTGAGCCGCGACCAGTTGATGGACCAGATCCGCAACCGCGAATGGGTGCCCAACGACCGCTCCATCGACGTCCTGGTCGGGCGCCTGCGGCGCAAGCTGCACGACGACCCGGCCGAGCCGCAGTTGATCATCACCATCCATGGCGCTGGCTACCTGTTTACCGCCAGCGTGGCGGCCTGACCTGCATGTGGCGGCTGCTGTGCCTGACAGTGCTGGCGCTCAGTGCACCGGTGCAGGCCAGCGAACGCATTCGCTACTGTGACTATCCGGTGTACCCGCCGATTTCCTGGAGCGATGGCAGGCAGGTGCGCGGCCTTGCGCCGACCGTGGTCAAGCAGCTGTTCGGGCGCCTGGGCTATGAAGTGGAGATTGTTGTGCTGGGCAACTGGAAGCGCTGCCTGCTGGACGCCGCCGACGGCCGAGTGGACGTGGTCCTGGCCTACAACAGCGACCAGCGTGACCAAGGCATGCGTTTTTCCACAGTGCCGGTGTTGCGCGAGGAAGTCGCGGTGTTTTACAACCGCCAGCGGCCGGTAACGTTTACCCGCCTTGAAGACCTGGCCAACTACCGCGGCGGGCTGTTGTTCGGTGAAAGCTACGGCGCGCAATTCGACCAGTTTGTGGCCAAACACCAGAACATCGAGTGGGTGTCTTCCAGCGCACAGAACTTCGGCAAGTTGATTCGCGGGCGCATCGACTTTGTCATCCAGGAGCGGCGCACGGGTCAGCTGTTCATTGAGCACCTGCCTGGGGCCCAAGACATTCAGGTGTTGCCGACCGCCTTGAGCGTGGATTACCTGCGGGTCGCGGTGTCGCGGCATTCCGCGTTGAGCCAGCATATGGCGCAGATCGACCAGCAACTGCAACGCATGACTGACGCTGGTGAAATCGAGCGCTGGCTGGAGCAGAGCGAAGTGACCTATCGCGACATGATCAACCTGCCGGCCGACGCCCGATGAGCCGCCTGCAACCCGGTGGTTTGCTGCGGCGCCTGCTGCTGTTCATCCTGTTGTTCAGCCTGTGCTTCACCGTGCTCGCCAGCACAGTGCAGCTGTACTTTGAGTACCGGCGTGAAATGCGTGATATCGACGCACGCATGGCGCTGATTCGCGTCGGTTACCTGGCCAGCCTTGAGCGCAGCTTGTGGGACCTCAACCAGGACCAGCTGAGTGTGCAGTTGCGTGGCCTGGTGGACTTTTCCGATGTCGCCCGGGTGCGCCTGCGCAGCGTCGACTTCAACTTGTTGCAAGGCGAGGCCAGCCCACCGGGGCCTTTGCGCGTCGAGCGCTTTGCCCTGGATTACCAGCCGCCGTCGGGGCCTTTGCGTCATCTTGGCGAGCTGGAGGTGAGCATCGACCTGGGCGCGGTGCACCGTCGGCTGTTTGCCACCGGGCTGACCAGCCTGTTGTGGATGAGCGTTTTTCTCTGCGGTCTGGCGGTAGCCCTTTCCGGGTTGTTTTATCGCTTGGTGACCCGCCACCTGCAGGTTATGGCCGAGTTTGCCCGGCGCATTGCTGGCGGTGATTGGCAGGAACCCTTGCACCTGGACAAGCGCCGTTCGGCCCGTGAAGACGAAATCGACACCGTCGCCCATGCCCTGGACGACATGCGTCGGGCGATCCTCACTGACATTGAACGGCGCGAGGAAGATCGCCTGGCCTTGCAGGACAAGCGCGATGAGCTGCAAAAAATGGTCGAACGGCGCACGGCAAGCCTGATGCGTGCCAAGGACGACGCCGAGGCGGCCAACCTGGCCAAGTCGCGCTTTCTCGCCACCATGAGCCACGAACTGCGCACCCCGCTCAATGGCATCCTCGGCATGGCTGAATTGTTGCGCGGGGCCGGTCTTGGCGGGCAAGACAGCAAACGCCTGCAAGCGCTGGCCAAGGCTGGGGAAGGGCTGTTGAGCATCCTCAATGAAGTGTTGTACTTCGCCCGCCTGGAAGAGGGTGAAAGCCGCCCCGAGGTGGTCGATTTTTCCCTACGCCAACTGTGCGATGAAGTCATGACCTTGCTCGAACCGAAGGCTGCGAGCAACGGCACCCGCTTGCGTTGCGACATTGATCGGCAGCTGGCCGAGCCGCTACAGGGCGCCGAGCAGTACCTGCGCCAGGTATTGAGCAATTTGCTGGCCAATGCGATCAAGTTCACTGAAAACGGCCAGGTCAGCCTCCAGGTTCACGTGCTGGCCGGGCAGAACGGCGCGCAACAGGTGCGGATCAGCGTCAGTGACAACGGTATCGGCATCGCGCCGGCCGTACAGGCGAAGATTTTCGATCGTTTCACTCAGGCCAGCGAAGCGGTGGCCCGGCGTTATGGCGGGACCGGCCTGGGACTGGCGATCTGCAAACACCTGGTGGAGCAATTGGGCGGCCGCATTGGCATGGAAAGTGCCGAAGGGCAGGGCAGTTGCTTCTGGTTTGAACTTGCCCTGAAGCCGGGGGAAATACCGCAGGTGCCAGCCCTGGCAGCGCTACCTGTGACCGGCCTGGATATCCTCGTGGTCGAGGATGTGGCGCTGAACCGCGACGTGGTGCACGGCCTGCTCAAGCGCGATGGTCATCAGGTGTGGTTCGCCGAAGAGGCTGGACAGGCCATGACCTTGTGTCAGCAACGGCGATTCGACTTGATCCTGCTCGATGTGCACCTGCCAGGCATCAGTGGTGTCGAGCTGTGCCGGCAACTGCGTGCCAGCCCCGGAGCGAACCGCCACAGCCGGATCCTGGCCTTGACCGCCAGTGTCCAGCCAGTGCTGGTGCAGGGTTATCTGCAGGCGGGCATGCAAGGAGTGCTGGCCAAGCCGCTGAAGTTAGACAGCCTGCGCCAGGCATTGGCCGAAGGCGCGCCGGTGGTCGACGCGGCGAGCGAAAACACCGGCATGGATTGGTCGTTACTGCAGACCCACCGAACCTTGCTCGGCGAACAAAAGGTCCAGGGCTTGCTGGGTGTATTGGAACAGGCCATTGAACAGCATCAGGACGCGCTCATTGAAGCGCTCAAGGCCCACGACTGCACGGAAATCGCGCATTTGTCCCATCGCCTCGCCGGTAGTGGCGACTCGTTGGGTTTTCGCGGCTTGGCGCGGGTGCTGCGCCAGTTGGAAGACGCCGCACTGGCCAATGACCAACAGGCGTTAACGGCCTTGGTCACGCCCTTGAACGAACAGTTTGAGCAAGCCCGGCGAACCCTGAAACAGTTGCTCCAGCGCTGACGTACAAAAACCTTACGACTTTTTACATCTTCGATCTTTACGTACAACAGCACCTTACATCGCTTTCCAATAATCGATGGCAACCGCATTGCACGCGGTCTTCGAAGCTTATTGGAGATAATAATAATGAACTGCCGTAAAGCTGATCCGTCCCCGCGCTACCGTCTTTCCCTTTCGCACTTCAGCGATCGTTGAGGTGCCGACATGAACGAATCGACCGAACGTAAAGGCATCCACCTCACGCGGGCCCTGAAGAGCCGGCATATTTTCATGCTGTCGCTGGGCGGTGTGATTGGCACCGGGCTGTTCATGGGCTCGGGGGTGACCATCAACCAGGGCGGGCCGGTGGGCGCGATTCTGGCGTATCTGGTGGCGGGCTTTCTGATGTACCTGGTGATGGTCTGCCTCGGTGAGCTGTCGGTGCAGATGCCGGTGTCCGGCTCGTTCCAGGCCCATGCCACTAAATACATCGGCCCGGCCACCGGTTTTATGATCGGCTGGGTGTACTGGATGAGCTGGGCCACCACGGTGGGGCTTGAGTTCACGGCTGCCGGCATGTTGATGGTGCGCTGGTTCCCCGAGGTGCCGATCTGGTACTGGTCGGCGCTGTTCGTGGTGGTGCTGTTCGGCCTCAACGCCCTGGCCACCCGTGCCTTTGGCGAAGCCGAGTACTGGTTCTCGGGGATCAAGGTGGCGGCGATCCTCGGTTTCATCATTGTTGGCGTGCTGGTGATCTTCGGTGCGATCCCGCTGACCAGCGGCGAACCGGCACCGATGATGAGCAACCTGATCGGTGATTCGCTGTTCCCCAACGGCTTGTCGGCGGTGTTCGCGGTGATGATGACCGTGGTCTATGCCTTCCAGGGCTGCGAGATCATGGGCGTGGCGGCGGGTGAAACCGATCAGCCGGAAAAGAGCATCCCGCGTGCGGTGCGCAACGTGGTATTCCGCGTGCTGATCTTTTATGTGCTGGCGATCGTGGTGCTGTCTGCCATCGTCCCATGGCAGCAGGCCGGTTTGATGGAAAGCCCATTTGTGCAGGTGTTCGACATGGTCGGCATTCCCTACGCCGCGGACCTGATGAACTTCGTGATCCTCACGGCGATTCTCTCGGTGGGCAACTCTGGGCTGTATGCCTCGACGCGCATCCTCTGGGCCATGTCCAAGACCGGTATGGCGCCCAAGAGCCTGTCGCCGCTGAGCAAGCGCGGCGTGCCGCTGCGGGCGCTGAGCATCACCCTGTGCTTTGCCCTGGTGTCGCTGATGACCAGCTTTGTTGCTGCCGACACCTTGTTCATGGTGCTGATGGCGGTCAGTGGGATGTCCGGCACTGTGACCTGGATCGTCATTGCCCTGGCGCAGTATCGGTTCCGCAAGGCGTTCCTGCGCGAAGGCGGCCAGCTCAGCGAGCTCAAGTACCGGGCGCCGTTGTACCCGCTGGTGCCGTTGTTGTGCATCACCCTGTGCAGTTCGCTGTTTGTGTTCCTTGCGCTGGATGAAACCCAACGGCCGTCGTTGTACTGGGGCTTTGGCTTTATTGCGGTCTGTTACGCGGCGTACTTCTTCATCAATCGCAAGCGCCAGGTGGTGTTGGCCCCGTCGATTTAACACACTGGACAGGCCGTAGGAGCCGGCGTTGCCGGCGATGGGGCGCGTTTGCGCCCCTGCGCGGCGGTCTGGCGTCCGGGTGAATCTGCTTACGGTCTGATCAACCTGGTAGCTGTCGCGCCTCTATCCCGTCAAGCAACGCATCAAGCAGCGCCATGGCCATCTCCACCGAATGCTGGGTGGACCAAACAAAGCCTCGACCTTCTTTGCCGGTGTGTTGAACCGCTTCGATAGCGGTGGTACGGGCGCACCTGAGGTACAGCAGAGCATGCACCAGGGCATCTTCAGCAGCGACACCAGCACGTACGCTGAACAAGGGCGGATGTTCCGGGCAACAGAGGACGGCGGTCTCGAGCGTTTCAATGAGGTGCAGGCTGGGGGGATCGGGGACAGGCTTTTTCATGGTCAACTCCGAGTGATGAAGGAGATGCCACGCATTCGTCGCCAAACAAAGGGTGGCAGCTGTACACGGGTTGGCGAACCGGAACACTCGGAAACCCGGCAGGGCCGAAACCCTCCCGCGCACAGCCGCCATAACACACGACGACCAACTAGATGCTTCACGAATGCTTGCCGGGTCGCCAAACCCGATCACCGATATTCAGTGACCGAGCGAGCCTAGTGCGAAGACCTTCCCCAGGCAAGCTATTGAAGTCGACAGATTGCGTAGGATATGTCCTAGGACCAGGCGCTGGCTAGTCTGCGGCCCCAAACTGCCGGCGAGGCTGGGCTATCAGTTGTGCGAAGTTGTAACAGCAGTCGAATCGCTTCATCGGTATCTGAATTATTTATCAACAAAAACAATGATATAGCGATGTAATTTAATCTGTTACATCAGAATATTCTTCCGATTGTCTCCTTGTTGAACACTCGTTTAGTATTGCCCCAGATCCACACCCCTCACGCTAACCAGAATAATTCGAGGCCCTCTATGATTACTCCGTCGTCATTGCTGTTCACGGTCGAAGCCGGCGTCGCCTGGATCACCCTCAACCGCCCTGAACAGCGCAATGCGCTGGACATCCCCAGCCTGAAAAAACTGCATGCCATGCTTGAAGACTGCAACGTCGACCCCGCCGTACGCGCGGTGGTGCTGACCGGTAGCGGGCGCAGTTTCTGCGCCGGGGCAGACCTGGCCGAGTGGGCGGAGGCCGAGGCGCGGGGCGCACTGGAAAGCTATGGCTGGACCGAGACCGCCCACGCCTTGATGCAACGCCTACACAGCCTCGACAAACCCACGATTGCTGCCATCAACGGCACTGCCGTAGGTGCCGGCATGGACCTGAGCCTGTGCTGCGACCTGCGCGTGGCAGCGGCCTCGGCACGTTTCAAGGCGGGTTACACGAGCATGGCCTACAACCCCGATGCTGGTGCCAGCTGGCACTTGCCGCGGTTGATCGGCAGTGAACAGGCCAAACGCCTGCTGTTTCTTGATGAGCTGTGGGGCGCTGAACGGGCACTGGCCGCGGGGTTGGTGAGTGAAGTGTGCGCCGATGAGCAACTGCCAGCAGTCGCTGCCGAGCTGGCCGGCCGTCTGGCCAATGGCCCGACCTTCGCCTTCGCCCAAACGAAGCGCCTGATCCATGACGGCGCGCAACGCACCCTGGGCGAACAACTGCAGGCCGAACTTGCTGCAGGCCTGCTGTGTGGGCGCAGCGAGGATGGCGCCGAAGCCTTACGCGCTGTGGCTGAAAAGCGTTCTGCAAAATTTCTTGGTAAATAACTACTTACAAGACCTTCTTCAGGAACATTCCATGAATTTCCAACTGACCCAAGAACAAGAAATGTTGGTGGAAGCAGTACGCAGTTTTGTCGCCAAAGAGTTGCTGCCCCACGAGGAGGCCGTTGACCGTGCTGACGAGGTGTCGCCGGAACTGGCCGCGCACATTCGTGGCAAAGCCATCGCCGCAGGTTTCTACGCCTTCAACATGCCCGAGGAAGTTGGCGGTGGTGGTCTTGATTACGTGTCTCAGGCGCTGATCGAACGCGAGCTGTCCAAGGTGTCCTGGGCTGTGCACGTGTTTGTCGCGCGCCCTTCGAAAATCCTCATGGCTTGCAAGGATGAGCAGATCAACGACTACCTGTTGCCATGCATCCAGGGTGAGAAGGTCGACTGCTTTGCCTTGACCGAACCGGGCGCCGGTTCTGACGCCAATGCCATCAAGACCCGTGCCGTGCGTGAAGGCGACAACTTCGTCCTCAACGGCAGTAAGCATTTCATCAGCCATGCCGGGCACGCCGATTTCGCCATCGTCTTCGCCGTGACCGACACCTATGAACACAACGGCAAGAAGCGCAACGCGGTAACCGCCTTCCTGGTCGACCGCGGCACCCCAGGCATGACCATCCGCCGTGGCCCCAAGTGCGTGAGCAACCGTGGCTACCACACCTACGAGATGTTCTTCGACGACTGCCGGGTCCCGGCTGGCAAGGTGTTGGGCGAAGTCGGCAAGGGCTGGGAAGTGGCCAATGCCTGGCTCACTGCCGGGCGGGTGATGGTCGCTGCCAACTGCGTCGGCCAGGCGCAGCGGGCCTTGGACGTCTCGCTGCAGTGGGCGGCGGACCGCAAACAGTTCGGGCAGCCGATCGGCACCTATCAAGGCGTGTCGTTCAAGCTTGCCGACATGGTCACGCAGATCCGCGCGGCTGAGCTGCTGACCTTGCACACAGCCTGGAAGATGGACCAGGGCAGCATGACCGACGGCGAGGCGGGAATGGCCAAGCTGTTTGCCAGCGAAGTGCTGGGCAAGGTCGCCGACGAAGCCGTGCAGATTTTCGGCGGCATGGGCCTGATGGATGAAAGCCCGGTTGAGCGGATCTGGCGCAACGCGCGGATCGAGCGGGTCTGGGAGGGCACCTCAGAGATTCAGCGGCACATCATTTCCCGCGAACTGCTGCGCCCCCTGTTGCGTTGATCGGCTCGGAGAACTCTTATGTCGCAATCGATTCGTGACAATCTCAAGCGCCTGCTGGCCCCGCGCCATCTGGCCTTCGTCGGCGGGCGCAGTATGGCTCGGGCGTTCAAACGCTGTGCCGAAGGTGGGTATCAGGGCCAGATGTGGCTGGTCAATCCGCAGCACGACACTATCGAGGGTGTTCCCTGCGTACGCAGTGTCAGCGAGCTGCCTTGCGGCCCGGACGCCGTGTTCATCGCCACCAATCGCGAGCTGACGCTGTCCTGCGTCGCCGAACTTGCCGCCATCGATGCTGGCGGGGCGATCTGCTATGCCTCGGGCTATGCCGAAGCCGGCGCCGAAGGTCAGGCACTGCAACAGCATCTGCTTCACGCCGCAGGCACCATGGCCTTGCTCGGCCCCAACTGCTATGGCTTGCTCGACTACCTGCACAACAGCGCCTTGTGGCCGGTAGCCCACGGCGGCAAGGCAGTGGACAAGGGTGTGGCGATCCTGACCCAGAGCGGCAACTTCGCCTACAACCTGTCCATGAGTGACCGCTCCTTGCCCGTGGCCTACATGGCCTCGGTCGGCAACCAGGCGCAATTGGGTATTGCCGAGCTGATGGATGTGCTGCTGGACGAGCCACGGGTGACCGCCATCGGCCTGCACCTTGAGGGGCTGAAGAATGTTCCCGGTTTCGCCCGTGCAGCGCACAAGGCGCTGGAGAAAGGCATCCCCATCATCGCCCTGAAAACCGGGGTGTCGCAGATTGGCGCCGAGCTGGCCTTGAGTCACACCAGCTCGCTGTCCGGCTCCGATGCGCTGTACGACAGCCTGTTCCAACGCTTGGGGGTGATCCGTGTCAGCGGCCCGGTGAGTTTTGCCGAAACCCTCAAGGCTGCCGCCTGTGGCAACCTGCCAAAGGGCCGCAGCCTGATCGCGCTGGCCTGTTCGGGCGGCGACGCCGGGTTGATTGCCGACTACGCCGAACGGAACGACCTTGGCTTGCCGAAACTCGATGACAGCCAGGTCCAAGCGTTGGCCGAGGTACTACCGGTCTATGCCAACCTGGTCAACCCGCTGGACTTCACCACGGCAATCTGGGGTGACGGCGCAGCGCTTGAGCACATGCTCGACAGCGCCTTGCGCAGTGATGCCGACGCGGCCATGCTGGTGCTCGACTACCCGGCTGAATTTACCGGTGAACGCAAAGAGTGCGAGCTGCTGCTTGAGCTGTACAGCGCCGCCCTCAAACGCCACGGCAAGATTGGCTTTGTCACCTCGGCCTTTCCCGAATTGCTTCCGGCCAGCGCCCGCGAGCACCTGCATGCCCACGGCATCGCGGCGCTGCAAGGCGTTGAGGACGGTTTGGCGGCCTGGGGGCGGATCGCCGCTTACCACAGTAACCGCCAAGTCTTGCTCGCATTGGGCGAGTCAGCCTTGCTGCCGCTGTGCCCGCAAGCACTGCACGGTGACAGCGAGCTGCTCAACGAGTGGGAGGCGAAACAGGCATTGCGTGCGTTCGGTTTGGCGGTTCCCTCAGGCGTCTTGAGCACACCCGATCAGGCGCTGCAGGCGGTCGAGGCGGTGGGCTATCCCGTGGTGCTCAAGGCCGTTAGCGCGCAATTACCACACAAGACCGAAGCCGGTGCCGTGGCGTTGAACCTGAGTGATAGCCAGGCGCTGGACGCGGCACTGCAACAGATGCGTGCACGCGTCGCCGCGTACGCGCCGCACGTACCGTTCGACCAGGTGCTGCTCGAACCCATGGCCAGCGCGCCGCTGGCCGAGCTGATCGTCGGCATCAAGCGTGAAAATGACTTCGGCCTCGCGCTGGTGATCGGTGCGGGCGGCATTCTGGTCGAGTTGCTCAAGGACAGTAAAACCTTGCTGCTGCCGACCACCGACGGTGCCATTCGTGCGGCCGTGCTCGGCTTGCGCAGCGCCAGCTTGCTGCAGGGCTTCCGCGGCCGTGAACACGCTGATCTTGAAGCGCTGGTCGCGGCAATTCGCGCGGTAGCCGACTACGCGTGCGAAAACGCGAGCCAGCTGGTGGAACTGGACGTCAACCCATTAATGGTCGGTGCGCACAGCACCACCGCCGTCGATGCGTTGATTCGCCTCGGCCAGGTGTAAGGAGAAGATCATGCACAACAGCCCATTGACCGGCGGCCAGGCCCTGGTCCGCCTATTGGCCAACTACGGGGTCGACACCGTGTTCGGCATTCCCGGGGTGCACACCCTGGAGCTGTACCGCGGCTTGCCCGGCAGCGGCATCCGTCACGTGCTTACCCGCCATGAGCAAGGCGCAGGCTTTATGGCTGATGGCTATGCCCGGGTGAGCGGCAAGCCCGGGGTGTGCTTTGTCATCACCGGTCCGGGTGTCACCAACGCTGCCACCGCAATCGGTCAGGCCTATGCTGACTCGATCCCGATGCTGGTGATTTCCAGCGTCAACCACACGGCGAGCCTGGGCAAAGGTTGGGGGTGCTTGCACGAGACTCAAGACCAGCGCGCCATGACCGCACCGATCACGGCGTTTTCCGCAGTGGCCTTGAGCGCTGAGGATTTGCCGGAGCTGGTTGCCCGCGCCTATGCCGTGTTTGACAGTGAGCGGCCACGCCCGGTGCACATTTCTGTGCCTCTGGATGTGCTGTCGGCGCCGGTCAAGCGTGACTGGAGCAATGAAGTCGCCCGGCGGCCCAGCCGTGGTCTGCCGGCCAGCAGTGTGCTGGAGCAGGCGGCGGCCAAACTGGCGGCGGCTAAACGGCCGATGATCATCGCCGGTGGCGGAGCGTTGCAGGCTGGCGATGCCCTGCAACAGTTGAGTGCCCGGTTGGCGGCTCCGGTGTTCACCAGCGTTGCCGGTAAAGGCCTGCTGGCCCCGCAAGCACCGCTCAATGCCGGTGCTAGCCTGTGCGTCGAACCCGGTTGGAAGCTGATCGCCGAAGCCGATGTGGTCCTGGCCGTGGGCACCGAGATGGCCGACACCGACTTCTGGCGTGAACGCCTGGAACTCAATGGCGAGCTGCTGCGGGTGGATATAGACCCACGCAAATTCAACGATTTCTATCCCTGTGCGCTGGCCTTGCAGGGCGATGCACGGCTAACCATCGGCGCCTTGCTGGAGCACTTGCCGGACATCACGCCTGATCCCGAGGCGGCTATTGCTTCGGTCTGTGCCTTGCGTCAGGCGGTCAAGGCCACGCATGGCCCGCTGCAGACCCTCCATCAGGCGATTCTCGACCGGGTGGCGGCCGAGCTGCCCGACAACGCCTTTATCAGCACCGACATGACCCAGCTGGCCTACACCGGCAACTATGCTTTTGCGAGCCGAGCGCCGCGCAGCTGGTTGCACCCGACCGGTTACGGCACCTTGGGCTACGGCTTGCCAGCAGGTATCGGCGGCATGTTTGCCACTGAGGATCGTCCGGGGTTGGTGCTGGTCGGCGACGGCGGCTTCCTTTACACCGCTCAGGAATTGGCTACTGCTGTCGAAGAGCTGGACCGGCCCTTGGTTGTGCTGTTGTGGAACAACGATGCCCTGGGGCAGATCCGCGACGACATGCTCAACCTGGATATCGAACCTATCGGCGTGCTGCCGCGCAACCCGGACTTTGCCGGGCTGGGCCGGGCGTTCGGTTGCACTGTCGCCCAGCCAGGCAGCCTCGATGAGCTGCAACAGGCGCTACGCGCAGGCTTTGCCCGTAACAGCGTGACCCTGATCGAGCTCAAGCACGCCTGTGCTCGCTGACGTCCCACTCTAATTCAGGAAGATTGCCATGCGCTTTTCCGATCTGACTCAACGTATTGCCGGTGACGGCGCCGCCGCCTGGGATATTCACTACCGAGCCCTGGAATTGCAGGCGCAAGGCCAGGACATTCTTCTGCTGTCGGTCGGTGATCCGGATTTCGACACCCCGGCGCCGATTGTTCAAGCCGCTATCGACAGCCTGCAAGGCGGCCATACGCATTATTCCGACGTGCGCGGCAAACTGGCCCTGCGCCAGGCCATCGCTCGCCGACACCAGCAACGCAGCGGCCAGGCAGTCAGTGCCGATCAGGTGACGGTGCTGGCCGGTGCGCAATGCGCGTTGTTTTGCGTCGCCCAGTGCCTGCTCAATCCTGGGGATGAGGTGATTGTCGCCGAGCCGATGTATGTCACCTACGAAGCGGTGTTCGGCGCTTGCGGGGCGACAGTGGTGCCGGTGCCGGTGCGCCCGGAGCACGGTTTTCGCGTGTGCCCCGAGGATGTCGCCGCGCGCATCAGCCCACGCACCCGCGCGCTGGCCTTGAACAGCCCGCACAACCCGTCGGGTGCAAGCTTGCCGCGCAGCACGTGGCAAGCCCTGGCTGAGCTGTGCATCGCTCATGACCTGTGGCTGATCTCCGATGAGGTCTACAGCGAACTGCTGTACGAAGGCGAGCACGTCAGCCCCGGCAGCCTGCCGGGTATGGCTGAACGCACGGCGACCCTCAACAGCCTGTCCAAGTCACATGCCATGACCGGTTGGCGAGTGGGCTGGGTGGTCGGCTCGACGGCCTTGGCCAGCCACCTGGAAAACCTTGCGCTGTGCATGCTCTATGGCTCGCCGGACTTTATCCAGGACGCCGCCGTGGTGGCCTTGGAACAACAACTGCCGGAACTGACGGCGATGCGCGAGGCGTATCGTCAGCGTCGCGACCTGGTCTGCGAATGCCTGGCCGATTGCCCGGGCCTGAAAGCGCTCAAACCCGATGGCGGCATGTTTGTCATGGTCGATATCCGCGAAACCGGCCTTAGCGCCCAGGCGTTCTCCAATCAATTGCTCGAGCGCCATGGCGTGTCGGTACTGGCCGGTGAAGCCTTCGGCCCCAGTGCCGCGGGGCACATCCGCCTGGGCCTGGTGCTGGGCAGCGAGCCGTTGCGTGAGGCGTGCCAGCGCATTGCGTGCTGCGCTGGCGAACTGATGGAGAGCAAAACCCATGCGTGAATACGCCCGCCTGTTTATTGATGGCAGCTGGCAAGTGCCGTCCGGACGCGGCATGGCCGAAGTGATTGATCCGGCTAGCGAAAGCGTTTGCGGCCGCGTTCCGCTGGGGGATGAACACGACGTCAACCGCGCGGTTGGCGCTGCACGCCAAGCCTTTGCCGACTGGTCGCGCACACCCTCCAGTGTACGGGCCGGTTACATCCGCGCCCTGGTGGGCCAATTGCAGTCGCGTGCCGAGGAAATGGCCAGCGTCATCACCGGCGAACTGGGCATGCCGGTGCAATGGTGCCGTAGCGTTCAGGTCGACGGGCCGATTGCGGGCCTTGAGCACTATGTCGAACTGGCCGGGCTGATGGATGAGGTGCGCGAAGTCGGCAATTCGCTGGTCTATCGCGAAGCGGTGGGTGTCTGCGCCTTCATCAACCCCTGGAACTACCCGTTGCACCAGTTGATCGGCAAGCTTGCTCCGGCGTTGGCGGCGGGCTGCACGGTGGTGGTCAAACCCAGCCAGGAAACGCCGCTGCATGCTTTTCTGCTGGCCGAAATGATCGAAGCCATTGGCTTGCCAGCGGGTGTGTTCAACCTGGTCAGTGGGCCGGGTTCGAAAGTCGGTGAAGCCTTGGCCCGGCATCCGCAGGTGGACATGGTCTCGTTCACCGGTTCGACCGGCGCCGGTGTGCGTGTGGCTCAGGCTGCGGCGCCGACGGTAAAACGGGTATGCCTGGAGCTGGGTGGCAAGTCACCGTTGCTGATTACCGCCGACGCTGACCTTGAAGCCGCCGTGCGTTATGGCGTGCAGGACGTGATGATCAACTCCGGGCAAACCTGCACGGCCTTGACGCGCATGTTGCTGCCCGCCAAGCGTTATGCCGAGGCGCTGGATATCGCCCTGGCGGAAACCCGCAGCCTGGTCATGGGCGACCCGCAAGACCCGCGCAGCTTTCTCGGACCGATGTGCTCGGCGGGGCAACGGCGCACCGTGCAGGACTACATCCACATTGGCCAGGAGGAGGGTGCGCGCCTGCTGTGTGGCGGCGAGACTGCACCGGGATTGGCGCACGGTTTCTATGTGCCGCCTACGCTGTTTGCCGACGTCGACAACCGCATGCGGATTGCCCAGGAGGAGATTTTCGGCCCGGTGTTGTGCCTGATCCCGTATGCCGATGAGGCCCAGGCGATTGCCTTGGCCAACGACTCACCGTTTGGTTTATCCAGCGCGGTCTGGGCGGCAGACCGTGAGCGGGCGTTACACCTGGGTCGGCAACTGCGCGCCGGGCAGTGTTTCGTCAATGGCGCCGCGTTCAACTACCAGGCGCCGTTCGGCGGCTACAAGCAGTCGGGCAATGGCCGTGAGTGGGGTGAGGAGGGCTTGGCCGAGTTTGTCGAGGTCAAGGCTGTCCAGCTGTAACTTCAGTGGTGCCGGGCAGGTTCAGGCCTGCTCGGCTTTTTCCGCAGGCGTGTCAAACGCCACAAACAACTGGTCAGCGGTAATCGCCCCCAGGTCCAGGCGCATGTTGGCCTCAAGCATGGCAAACAGTTGCGTGAAGACCTCGAACACCTTGCAGTGATCCTCCATACCCGAGAACGGGTTGTCGATCTTCTCGGCGATCAACGAGCTTTCCTGCACGGCGTCATACACCTCGCGCAAGGTGATCTCACTGGCCGGCCGAGCCAGGGTCAGGCCGCCGTGGGCGCCACGCCAGGATTTGAGGATGTTGGCCTTGACCATCAGCGAAACCAGGCTGCGCACGCGGGTGGGGTGAGTCTTGACCCATTTGGCGATGGTTTCGGTGCGCAGTTTTTGCGGCGCGTTGGCGGCCACGAACGACAGGATGTACGAGGCGGTGATCAAACGGGTCGACTGGCTCATGGTCTGCAGAATCCTTTGAACAATCCATTCTGAAAAGGGGCTTGGCAGCAGTGTGGGATTGAGTCTAATGTATTTGTCACGATGACAATTACAAATATTTGCAGCATCGATGCGTGCGAGGTCGGCTGAATCCTTTTCTTTGCGGTTCAACAGGGGCAATGCCATGAGCGATAACAACAACAAAATTACTCAAGCGATGCACGACAGCGGCTTGCCGCGTCGCGATTTTCTCAAGTACAGCGCCGCTGCGGCAGCGGTAGCCGGGGCTTTTTCCCTGGGATTGCCGATGCGTAGCTGGGCCGAGGAGGCTACGCCCAAAGCCGGCGGCGTGCTACGCATGGGCTTGGCCGGTGGCAGTACCACCGATTCGCGCGATCCGGGCACCTGGAGCGACACCTTCACCTTTGTCGGCTTTTCGGCGGTGTACAACACCCTCAGCGAAATCGACGTGGACGGCAGCGCCATTCCCGAACTGGCCGAGCGCTGGGCGTTCAGCCCCGATGCACGCATCTGGACCTTCACCCTGCGCAAGGGCGTGACGTTCCACAACGGCAAGACCCTCGATGCCGACGACGTGGTGGCTTCGATCCAGCACCACCTGGGCGATAAATCCACTTCGGCAGCCAAGACCGTACTCGGTGATGTGGCCCAGGTGCGTGCCCAAGGTGCCGATACGGTGGTGTTCGAGCTGCATTCGGGCAACGCTGATTTTGCCTACGTAGTGGCTGACTACCACTTGGCGATCCTGCCGGCCAAGGACGGCGTGATTGACTGGCAGGCAGGTGTCGGCACTGGCGGCTATCGCCTCAAGGGCTTTGAACCTGGCGTACGCATGGACCTGGAGCGCAGCCCGGATTACTGGAAGGCGGGCAGGGCGCATTTTGCCAGCGCCGAGTTGCTGGCCATCTCCGACGGCGCGGCACGGGTCAACGCCCTGGTCACCGGTCAGGTCGATGTGATCAACAAGGTCGACTTGAAAACCGTGGCCTTGCTCAAGCGCAACCCGAACCTGGCGATTGAGGAAACCAAAGGCGCCCAGCACTATACGTTCCCGATGCTGACCGACAGCACGCAGTTCCAGGACAACAACATCCGCTTGGCCCTCAAGCACGCCATCAACCGCGAAACCTTGCTCGCTTCGGTGCTCTACGGCTATGGCCAACTCGGTAACGATCACCCGATCCAGCCCGGCAGCCGCTTTATCAACACTGCGCTGGAGCAACGTAGCTATGACCCGGACAAGGCGCGTTTTTATCTGCGTCAGGCCGGTGTCGATTCGCTCAAGGTGCGCTTGCAAGCCTCCGATGCCGCCTACACCGGGGCGGTGGATGCTTCGGTGCTGTTCAAGGAGCAGGCGCGTCAGGCCGGTATCGACATCGACGTGGTGCGCGAGCCGGCCGACGGTTTTTTCAGCAATGTGTGGATGAAGCAACCGTTCACCACCTCGTTCTTCTACAGCAGCCTGACCGCCGACCGTATGTTCAGCATCGGCTACGCCAAGGGTGCCGCGTGGAACGAAACACACTGGGACAACCCTCGCTTCAACCAGTTGCTCACCGCCGCCCGTGGCGAGATGAACGCGCCGCTGCGCCAAGAGATGTACAACGAAATGCAGGCCCTGTGCCGTGACGATGGCGGGGCGATTGTGCCGCTGTTCGCCAGTTCCGTGGCCGCCCGCTCCAAGCGTGTCACCCATGGTGGAGTGACCGCGCCCTACGGCGAGCTGGACGGTCTGCGCCTGATCGAACGCTGGTGGCAGGCATAACCGCGCCAACGCATTAGCACCTTTCGTTGTGTCTGTTCGAGGAGCTGTCCGGTGAATAGTCTTTGCAAACTGCTTGCACAGCGCCTGGCCCTGGGTCTGTTGTCGCTGTTCGCGGTGTCGGTGATCATCTTTCTGGCGGTGGGCATGCTGCCTGGCGACGTCGCCGAGGCCATGCTCGGCCAGGCCGCTACACCGGAAACGGTAGCGGCGCTGCGTGCCCAACTGGGCCTGGATGTGCCGGCGCTGAGCCGCTTCGGCCACTGGGCCTGGCAATTGCTGCACGGGGATCTGGGCCTGTCGCTGGCCAACCAGCGGCCGATTGCTGAGCTGATTGCAGCACGCCTGGGTAATACCTTCACTCTGGCCCTTCTGGCCGCGCTGATCTCGGTGCCGGTGGCGCTGATCCTCGGCATGCTCGCGGCGCTGTACCGCAACAGCTGGTTCGACCGCCTGCTCAACACCAGTGCCCTGAGTGCCGTGTCGTTTCCGGAGTTCTTTGTCGCTTACATCCTGATCCTGGTGTTCGCAGTGAAGCTCAACTGGCTGCCAAGCATTTCCAACCTGGCGCCGGGGGCAAGTGTTGCTGAGGTACTCGAGCGTTCGCTGTTGCCGGTACTGACCCTGAGCCTGGTGGTCATCGCGCAGATGATGCGCATGACCCGCGCGGCGCTGATCAACCTGCTCGCCAGCCCCTACATCGAGATGGCCCGGCTCAAGGGCATCAGCCCGGCGCGGATCATCTTTCATCATGCCTTGCCCAACGCCCTGGCACCGATCATCAATGTGGTGGCGTTGAACCTGGCCTACCTGGTGGTCGGTGTGGTGGTGGTCGAGGTGGTGTTCGTCTATCCGGGGCTCGGGCAACTGCTGGTCGACTCGGTGGCCAAACGCGACATCCCCGTGGTGCAAGCCTGCAGCCTGATCTTTGCGGCCACCTACATCCTGCTCAATACCTCGGCCGACGTCCTGTCGATTGCCAGCAACCCACGCCTGATGCATCCGAAGGGGTAATCCATGAGCCTGATCAAATCAATGTGGCGGGCGCCGCTGAGCGCTCAGTTCGGCCTGCTGGTGATTCTTGTGTATGTGCTGGTGGCGGTGTTTGCCCCCGTGCTGGCACCGTTTGGCGAAACCGAGGTGGTCGGCGAAGGCTTTGCGCCTTGGGGCGGACAGTTCTTGCTGGGCACCGACAATCTTGGCCGCGACATGTTCAGCCGCCTGGTCTACGGCGCCCGCAACACCCTCGGCATCGCCTTCCTGACCACCGTGCTGGCGTTTGCCGTAGGTGGCTTCTGCGGTCTGGTGGCGGCTATCAAGGGCGGTTGGATCGATCAGGGCCTGTCGCGTGTAGTGGACATCCTCATGGCCATCCCGCAACTGATCTTTGCCTTGTTAATCCTCAGTGTGGTCGGCACCAACGCCACCTCACTGGTGCTGGTGATTGCCCTGCTCGATGCGACCCGGGTGTTTCGTCTGTCACGGGCGGTGGCGATGAACGTGGTGGTCCAGGACTTTGTCGAGGCCGCACGGCTGCGTGGCGAAGGGCTGTGGTGGCTGGTCAGCCGCGAAGTGCTGCCCAATGCCGCTGCCCCGTTGATCGCCGAGTTTGGCCTGCGCTTCTGCTTCGTTTTTCTGTTCATCAGTGCGCTGTCGTTCCTTGGCCTGGGCATTCAACCGCCCACCGCCGACTGGGGCAGCATGGTCCGTGACAACGCCGTGCTGATCACCTTCGGCGATATCAGCCCGCTGTTGCCCGCCTTGGCGGTCGCACTGATCACCGTCAGCGTCAACTTTGTCGTGGACTGGGTACTGCATAAATCCAGCGGCCTGAAGGAGTGCTGAACATGAATGGCATTATCAATCAACAGCCGCTGCTGGAAATCCGTGACCTGCGTATCGAAGGGCATTACGAAGATGCCTGGCATCCGTTGATCAAAGGTATCGATCTGACCTTGCAGCGCGGTGAGGTCCTGGGGTTGATCGGTGAGTCGGGGGCAGGCAAGTCGACGCTGGGCCTGGCCTCGATGGGCTATGTGCGCGATGGTTGCCGGATTACCGGTGGCTCTGTGCGCTTCGATGGCCAGGAACTGGTTGGCGCCGCTGCTCAGGCCTTACGTAAACTGCGTGGCTTGCGTATCGCCTATGTTGCGCAGAGCGCCGCCGCCTCGTTCAACCCCGCGCACCGCTTGATCGACCAGCACGTTGAAACGGCGGTTAAAAACGCTGGCATCGACCGCGCTCAGGCCGAAGCCGAAGCGGTCGCTCTGTATCGCGTACTGCAGTTGCCCAACCCTGAGCAGATTGGCCAGCGCTATCCACACCAGGTCTCAGGCGGCCAGTTGCAACGGGTGATGACTGCCATGGCCATGGCCTGCCACCCCGACCTGATCATCTTCGATGAGCCGACCACCGCGTTGGACGTCACCACCCAGATCGAAGTGCTGGCGGCGATTCGCAATGCGGTCAAGACCTATGGCAGTGCGGCGTTGTACATCAGCCATGACCTGGCGGTGGTGGCGCAGATGGCCGACCGCATCATGGTTTTGCGTCACGGCAAGTTGGTGGAGGAGGCCGACACCCGCAGCATGCTCGACGCACCTCAGCAGGACTACACCAAGTCGCTGTGGGCGGTGCGCAGTTTCCGTACCGAGCCCAAGCCGTGCCCGGAGCACACGCAACCCTTGCTGGAGGTGCGCCAGGCCTGTGCCAGTTATGGTCAACAGCCAGTGCTGCATGATGTTTCGCTCAAGCTCCATCGTGGCCAGACGCTGGCGGTGATCGGTGAGTCAGGCAGTGGCAAGAGCTCCACGGCGCGACTGATTACCGGCCTGCTGCCGCCGACGGCGGGGCAGGTGCTGTATGACGGCGACGCCTTGCCGGCTGATTTTCGCCGGCGCAGCAAGGAGCAGTTGCGCCGCATCCAGATGATCTACCAGATCCCCGACACGGCGCTGAACCCGCGCCAGCGCATCGTTGACATTATCGGTCGGCCGCTGACCTTCTACCTTGGCCTCAAAGGTCAGGCCATGCGCAAGCGGGTCGCCGAGTTGCTGGAGATGATTGAGCTGGACCCGGCGCAGTACATGGAGCGTCAGCCACGCGAGCTGTCTGGCGGGCAAAAGCAGCGGATCTGCATTGCCCGCGCGCTGGCGGCCGAACCGCAACTGATCATCTGCGACGAAGTGACTTCGGCGCTGGACCAATTGGTGGCCGAAGGTGTGCTCAAACTGCTCAACCGCATCCAGCAGCAACTGGGGGTGGCGTACCTGTTCATCACCCACGACGTCGCCACCGTGCGCGCCATCGCCGACGAAGTGCTGGTGATGCAGCGCGGGCGAGTGGTCGATCACGGCAGTCGCGATGCCATTTTCACCCCGCCGTACCGGGACTACACCGGCTTGCTGTTCTCTTCCGAGCCCGAGATGGACCCCGATTGGCTCGACCGGCTGCTGGCCGCACGCGCCGCGCCTTCTACCTTGCAACCTGTTTAAAAGGAACGCTTTGATGAACGTACTGATCGTCCATGCTCACCCCGAACCGCAATCGTTCACCGCTGCCCTGCGTGACCAGGCGGTGCAAACCTTCCGTGCCCAGGGCCATCAGGTGCAGGTCAGCGACCTGTATGCGATGAACTGGAACCCGGTGGCCAGTGCCGAAGACTTCAGCACCCGAGAAAACCCCGAGTACCTAGTCTATGCCCTTGAGCAACGCCTGGGCGTCAAGGGTGGTTCCATTGCCGCCGATATCCAGCAGGAGCTGGATAAGCTGCTGTGGGCTGACTTGGTGGTACTGAACTTCCCGATTTTCTGGTTCTCCGTGCCGGCCATGCTCAAGGGCTGGATTGACCGGGTGCTGGTGTCGGGCGTGTGTTATGGCGGCAAACGTTTCTACGACCAGGGTGGCCTGGCAGGGAAAAAGGCGCTGGTCACCGTCACCCTCGGCGGCCGTGAGCACATGTTTGGCGAAGGTGCGATTCATGGCCCGCTGCAAGACATGCTGCGACCGATTCTGCGTGGCACCCTGGCGTATGTCGGTTTTGAGGTGCTGGAGCCGTTTGTGGCCTGGCATGTGCCGTATATCAGTGATGAGGCGCGCAAAGATTTCCTGCATAGCTATCAGCAGCGTCTGGCGCAACTCTCGGACGATCAGCCCCTGCAGTTTCCACGCCTGTCACAGTTTGATGAGGCGTTGTACCCCCTGGCTTGATTCAGTTCGGTTAACCCACCCATTAGGGTTATGGTCAGCCCTGCGCAATCGCTCGATAGTAACCCCATCGGCTCATCCCGAGCAGCCACACCAGGGAGTTGCTATGCGCAAGGCACTGAAGGTGATGTGCAGTCTGTTGCTGGCGTCCACCGCCACGGCCACCCTGGCCGCCGAAGTGGACCCCAGCAACACCCTCAGGTTGTACAACTGGACCGATTATATCGGCGAAACCACCCTCGCCGATTTTGAGAAAGCCACCGGCATCAAGGTGATCTACGACACCTTCGATGGCTATGAAACAGTACAGACCAAACTGCTCACTGGCCGCTCCGGCTACGACCTGGTGATGCTCAACGCCTCCCTGGTGCCGCCGCTGATCAAGGCCGGGGTGTTCCAGCCGCTGGACAAACAGCAATTGCCAAGCTGGCACAACCTCGACACTCAAGTCGTGCAGAACCTGCAAGACTACGACCCCGGCCTCACGTATTCGGCGCCCTACACCTGGGGCAGTTCCGGGGTGACCTACAACGTCGACAAGATCAAGGCGCGGATGCCCGATGCGCCAATCGGCTCGCTGGCGATGCTTTTCGATCCGAAGATTGTCTCGCGCTTTGCCGATTGCGGCGTGACCTTGATGGACGCACCCACCGAAGTCATCCCGCTGGCCCTCAAATACCTAGGCAAAGACCCACGTAGCGCGGCGCCCGCCGACCTCAAGGCCGCTGAAAAGCTGCTGTTGGACATTCGCCCCTACATCAAGAAATTCGACTCGGTGAACTACCTCACCAGTCTGCCCAACGGCGATGTGTGCATGGCCTTGACCTGGTCCGGCGACTACGCCACCGCCCAGGCCCGCGCCGAAGAGGCGAATAAAGACATACAGCTGGCGTTCTTCATCCCCAAGGAAGGCTCGCTGATCTGGTTCGACAATCTCTACCTGCCTAAAGATGCACCACATAGCGCCAATGCTCATCGTTTCATCGAGTTCCTGCTGCAGCCGCAGACCATGGCCCAGGTGACCAACTATATCCACTACGCCAACAGCAACGCAGCGGCCACCGCGCTTGTTCAGGCAGACATCCGCGCCAATCCGGCGATCTATCCCGATGACCTGACCCGTGAACGCCTGTTCGCGCAGAAAACCCAGGACGCCCGCGACATGCGCGCCATCACCCGGGTCTGGAGCACGGTCAAGACCGGTTTCTGAAAAGCCTCTGCTGTACCCGATTTCTATCGCCAAGGAGCTGACCATGGCTACGCCAAGCACTGCTTTCGCCACCCCGCTTGCTGATGATCCGCAGGTGGCCGCCGACAAGGCCCACTACATGCACGGCTATCACATGTTCGACGAGCACCGTGAACAGGGCGCGTTGAACATTGTGGCCGGGGAGGGTGCCTATATCCGTGACACCGAGGGCAACCGCTTCCTCGATGCAGTCGGCGGCATGTGGTGCACCAACATTGGCCTGGGCCGCGAGGAAATGGCCCTGGCCATCGCCGATCAGGTGCGCAAGCTGGCCTATTCCAACCCATTCTCGGACATGGCCAACACTGTGGCCATCGAACTGTGCGAGAAACTCGCCAAGCTGGCGCCGGGTGATCTTGACCACGTTTTTCTCACCACGGGCGGTTCGACTGCAGTGGACACTGCCTACCGGCTGATCCAGTACTACCAGAACTGTCGGGGCAAACCGCAGAAGAAACATGTGATTGCCCGCTACAACGCCTATCACGGCTCCACCACCCTAACCATGTCGATCGGTAACAAGGCCGCCGACCGGGTGCCGGAGTTCGATTACGCGCATGAATTGATCCATCACGTGTCCAATCCCAATCCGTACCGGGCCCCGGATGACATGGGCGAAGCCGAGTTTCTTGAATTTCTGGTAGCTGAATTCGAAGACAAGATCCTCTCGCTGGGCGCTGACAATGTCGCCGCCTTCTTTGCCGAACCGATCATGGGCTCCGGCGGGGTGATCATCCCGCCCAAGGGCTACTTCCTGCGCATGTGGCAGGTGTGCCAGACCTACGACATTCTGTTCGTTGCCGATGAGGTGGTGACCTCTTTCGGTCGCCTCGGCACCTTCTTTGCCAGTGAAGAACTGTTTGGTGTGCAACCGGACATCATCACCACCGCCAAGGGCCTGACTTCGGCCTACCTGCCACTGGGTGCCTGCATCTTCTCTGATCGGATCTGGAAGGTGATCGCCGAGCCGGGCAAGGGCCGTTGTTTCACCCACGGCTTCACCTACAGCGGCCACCCGGTGTGCTGCACCGCAGCGCTGAAGAACATCGAGATCATCGAGCGGGAAAACCTGCTGGAGCACGTCAAGGAGGTTGGCGGCTATCTGGAACAGCGTCTGCAGAGCCTGCGCGATCTACCTCTGGTTGGCGATGTGCGCTGCATGAAGCTGATGGCCTGTGTCGAATTCGTCGCCGACAAACGCAGCAAGGCGCTGTTTGCCGACGAGGTCAACATTGGCGAACGCATCCACCGTCGCGCCCAGGCCAGGGGTTTGCTGGTGCGCCCGATCATGCACCTGAACGTGATGTCGCCGCCGTTGATCATCACCCATGCCCAGGTCGATGAGATCGTGGAAACCCTGCGTCAGTGCATTGTCGAGACGGCCAACGAACTGCGTAAAGAAGGCCTGTACATTGGCGGTTAAAGGTAAGCGCCTGCCTCGTTTGCACCCGGGTCATGTTCCTGCTGATAGACTGCGGAGCATGAGCCACACATCCCTTGATACCCCGATCTGCCTGTCTCTGGGCGCTTTGCAGCAATGGCACGCGGCGCTGCAGAGCGCCTGTGCCCACAGTGAAACAGCGGCTGGCCTTGAGTACCTGGCCGCTGCGATCAGCCAGTTGGTGGCAGTCGAATCGATGATGATCAGCCTCGAGTGCCAGGGCCAGGCGCCGCAGTTGTTGTATCAGCAGGGCATTCCCGAGCAGCACCGCGACGCTATCCTTAATCGCTACTTCGCAGCGGGCTATCTGCTTGACCCTTTCTGTCTGGCGGTGGAAAGCGGCCTGGCCCAGGGCTTTTACCACCTGGAAGACATCGCCCCCGATCACTTTTTTGACAGTGACTACTACAAGGCCTATTACCTGGGCACCGGCTGCAGTGAAGACAGCTACTTCATTGCCGATGTCGGTGATGCCCGCAAGATTTCCCTTAGTCTGTTCCAGGGCTGCAGCGGTTCGCGTCTGAGCACCGAGCAGGTCAACCTGTTGCGTGCGGTTGAACCGATGGTTCGCCAGTTGCTGGTGAGTTTCGCCCACCATGGCCTGGCGCCAACCGCCGAAGTGGGCGGCGACAACAGCATCCAGGCGGCGTTTGACAGCTTTGGCTGTCAACTGCTGACCGACCGCGAACGCGAAGTCGCGCACATGATCTTGCGCGGGCACTCGGCCAAGTCCACCGCCAGCGAGCTGGGAATTTCTCCCGAAACCGTGCGCATGCACCGGAAAAACCTCTACCTCAAGCTTGAGATCAACTCGCAATCGGAGTTGTTCGCCTGCTTTATCGACTGGTTGCGCCGGGCGTCAGGCTAGGGGCCCCTGAAGGTCAAGCGCAGGATAATAGAGACGCTTGCGCGGACAATCGGAGTGCTGGCATGGACGAACATTCATTGCTTGGCCTGGGCTTGAGTGCCTTGCGCCGTGACGGCTACTGGCTGCTGCCCGGCGTGCTCGAGGCGCGCCAGATCGACCAGTTGCAGGTGGCAATCAGCGCATTGAGGCCGATGCATTGGGATTACAACGGCTTGCTGGAACACTACAAGTGCGTGTTCAACCGCGACCCGTTGTGGTTGGCTTACCTGGACCTGCCGGGTGTTATCGAACTGGCCGAGGCGGCGCTGGGTGAGGATTGTCACATCATCGGCCAGACTGCCTGGCGCAGCCATCCAGGCTATCAGGGCATGCCGTTGCACCTGGATTATCTGGTCATGGAACTGCCGCCAGCGTTGTTGGCCGATCCCGCTTTTGAGCTGCCGATGCAGATCTGCACCGTGCAGTTTTATCTGGATGACATCGATGCCGAACTGTCGCCAACCCGCGTGTTACCGGGTAGCCATCGGGCAGGGCGCAAGCCGGCGCCTGGGGAACAGCAATGGCAAGGCCAGCAGGCGCAAAACATCCTCTGTCGAGCCGGTGACGCGCTGATGTTTCGCAGCGAACTGTGGCATGGCGGCAGCGACAACCGTAGCGTTGATCGCAGCCGTTCGATGCTCCAGGTGCACTATGGCCGACGCATGGTCGCGCAGAAGTTTTCGCCTTACCTGCACTGGCACTTCAACCCGGCAGTGCTCGCGGCGGCAACGCCACGTCAGCGGCGGTTACTTGGCGAGCACACCGAAGCCGAATATGACTGATTCAAGTCTGGGCCTTGACCGCCAGCACATTGCACAGGGTGTGGTCGAGCAAATGCTCAGTGGTGCTGCCGGTCAAACGCTCAAGCAGTTTGCGGGGATGGTTGCCCATCACCAGCACGTCGGTGCGGCTGTGGGCAACAAAGTCAGCAATGCTGCGGGTGATCGGCGCTGAAAGAAAATGCTGACGCTCCACCGGCACCGCGTGACGCGCGGCCATTTGTTCGAACACCTTGTGAATCGATTTGCGCACATCACTGCCAAAGCCCGGGACGGTCACGGTGCCGGCGCCGAAGTCAGCCATATGGGTGTGGGCGCTGTCGCAGACATGCAGCAGATGTAATTCGGCGTTGCACTGGCGAGCCAGATCACTGGCGGCCTGGATCACGGTTTCGTTGAGGTCACTGTGCGGATGCTCGGGGTGGGTCGGGTCGACGGCGGCCACCACCACGCGTGGCAGTGGGCAGTGCACGGCGGTCACCAGGTGCATCGGGCACGGGCACTCTCGTAGCAGTTGCCAATCCAAAGGGGTGAACAACAGGCGTTTGTAAGCGGCTTCGTGCTGCACGTCCTTGATCAGCAGGTCCGGGTCGATCTCCTTGACCTGATTCAAGGCAGCACCGAGCACATCGCGGGTGAGGACGACTTCGGTGCTGACGCGGATGCCGTTCTCGTGGAACAAGGTGGCTTCGTCGGCCAGCCACTGGCGGCTGTCCTGTTCGCGGGTCTGGTTCAGGTGTTCATCACCGCTGATCAAACCGAGGGTGTCAAGCTCCTCGACAAAGGCGCAGATATGCAGGGTGGCACCGGTAGCGTGGGCCAGGGCGGCGGCGCGCTCCATTGCCGGGGTGTGGCGCATATCGGCGCCGACCATCAGGAACAGGCGTTGGTACTGGCTCATGGTGCACCTCCGGTCGCGTTGCATTGCCAGGCCCCGAGCTTGAGTTTAGCCCATTGCCTGCAACGCTCCCGAAAGCGGCACTAACAGCTGCCCAGCGGCGGTCACTCAGCCGCGACGGTCCAGCCAGACGGTTTGCGCGTTGCAGAACTCACGGACCCCGAAGTGCGAGAGCTCGCGGCCAAAACCGCTCTTTTTCACTCCGCCGAAGGTCACGCGGGGATCTGAGGCGCAGTAGCCGTTGATGAATACACCGCCTGTGTCCAGCTCTTCAGTGAGCTGGGCCGCCAACTCCAGGTCCTGAGTGTAGATCGTCGAGGCCAGGCCGAACTCGCTGTCGTTGGCCAGTTCCAGGGCATGACGGGCGTCACGGGCGGTGATGATCGAGGCCACCGGGCCGAACAGCTCCTGGCGGAACGAGGTCATCTGGTCGGTAACGTCGGCCAGCACGGTTGGCGCATAGTAGTTGCCCGCACCTTCGGCTTTATGGCCGCCCAGCAGCAGGGTAGCGCCTTCAGCCAGGGTGGCTTGCACCTGTTCATCGAGCTCGTCGCGCAGATCGAAACGGGCCATCGGGCCGAGGTAGGTCTGCTCCGACAGCGGGTCACCCATGACCAATTGGCGGGTGGCTGCGACGAATTTCGCGGTGAAGGTTTCGACCACCCCTTGTTCGACGATCAGGCGCTTGGCTGCGGCGCAGACCTGGCCGGTGTTGGCGTAACGGCCAATGACCGCAGCCCTGACTGCTTCGTCGAGGTTGGCGTCATTGAGGACGATGAACGGGTCGGAACCGCCCAGTTCCAGTACACATTTTTTCAGCGCAGCACCGGCTTGGGCACCGATGGCCATGCCCGCGCGGACGCTGCCGGTCAGGGTCACGGCAGCGATGCGTGGGTCCTTGATAGCCTGGGAGACGCCGTCGGGGGTGACGTTGATGACTTCGAACACGCCGTCAGGTATACCGGCTTGCTTGAGCACGTCGAGCATCAGGTAGGCGCTGCCCATTACGTTCGGTGCGTGCTTGAGCACGTAGGTGTTGCCGGCAATCAGCGCCGGCACCGCGCCGCGCAGTACCTGCCAGACCGGGAAGTTCCACGGCATTACGGCCAGGATCGGGCCCAATGGGCGGTATTCGATGCGTGCCTTGCCGTTTTCCACCAGGGTCGACTCGGCGTTGAGCATGCCTGGGCCTTGGGCCGCGTACCACTCGCACAACTGAGCACATTTCTCCACTTCGCCACGGGCCTGAGCCAATGGCTTGCCCATTTCCAGGGTAATCATCTGCGCCATGTCAGCGGCGTTTGCGCGGATTGAGCTGGCCAGGGTGAGGATCAGTTGGGCGCGTTCAACCACGGGCGTACGGCGCCATTGGCTGAAGCCGGCTGCAGCACGGGTCAGCGCCGCATCAAGGTCGGCTTCACACTGGTAGGGGTAGTGGCCGATAGCCTCGCCGTTGGCGGGGTTGATCGACACAGCATGGGTCTGGCTGGAGAACGCGGTCATGGCACTGGCCTGCAGGAGAGGGAGTGAGGCCAGAGTAGAGGGCTGTGCAGGTCGTGGAAACTGAATAATAATGAGCCTTACATTCACAATTGGAGAATGACGTGGACCTGGTTCAGTTGGAAATCTTCAAGGCGGTGGCCGAGCACGGCAGCATCAGTGCCGCCGCCCAGCACATTCACCGGGTGCCATCGAACTTGACGACGCGGATCAAACAGCTGGAAAGCGATTTGGGCGTCGAGTTGTTCATCCGTGAGAAGAGCCGCTTGCGCCTGTCGCCAGCAGGTTGGAACTTCCTTGATTACACCCGGCGCATCCTTGCCCTGGTCGAAGAGGCGCGGATGACCGTGGCCGGTGAAGAGCCTCAAGGGCCATTTGCCTTGGGTTCGTTGGAAAGTACTGCAGCGGTGCGTATTCCGGCTTTGCTGGCGGCTTACAACCAGCAGTACAGCAAGGTCGAGCTGGACCTGTCCACCGGACCCTCCGGGGCGATGATCGACGGCGTGCTGGCCGGGCGCCTGGTGGCAGCCTTCGTCGATGGCCCGGTGTTGCACCCGACTCTGGACGGGGTGCCAGTGTTTGAGGAGGAGATGGTGCTGATCGCGCCGCTGAACCATGGGTCGGTCAAGCGTGCTCAGGACGTCAATGGCGAGAACATCTATGCCTTTCGCGCCAACTGTTCATACCGCCATCATTTTGAGCGCTGGTTCAGCAACGACGCGGCGGTACCGGGCAAGATCTGCGAAATGGAGTCGTACCACGGCATGCTCGCCTGTGTCAGTGCCGGTGCGGGCCTGGCGCTGATGCCACGGAGTATGTTGCAGAGCATGCCGGGTTGCACCACGGTCAGTGTCTGGCCGCTGTGTGAAGACTTTCGTTACCTGCACACCTGGCTGGTCTGGCGGCGCGGCACTGCGTCCCAGAGCCTGTCGAGTTTCGTTCAGTTGCTTGAAGCGCGCGGGCAGGCCAATACCCTTAAGCAGGCCTGAAAAAAGTTGATTTCAATCAGACGGTAAGGTGCTATTCATTAGCTAGACTGTTTCCATCGCCCCCTACGTCTTGGGCGCGCCGGAGCCACCATGCTTGATTACTTTGCTTTAGGTTTGTTGATTTTCGTTGGCTTGGTGATGTTCTACGGCATCATCGTGCTGCACGACATTCCGTACGAAATCGCTGTTCATCGCAACCATCCGCACCAGGATGCCATTCATGCCACCGGCTGGGTCAGTTTGTTCACCCTGCATGCGCTGTGGCCGTTTCTGTGGATCTGGGCAATGCTCTACCGTGAGGATCGCGGTTGGGGTATCGGTAGCCACACACCCGTCACTGAATTGCAGCGCGAGGTCCAGGCGTTGCAGCAGCGGGTGGCGCAGCTTGAGGCAGAAAAGGCCAAGCCCGATGATCCCCGGCCCAATTCTGGCGGGGGGATCTAAGCCATGGATCTGTTACTGATTCTGACCTACGCGGCAATCTGTGTAGCGATCTTCAAGATTTTCCGTATTCCTTTAAACAAATGGACCGTGCCGACGGCGGTGCTCGGTGGGGTGATCATTATTGGCGCCCTGATCTTCACCATGAACTACAACCACCCGTATTCAGAGGTGGCGCGCTCTTATTTCGTTTCAGTGCCGGTGATTCCGGTGGTCACCGGCAAGGTGATCGATGTACCGGTACAGGGTAATCAGCCGTTGAAAGAGGGCGATGTGCTGTTTCGTATCGACCCTGCACCGTTCGAGTACAAGCTCAAGTCACTTAAGGCCCAGCAATTGGCGGCCAAGGGCGATCTGTACCGGATCAATGAACTGATCAAGCGTAACTTCGGCACCCGCCGTGAACAGGAAGCGGCCTTGTCCAGGGTCGATGATTTGCAGGCGCAGATCGATAATGCGCAGTTCGAGCTGGATAACACCGTTGTTCGGGCGCCGAGCCGGGGGTATGTCACCCATGTTTCGTTACGCAGGGGGATGATGGCCACTCGCTTGCCGTTGCGGCCGTCGATGGTGTTTATTCCAGATGAGGGCCAGTATTTTGCGGCCTGGATGCGCCAGAACAGTTTGTTGCGCTTGACACCGGGGGACGAGGCTGAGGTGGCCTTTGACGGGATTCCCGGCCGAGTGTTCAAGGGGCGGGTGAAGAATGTGATTGCGGTGATTGCCGAAGGGCAGGTGCAGCCATCAGGCACGTTGATCGGTTATACCGGGTCGCCACCCGCGGGGCGGGTACCGGTGATCATTGAAATTACCGATCCGGAGTTCGCCAAGTACAGCGCGCAGATGCCCGGTGGGGCTTATGGGCAGGCGGCGCTCTATAGCCAGCACTTTCATCATATTGCGATGATGCGCAAGATCCTTTTGCGCATGGCAGCCTGGATGAACTACATCTTTCCGTTCCATTGATGGAGGGCGCCAGCATCCGTCAGTGCAGCGATGGGCAGCGACTGACGCCACTGCTGGCGGCCTGACTGACCAGTTCGGTGAAGCGCTTGAGGTTCTGTTGATGGGCCACCACCAGTTCCTCGATGGTGGCACCGGCCGGGGTCTGAATTACGCTGCGGCAGTTGAGGGCATTGGCCTCAGTGCCGCCAGCGGTACGCAGACGCCAGCGGGCGTCAAACAACGCGTATTGGCCGGGTAGCGAATCAAAGCGTTGCACATCCACACGCAAGCCCAGGCGCGGTTGGGCATTATTGCTGGCGAACTGGTTGTTCAGGGCATTTTGCAGTTCGTCGGCCAGGCTTGCGCCCCACCATTCGGTTTCAAGAATCGCCAGGCTGCTGTTGCTTTGGCGAATCACCATTTGTGGCCGGTCAACCTGGGGTGGGACGCTGATCATCTCCAGCTGTACGTCGACTTTACTGACCGGTACCGGCTGCTGCGGGATCAGCGTGTGGTAGTGGATTGGATCGCTGCGGCAGGCTGCCAGCAGCAGGCTCAAGCCCAGTAGTGCGAATTTGCTAACGTGCGCCATGCTCAAGCTCCTGCGGTCAATTGCGCGACGGTTTCAAGGTGTCAGCCGGGGCATCCTTGGGCCTGCCTCGCAGCAGGGAGTCCGGATTGCGGCCCAGGTAGTCGGCCAGCTCACGCAAGGAGCGTGACATGCGGCCCAGCTCGTCCAGGGTCTGGGTCAATTGCTCACGTTGTGGCGAGTCGTCGGCCAGGGTTGAGTTGGCCGATTGCAGGGTTTTGCTGAAGTCTTGCAAGGTGCCTTGCACCCCAGGCAGGGTACGGGTGTTGAACTGCCGCAAGCCTTTGTGCAGCTCCACCAGGTTGGCGTCGATGTTGTTGGCGATGCGTTCGACCGGTAGGCGATTGAGGCGATCGACCATGATTTCAAATTTCTCCTGCAGTTGTTCCAGGCTGCCCGGCACGGTGGGAATCGTGATCGGGCGGGCCGTTGGATCGAAGGCCACCTTGGGCGCTTTGGGGTCGAAGTCCAGGGCGATGTAAAGTTGCCCGGTGAGCAAGTTGCCGCTGCGCGCCTGCGCGCGCAGGCCGTTCTCGACGAAGGTGCCGAGCAAGCGGGCTGCGGCCTGTTCATCATCCGGGTCATGTTTGAGCGCTTTGAGCAGCTTGGTGTGGGCACGGCCCAGGCGTTGCGGGTAAATGACGATGCCGACGTTGACCGGAAAGGTGCGTTTTTCGGCGTCGAAATCCAGGTTGACTGACACTACCTTGCCGATTTCAACACCTAGGAACTCTACCGGTGCATCGACTTTCAGGCCACGCAGTGCCTGATCGAATCGTAAGGCCAGGTACTGTGCCTTGCCATGGGGCGGGGCCAGGGCGATTTGCTCATTCTCGAACAACTCGAACATTTGGTTTTCGCTGGCCACCTGGTCCTCGGGATTGAACGGCGGGGCACGGAACGCGATGCCGCCGACCAGCAGCGCCGACAACGATTCGGTGCGCACGGCAAAGCCATTGGCGCCGGCCTCAAAATCAACGCCGCTGGCATTCCAGAAACGGGTGTTATTGGTCACGTAGGCGTCATTGGGCGATTGCACGAACACTTCGACATCGACAGCTTTGCCATCCTTGGTCAATTCATAGGACACCACTTGGCCAACGGGAATCTTGCGGTAGTACACCGGCGAGCCGACGCCCAGTGAACCCAGGTCGTTGGTGCGCAGCATAAAGCGCTTGCCCGGTTCGTCGTAGGTGATCGGTGGCGGCATCTCAAGGCCGGTAAAGGTTTTTGCGCGTCTGCTGGCCTGGCCCGCGTCGGCGCCGATGAAGTCACCCGACAGCAGGGTATCAATGCCGGATACGCCGCCAGCGCCGATGCGTGGGCGCACCACCCAGAAGGTCGAATCTTCACGGGTGAAATTCTCCGCTTGTTTGTGCAGTTTCACCGTGGCAGTGACGTGCTTCTGGTCGTCGCTCAGCTCCACGGTGCTGACCTGGCCGATTACCACATTGCGGTATTTGACCTCGGTCTTGTTGGCGGTCAAACCTTCGCCGGTCTTGAAGGTGATTTGAATGGTCGGGCCTTGTTGCAGCCAGTCGTGTACCACCAGAGAAATACCCACCAGCACGGCGATGATCGGAACGATCCACACCAGCGAAACGCTGAAGCGTCCGGTCTTGACGGTCTTGGGGGCTGGCACTGGCGGTTCTTCAGTGGCTGCTGACTTCATCCAACTGCTCCTTGGGTTCGGGGCTTTCCCAGATCATTCGAGGGTCAAAACTCATGGCCGCGAGCATGGTGAACACCACCACCAGGCCGAAAAACAGAATGCCCGGGCGCGGTTCGATGTCGCCCAGCGCCTGAAACTTGACCAGGGCTGCGACCAACGCCACGACGATCACGTCAAGCATCGACCAGTAACCGATCAGCTCAACAAAACGAAAGAGCTTGGAGCGTTCCTTTTGCGCCCAGGTGCTGCCGCGCTGTGAAGTAACCAGCAGCAGGCCCAGGGCAACGAATTTGGTTGCTGGTACGGCGATGCTGGCGATGAAAATGATCAAGGCAATATCCCAGGCGCCGTGGGCCCAGAACTCGATCACCCCACTCATGATGGTGCTGTCATCACCGCTGCCGAGCATTTTGGTGTTCATCACCGGCAGCAGGTTGGCGGGTATGTAGAACACCAGCGCTGCAATCAGGTAAGCCCAGGTGCGCGTCAGCGAGTTGGGCTTACGCGCATGAAGGGGAGCGCTGCAGCGTGGGCATTCATGCGCCGACTGGCTGGCATCGCACGCCAGGCCACAGGCGTGGCACAGCACCAGGTTGAGTTCGCTGGCCAGTGGCGGGTTGCTCATGGCAGGGTCTCCCACAGTTCGCGGATGTCGCGACCGGCCACGCGAATAATCAACAGGCTCAAGGCCGCCAGTGCCAGCAGGCCAATGCCGGGCAATACATCAAGCAGACCAGCCAGTTTGAACACCGCGACCATCGCCCCCAGCAGGCAGACTTCGAGCATGCTCCAGGGGCGCAAGGTTTCCAGCCAACGCATGCACATTTTAAAGCCTGGCGAACGCTGGCCATTGAGGGCAAACCCCAACACCCAGAGCAGTAACAACAGCTGGAACATCGGCGCAATGATGATCGAAATTGCCGCCACCAAGGCGATAAAGGTAATCGGCCCGGTGGCCAGGGCGCGTACCGAATCCCACAGGGTGGCGCTGTTGGCGAAACCCTGCAGCTTGATGCTCATCACCGGGTAGAAATTGGCCAGCAGCCATAGCACACCCGCGGTAAGGGTCAACGCCAGGCGCTGTTGCAAGGTCAGGCCGTTGTAGCGTTGCAACACCGCACCACAGCGCAGGCACAAGGCTTTTTGGTGTTTGACGAGAGGAACCTTGTGGTAAACGCAATCGCAATGTTCGCAGATGATCAGTTGCTCGCTTTCCAGCATGGTGCTTACTCAAGCGACCGGAGGGACTAGCTCAATATAGTCGGCGTGTGAGGAACTTCGCGGATTTTTCGGATATCGGCAGGCCGGCGATCGACATGGGCTATACCTGACCACCGCACGGCGTTCGCCGCGCAGTGGCGAATGCGCTGTGAATGATCAGGAGTACAAGTGTACTCCTTGTGTTTTTTACACATGCAGTAATGATTACCGGCGCGTGAACAGCACCACGGGACTAAGCTTTTTCTCTTGCGCACTCATTCGCACAGGAGCCTCGCCATGCCCACCCGTCGCGATTTTCTGGCGGCCAGCGCTACCTTGGCGGCCGGTCTCGGTTGTTTGAGCTTGCCGGGTAATGCCTTTGCCCAGTCCGCTGGTGCCATGCTCAGCCGTAAAATTCCCAGCAGTGGCGAGGCGCTGGCGGTGATCGGTGCGGGGACCTCGGGCAGCTTTGAGGTCGATGCCGATTCTGCGCAGTACCAGCAGCTAAAACAGGTGCTCAAGGTGTTTTTCGCCGGCGGCGGCCAGGTGATCGATACCTCGCCCAACTACGGCGGTGCCGATGCGGTGCTGGGCCAGTTGCTGGAGGAGGGAGGCTGGCGCAGCAGCACGTTCTTGGCGACCAAGATCGCTGCTGACAGCCGCGCTGCTGCGCAGGCGCAATGGGCAGGCACACTGCGTAGCCTGCGCACCGATAAGGTTGATTTGCTGCAGATCCATAATCTGCGTGACTGGCAACGCCAATTGCCTTATGCCCGTGAGCTCAAGGCACAGGGGCTGACACGCTATGTTGGCGTGACCCATTACGTGGACGGCGGCCTTGAGGAACTGGAGCGGATTCTGCGTCAGGAATCACTCGATTTCATCCAGATTCATTATTCTGTCAACTCACCGGGCGCCGCCCAAACCGTGCTGCCGTTGGCTCAGGACAAAGGCGTGGCGGTCTTGATCAACCGCGCGTTTGACGACGGCCGGCTGTTTGCCAAGGTCAAAGACCAGCCCTTGCCCGCTTGGGCGGCGGAAGCGGGCATTGGTAGTTGGGCACAGTTGTTCCTCATATTTGCCATCAGCCACCCGGCGGTGACCACGGTAATCCCGGCCACCAGCCGCCCCGAACGTCAGCTGGATCAGCTCATAGCGGGCAGCGGGCCGTTGTTGACCGCTGCGCAGAGCGAGCAACTGATCGCGCAGTTCGCCTGAGCGAGCACGCCATGCCTGCCCTGGGAAGTCGCTTGTTTAACGTCCGCGAGGGCGAGAGGCCTCTGGTGGTGGCAGGGCTCGCGCTGTTTTTCTTGCTGTTCTGCGGGTATTTCATGTTGCGCCCGGTGCGTGAAACCATGGGCGTGGCCGGTGGGGTGGAAAACCTGCAGTGGTTGTTTACCGGCACGTTCGTGGTGACCTTGATCGCGCTGCCGCTGTTTGGTTGGCTGGCGTCAAAGGTGCAACGCCGCCATATTCTCCCCTGGACCTACGGTTTTCTTGCCGGCAATTTGCTGCTGTTCGCCGGCTTGTTTGCACGCCAGCCGGAAAATCTATGGAGTGCCCGAGCGTTCTACATCTGGTTGTCGATGTTTAACCTGCTGACGATTTCCCTGGCCTGGAGCGTGCTTGCCGACTTGCTGTCGAGCGAGCAGGCCAAGCGCCTGTTTGGCTTGCTCGCAGCCGGTGCGAGCCTTGGTGGCCTGGTCGGGCCGTTACTGGGGACATTGCTGGTTGCGGTGATTGGCCACGCCGGGTTGGTGCTGCTGGCCACTGCTTGCCTGTTGGGGAGTATCGTCGCGGCGGGCTACCTGCAGGGGTTTCGCGACCGCCATCCGTTACCGGCAGACGCTGAACTGCCACGCTCCAAGCCACTGGGCGGTAATCCCTTCGCCGGGGCCAGCGAGGTGTTTGCTTCACCGTATTTGCTGGGTATCGCGCTGTTTGTGGTGTTGTTGGCGAGCGTCAGTACGTTTTTGTACTTCGAACAGGCTCGACTGGTGGCCGCACATTTTTCCAGTCGCACTGAGCAGACCCAGGTGTTTGGTTTGATCGACAGTCTGGTGCAGTTGTTGTCGATCCTCACTCAGGTATTTGTCACCGGGCACCTGGCGCGCAAGCTTGGGGTAGGTATCTTGCTGGTGGCCGTACCGTTGGTGATGGTGCTGGGGTTTCTCTGGCTGGCGTTGGCGCCGCTGTTTGCGGTGTTTGTGCTGGTAATGGTGGTGCGTCGGGTGGGGGAGTATGCGTTGGTACGGCCCGGGCGGGAGATGCTCTATACGGTGGTGGTGCCGGAGCAGAAATACAAGGCGAAGAACTTTACCGACACGGTGGTTTATCGGGGCGGTGATGCGCTGAGTGGTTGGGTCAAGCGGGGGCTGGATTTGTTGGGGGATCATCCGGCGTTGGCGATGGTGATCGGCGCTGGGATTGCTTTGGTCTGGGCGGTGACTGGGGCTTGGTTGGGGCGTCAGCAGCGGCGGCTTGAGGGGGGAGAGTAGGCGCTGCCGTGAGGCTGCGATCAGGCGCGAAAAATAGGGGTAAAACGAAAGCGTGACTCACAGCTCAAGAGACTGGGTCAGCCCAACCTGAATCGCCCCTGCTGACCAGATTTGCCGCGGGACATGTAACCCACTTTTTTCTCTGTAAACCACAGCGGGTAACAGTTGGAAAAATCGGTTAACAACCAGTGGGGAACAGGGTTAGCCTATCGCTTGTTGGCGCTAACCCCCCTTACTCCTGGTTCGACGCAATTACTTGAGCGCGATCGGTTCGCCGTTGACGGCCCAGCTTACGCCGAAGCGGTCGGTCAGCATGCCGAAGGTCTTGGCCCAGAACGCGGGTGCCAGCGGCATCGTCACCTGGCCACCTTGCGACAGCGCGTGGAAGGTGCTGTGAGCCTTGTCGATCGTGTCGTACTGCAGTGCGAGCATCACGCCCTTGACGCCTTCGTATGGCATGCCGGGCGGGGTGTCGCCGGCAAACAGCTTCGCACCACCGGGCAGCGCCAGGCAACCGTGCATGATGCCGTCCCCACTGGGTACTGTGCCACTATCACAGCCTTCGCCAAGGATGGCGGACGCAGGCATGTCGGCGTAGCTCATCAGGATTTCGATCTTCGCGCCGAGCGCCTTTGCGTAGAATGCAAAGGCCTCGCGAGTGTTTCCGTTGAAGCTGAGGTAGGCAGTAAGAGTGGTGCTCATGCTGGGCTCCTGTTGCCGACGTGGATGGACTCGATGTGTCGGCATCATTTAGTCGAACGACTTCGACGTCTTTCGACAGCCGCAACAAATTTTTTTCTCAACCCCCACTTCGGCCAACCGGCGCAGTAGAAAACGCTCGGGCTGCTGGCACGCCAAGGCCGCACCAGTTCGGTCGAAAATCAGTGCAATAAGCCCGTCTCACGAATCAAAGTTCGTAAGTTTGCAGCCGCTGACGAGTAAAACAAACTCTAATACGGCTTACGTTGGTTTTCGTCGCGTAACAGCAGCGCATTACTGCGCCGTCTTCCCCTAAGAACCGGACCTGTGAATCGCCCCTCATCCGGCTCATACCTCTCGTTACGCTGTCCCAGGCAGAGACGCGCCAATCCTGCGTTTCTCCCTGATCAAACATGTCACCATCGCCGCTACGCCAATGCTGAATACATACAACGCCTGCGGGCCGGAATTCTCCATCATCGCACCTGCTACCAAGGGGCCGACGGTGGCTCCGATGCCAAAGGTCATCAGCAGCACTCCGGCGACTGATACACGCAGCTCTGGCTCCAAATTGTCATTGGCATGGGCCACACCCAGTGGATAAAGACAGAACTGCAAGAAGCCGACAGCAGCCCCCGCCAACATAATCCACAGCTGCCCTGATGCCAGCCCGAAGGCCAGCGGCAGGTAGGCGATGCACAATAATGCAGCGGTAGCGCGGATCAGAATGATGCGGGAAAAATGATCCGACAGTTTGCCCAACGGCAGTTGCGCCAACAGTCCGGCCCCAATGCTGATGGCCATGAACTGCCCGACTTGCGCCGGGGTGAAGCCCAGTTGAGCGGCAAAGATCGGAGTCAGTCCATACAGGCAACCATTCAACAATCCCGAGGCCAGAATCGTGAACAGCGATTGGGGAAGCCTGCGCAGGTATACCATCGGCTTGATCCGTGTCTGGCTAATGCTGCCAGGCTCGATACCTCGGTGCAGGGCCAAGGGGATCAAGCCAATGGCAAAGGCAATGGCCACGCCCGTCAACGCCAGGGTGTGCAGTCCATCCCCGAGGCTGAGCATCAGTTGCCCGAGCATCATGCCGACGTAGCTGGCCACCATGTACAGCGACATGGCGCCGCCTCGCCGGCTGACCGGGGCGCAGTCGTTGAGCCAGCTCTCGATGACCATCAGTTGGCACATCATCGCTGCGCCGACGATGAACCGCAGGGCAAGCCATAGCGGCACGCCATCACTGAGCTGGTGCGTGAGCACCGCAGTGACAATCACCCCGGCGCTCACCACAAAAGCCCGTGCATGGCCGACCAGGCCGATCAGCCAGTAGCCGGAGCGGGCACCCAGCACCATGCCCAGCGCGTTGGCAGCCATCAGCGCGCCGCCCCACAGCTGTGCCACACCGGAGGCATCCAGGCGCAGGGCCAGGTAGGTCATCAGCAGGCTGGAGCCCAGCTGCATCAACAAGGCAGCGACATAGATCGTGCCGAACCTTTTGGATAGTGCAAACAATTGGGTTCCCCAGACCAGTGCGGTCGGTAGTCAGGCAAGGCCGTTGCGCTGTTTCCAGTCGCCTGGGTACACCACATAACCGAACAGCGCGTGGCCTGCGTACACCAGCTCCGTGCCTTCCGGAATCCACAGCATCTGGCCGGGCGAAACGCGATACACCTCGCCGTTGGCCTGGAGTTCAAAGCAGCCCTCAATGACAAAAATCACTTCGTCGTAGAGCACTGTCCAAGCCACTTCGGCGCCTTCCCAGCGGGCAAAGCCGATGCCCAGGTGGGGCGACACTTCGTTGCTGATGGCGCGCGCTACCCACGCGTCGCCAGGCGGGCCGCCGCGATGGACAAAGTCCAGGTCGCGGTGGTCGACCAGGCGCACCGGGCCTCTGGCGCTTGGCACGCGGCTCATACTTCGCTCCTGCTGTTGAATGCTGCCCAACGAATCCGGGTGCGTACGCCCATGCCGAGGAACGGCTCAGGTGGATTGCGCGAGGGCATACCGGTCACGGCGCGGATGTCATTCAACCGGCCGGAATCGGCACCCACCGCCATGTCGGCCAGCAGCGTGCCGGAGATGGTGCCCCATGCTGCGCCCACGCCGTTGTCGCAGGCGGTGGCGTAGACACCGTCATCGAGCTGGCCGAAGTAGTTGGTGAAGTTGCGCGAGATCGCATACACCCCGCCCCAGGTATGGGTGAACGGCACCTGCGCCAATTGCCGATAACGCGCCTCGAACGCCTTGCGATGATCCTCGCGAATCTTGTTGCGGGTGGCATCGGTGATGCTGCGGCCGTAGCGAGGAACATGCTTGTAGGTATTGCGGATGATCAGGCGCCGGTCCTGGGTCATGCGTATGGTGGTACCGGCGTGGTCGGCAGGGGTAAGGCCCCAGTCGGCCTGGGCGCCAACCTTCGCCATCTCGGCATCGCTGAGGGCGCGCGTCCAGCTGGCGAAGGTCATCACGGGCAGCAGGCGGTTACGCAAATAGCCGAATTCCTGGGTGAAGATGCTGGTGCCCAGCAGTACCTGTGGCGTGCGGATCATGCCATTGTCACCCTGTAGCAGCCATCTGCCGTTGGCGTCTTTTTCAAGCGTGCGGATCGGCGACTCTTCAAGCACCTCGACATTGCCGGGCAGGGAATCACCCAGGCCGCGCACCAGGGCAGCAGGCTGCATCAGGTAGCAACCGGGGGTGTAGATGGCGCGGCTGTAGTAGCGGCTGCCGAGTACGCCCGCCAGTTCGTCGCGTTCGACCACGCGGTAGGGTTCACCCAGATCAGTCATCAATTTCTCGAAGTGATCCAGGTAGCTCTCGCCACGTTCGCCTACGGCGCCCTGGTATTTACCGGCATGGGACCACTGGCAGTCGATACCGTGGCGGCCGATCAGGGTTTGCAGTTGATCAATGGCGGCCCGGTTCAGGCCCAGCAGGCGTTGTTTGTGCTGTGGATCGGGATGCTCCAAGGCGAATTTGTGCGGCAGGTCGATGACGAAACCCGAGTTACGGCCGGAGGCGCCGTAGGCGATGCGCTGGGCATCCACCAGAACAATGCGCGACTGTGGCTGGTGCTCGGCCAGACGGCGTGCGGCGGCCAGGCCGGCGAAACCTGCGCCGATCACCACGTAGTCGGCGTTTTGTTCGCCGACCAGGCGCTTGCTCGGCGACGGCTCTGGCAGTGCGGCATACCAGCCGCAGGTGCGGTCATCGTGAGGCAGATTGACAATACTGTTCATGGTTCGGCCTCAGGCCACATTCTGTTGGGTGTCCTGGCAGCTTTGCAGCCAGGTATTACGTTGCAGTTGTGCCTGGCGCCCGAGCAACACGAACCCACGTATGGCACCACCGAGGTCATGGAACACGGCGCTCAACCCATCGCTGGTCGCATTGCAGCGCCACTGGCCTTCGCAGTCACCGGGAGGTGTCAGCAGGCAGAGCGGGGCAGCGGGGGTTTTCACAGTTACCGGCGCCAGCGGGTAGTGGGCGGCAGTCGGCTGACCCAGCAGTGTCCTGGCCAGGGCACGAATGCCTTCGTTAATCGGCGCAAGGTAGGGCAGCAACTGGCCATTGATCTGGACGCAGTCACCCAGGGCGTAGATGCCCGGTTGCGAAGTCTGTAGCCGGGCATCGACCTTGATCCCGCGACCGCAGTCCAGGCCTGCTTCCAGGGCCAGCTCAAGATTGGGACGCAAGCCCACCGCACTGAGCACCAGGTCCGCATTAACGACTTGACCGTCGGCCAGCGTCAGTTGGTAGCCATCGCTGGTGCGCTCGATGCGCTGCAAGGTGGTGCTCAGGTTCCACTGCACGCCCAGCCCCGACAGTGCCTGCTGCAAGTGCAGGCCCGCCGCCTCGGGCAGCAGGCGCTCCATGGGCCAGGCACCGAGGCCGATTACCCGTACCTGATAGCCATTGCTCGCAAGGTCGTTGGCAAACTCGCAGCCGATCAAGCCATCGCCAAGAATCGCCACGCTGCGCACGCCTTCAAGGCGTTGGCGGAACGCCTGGTAATCCTGCAGGTTGTTGACGCTGAGCAGCGCCTCGGCACAGCCCTCGATAGGCACCCGTACGGCAGAGGCGCCACTGGCCAGCACCAGTTGGCCGTAGTCCATTTCGCCGAGGCCGGTATACAAGCGCCGCGCCTGGGTATCGATGCGTTCGACTTTGCAGCCGGTATAGATACGAATGCCCAGCCTCTGCTCGATCGCCAGCGGCGTTTCGGTGGCCAGGGCTGCGGCGGTACGTCCCTGGGCTAGGGCGATGGACAGCGCAGGCTTGGAATAGAGATGCCCCGATTCTTGGGTCAGTACGCGAATCTCCAGCTGCGGGTCGGCCTTGCGCAGGGCCTGTGCCAGGCCGTAGCCTGCATGGCCGCTACCGATGATGACCACCGGTTGGGCGGGACGAGCGGCAACCAGTGGTTGCGCCTGGATAACCGGCGCGGCAGCCACAGCTGCAATCGGGGTGCTGAGTTCGATCATTTCAAAGTCGGCCTTGCCGACCTTGCACTCAGGGCATAGCCAGTCTTCAGGTACATCCTCCCAGCGGGTGCCGGGGGCAATACCGTCGTCGGGCCAACCCTTGGCTTCGTCGTAGATCAGGCCACAGATGATGCAGAGCCAGGTTTTCATCGTGCTACCTCCTCACTCGCCCTTGATACGCACGGCCAGGTTCTTGGTCCTGACGTAGCTGTAGAGTGCCTCCTGGCCTTTTTCCCGTCCGAAGCCTGAAAGCCCAACGCCGCCGAACGGCGTTTCGATGCCACCGGCATACCATTCGTTGATGAACACCTGGCCGGCGCACAGGCGCCGCGCACAGCGCAGAGCGCGATTGAGGTCCTGAGTGAACACGCCGGCCACCAGCCCGAACTCGGTGCCGTTGGCAATGGCGATGGCCTCTTCTTCACTGTCGAAGGGGATCACTGCCAGCACAGGGCCGAAGACTTCGGTCTGGGCAATTTCCATCTGCGCAGTCACATCGCGCAGTACGGTTGGCGCCATGTAGTGTCCGCGCAGGCCGCTGATGGCTTCGCCGCCGGTGGCGACCACCGCGCCTTGCTGCTGGGCACGTCGGCACAGGGCCTCGATGCCTTCGAGCTGGCCGACAGAAATCACTGGCGTGTGGTCGGGGTTGTCCTGGCCCAGGCCCACGGTCAGCCCCTCGGCCATCGCTACCACGTCAGTGACAACCTCGTCGTAGATCGAGCGATGTACCAGCAGGCGCGACATGGCCGAGCACACCTGGCCTGCGTTGAAGAAGATTCCGCTTTTCACACTGGTGATCAGTTGCTCGCGATCGGCATCCGGGAACACCAGGGCGGCCGACTTGCCACCCAGTTCCATCACGCTGGGAATCGCGTGTTCGGCGGCAGTGCGCAGGATACTCTGGCCGGTACCGACGGAGCCGGTGAAGACGATCTGGTCGACATCGCGATGGCCGGCCAGGTAGGCCCCGACTTCACGGCCACGGCCGCAAATCAGGTTGACCGCACCCTGTGGCAGGCCGGCAAGCTCGATGGCCTGCATCAGCACGCACAGACCAAGCGGCGACAGCTCCGGCGACTTGATCACCACCGCGTTGCCGGCCGCCAGGGCAGGGGCCAGGGAGCGGGCGCAGATCGACACCGGGAAATTCCACGGCACGATCTGCAGCGACACGCCCATAGGGTCGTAAACGGTGAAGTCCATGTAGCCGTCGCCCAGCGGAATCGACTTGCCTTCGATCTTGTCGGCCATGCCGGCGTAGTACTCGAAGTAGCGCGCGGCCTCGACGAACTCGTCACGGGCATCGCGCAGGCTCTTGCCGTTTTCCTGGCACAGCACCCACGCGCCTTCGTCGGTGATTGCACGAATCTGCGTGGCAATCTCAAGCAGCCAGGTCACTCGCTGCGCAGGGCGCACGCGGCTCAGCGCGTTGCTATCCGCACAACGCCGGGCGGCCTGCAGGGCGCGTTCGGCGTCGGCCACGCTGGCCTGGGCGATGGTCGCCACAAGGTCGCTGGTGCCGGGGTTGTGGATGCTCAGGTGCTGCTCACTGTCGGTCCACTGGCCGTCGATGAAGTTCAGCCAGTGCGGGGCTATCGAATGCATGGTGATCACCTCAGGCGCGATGTGCGCAGTCGAGCAGTTGGCGGGCAGCCCACTTGTGGAAGTAATGGGTCGGCAGGTCCATCTCGGGCGAGAACGCACCGCCGCTGTAGCCTGGCGAGGAGCGGCCCTTCTGCATGCCTTCGACCGAGGCTATGTCTTCGGCGAACACCACGCGCCAGGATTCCATTACCGCTTTGCGTGAGGCGTCGTAATGGCTGTCGAGTGCTTCGTCACCCACGTAGAACAAGCGCAGGTGCTCTATGGTTTTACCCGGCGCCACCGGCTCGAGCATCATGGCGAACGCATGATCGGCCTGGATGCCCAGCAGTACGTTGGGGAAGAATGCCACGTACTCGGCGGTGCGCAGGCGGTCCTGCGGCCAGGACGGGAAGATCGGCAAATGGGTGCCGGCAACGGCCGAGAGGTTGTAGGCGTGGCTGCCCTGGCCGGCGAATTCCTCGAACATGATGTTGTAGTGGTCTTCCAGGCGCGAGTAGCTGTTCAGGCTCGGGTGCACCCACGGTAGGTGGTAGGCCTCGCAGTAGTTCTCGACCGCCAGCTTCCAGTTGCAGTTGACCTCGATGCTCATGGCACCGCTGTTCGCTTCACGGCGCAGCAGACTCATGCCGTCAGTGCCCAGGAACTGGGCCCAGCGTTCGGTCAGCGGCTGCAGTTGCTCTTCAAGGGCCGGTGCGTCGCCAGACAGGTTGATGAACACCATGTCCATCCAGATCGTGGTGCGCAGCGCTTTCAGGCCATGCTTCTCGCACGCGAAACGCTCGTCTTTGTGCTGATTGATCCCGCCGACGTGCGGCGTGCCTTTGAGGCCGCCGTTCAGGTCATAGGTCCAGGAGTGGTAGGGGCAACGGATCACACCCTGCACTTCACCCGCCTGTTGCACCAGTTTCACGCCGCGGTGGCTGCAGACGTTATGGAACACCTGCACCAGGCCTTCGCGGTTGCGCATCATCAATAGCGGCAGGCCCATGAAGTCGACCGGTTTGACGTAGCTGTTGCTCGGCAGGTCGCTGGCAAAACCGATGCAAGCCCAGTTGCGCCCCAGCACTTCGTCGCGCTCAAGTTCGAAATAGCGCTGGTCGGTGTAGAACTCGTTGGTCAGGCCGTGGGCTTCATGGATAGGCGCCAGAACGGTTTCCAGGGCGTGGACGGGAATAAGGCGGGAATCAGTCGATACGGTCATTTTTTGTTTTCTCTTGTTAGATGCACGGCAGGCAATGCCTTGATGCCTGGTACCAGTTTCAGCAAGAGAAGGAGTGCGCGACAAACGATTTATTTGAGTGCGATTTATCAGTTTTTATCATTAATGATTTATTCGTGAGTGACGGTAATGGCAAAGGAATAGTTGATGAACGGTCATGTTTGGGACTTTTCAGATTAATGACTTTTGGTAATTAATTGATGACTAGAAATGGTTTGTCGAAGTGCTGGCAATTCTCCCATTTTGATAGGGCCCAAGGGAGCGTGCCGCGCCTTGGGCCTGCGGGAAGACCGCCGCCAGGGATCCGGCACCTGCCTGTGGCAGCGGCTCTACCCAAACCGTGACATCAAACCCTTGAACAAAAACAATAGGGGATAACCAATGCGTGCCGAATCTGGCCTGCTCAAAGGCCTCAATCCCACCGTGACGATCTGGTCGTTACTGGCCGTTGTAGCCTTCGTGCTGTTTTGCGCCCTGTTTGCCGAACATGCAGCAGCGGCTTTTCAAAGTGCCTCCGACTTCATCCTGCAGAACTTCAAATGGTTCTACCTGATCTCCGTCACGGGTGTACTGGGGCTGCTGATCTATCTGATGTGCAGCAAGTTCGGGCATATCAAGCTGGGACGTGATGACGACAAACCCGAGTTCAGCTTCGGCTCCTGGATCGCCATGTTGTTCAGTGGCGGCATGGGCATCGGGCTGATCTTCTGGTCGGTTGCCGAACCCATGTGGCATTACGCGGGCAACCCGTTCGCCACCGGCCTCACCGACGAAGCCGCCACCACTGCCATGCGCATCACCCTGTTCCACTGGGGCCTGCATCCCTGGGCCATTTTCACCATCGTCGGTCTGGGCCTTGCCTACTTTGCCTACCGCAAGGGCTTGCCGCTGAGCATGCGCTCGATCCTTTACCCGCTAATCGGTGAGCGCATCTATGGGCCCATCGGACATGTGGTGGACATCCTTGCTGTGGTGATTACCGCGTTCGGTGTATCCCAGTCGCTGGGCCTGGGCGTGGTGCAAATGAACACCGGCCTGAGTCAGGTGTTCGATCTGCCCATCAGCCTGGGGGTGCAGATCACCCTGATTGTGCTCATTACCATGGTCACCACCGTATCGGTGATGGCCGGAGTGTCGCGTGGCATGAAGCGCCTCTCGGAATGGAACATGCTGTTGTCGGTGGTGCTGGTGGTGATGATCCTGCTGCTGGGGCCAACCCGCTACATCCTCAACCTGATGCTTGAAAGCACCGGAGACTATGCCAGCCATGTAGTGGGCCTGAGCTTCTGGAGCGATACTCAGAAAGACAGCGGCTGGCAGAACTGGTGGACGGCGTTCTACTGGCCGTGGTGGATGACCTGGGGCCCGTTTGTCGGTCTGTTCATTGCGCGAATTTCAAAAGGCCGCACCATTCGTGAACTGATCGCAGGCGCACTGTTGGTACCCACCCTGGTGACCATCATCTGGATGTCGGTGTTCGGTGGTGCCGCGCTCAAGGCTGAGCAGGTCGATCGTCAACAGCACGCAGAACTGGTCGCGAGTGGTGAGCTGCAGGGCGACAAGGCTAAGTTCGAAGGTGGCACGGTATTGCTGGCGACCAAGCAGGAAACCACCGCTGCCATGTTCACCCTGCTGCACAAGATCGACGCGGGTACGTTGGGCAAGGTGCTGAGCGTGCTGGTCTGCATCCTGTTGGCGACGTACTTCATCACCTCGGCCGACTCCGGCACTCAGGTGCTGTGTACGTTGAACGCCATGGGCAGTGCCAACCCGCCGCATAGTATCCGCCTGCTCTGGTGCATCCTGGAGGGCGCCATTGCCACGGCCCTGCTGATGGCGGGGGGGCTCAAGGCGATCCAGATGGCGAGCATCGCGGCAGGCTTGCCGATTGCGGGGTTCATCCTGCTGATCAGTTACACGCTGATGCGCAGCTTGCGCCAGGAGATGGCTGACGGCCTGCTCGATGTGCCGCCGGGTGGGCGCCTGCCAATCCCGGGGGCTCTTGCGCAAGGCATCACGCCGGTGGGTGGAACGCTGGCAGGCGGGGGGCTTGATATGGGGCTAACGGCGAAGAAAGCCGGCTGAGCACAACCCGGCTTGGAAAGGCACAAAACCGACAGCCATAAGCTGTCGGTTTTGCGTTTCTGGGCGTCTATTTCTGTACTGAAGGCTGGGCCATCAACCAATTCCGGAACAGCCGCACGCTTTCACGCGGGCCACGCTCGGTAGGCAACTCCAGCAGGCAGAACTTGGCGTCGGTCTGCAGTACCACATCGTTGGGCTTGACCAGCGCGCCGGTGCTCAACGCATCGTCCACCAGGTTGCCCCAGGCCAGCGCCACACCCTGGCCACTGATCGCCGACTGGATCAGCATGCTGTAGCTGTTGATGTTGACGCGATGCTTGGGTGTCATGGGCTCGTACCCCAGGCGCTTGAGCCACTCGGGCCAGCCGACCCAATCGCGCTGGGAGTCTTCAAGCCACAGCCAGGTACACGACGACAACCCTTCGATGCTGCTCAGTTGCGGGTGCCTGGCCAGATAGGCCGGGCTGCACACCAGGAAGATTTCTTCTGAAAACAGCGGCGTGACCGCCATGTCCTTGGGCGGTGGATTGCAGTAGTAGAGGGCCAGGTCGCTGTCGAGCCTGGTGTAATCCTTCACATGGTCGTGGGCGATGATCCGCAGATCGATGTCTTCATGGGCGTTCTGGAATTCCGACACCTTGGGCAGCAACCACAGCGAGGCCATGGCGGTACTGGTGGCCACGGTGACTTGCTGGTTGCCTTGCCACTGGCGAATCTCGCCGGTGGCGCGGGCCAGGTGCAGCATGCACTCACGCACTGTTTCGTAGTACTGCGCACCGCTGGGAGTGAGGGTCATGGTGCGGGTGGTGCGGGTGAACAGTGCCTTGCCCAGGTAGTCTTCCAACAGGCGAACCTGACGGCTGATTGCACCTTGGGTGACGTTCAGTTCCCTGGCAGCAAGGGTAAAGCTCAAATGACGGGCTGCAGACTCAAACGCATGCAGGCTGTTGAGCGGGGGAAGAGGCTGGATTTTCACGATTTGGGATTCCACTCATTTTTATTCTTAGCCGCTCTATATTAGTGATCAGTTCAGTCGCCAGGGTGGCGGTTTGGAATTAATTTTGGGATGTAGCCTCAGCCCCTACACCTCCTACAAAGGCATCGCATACAGCTTGAACAATCGTCTGTCTCGCTCAGTGGCCCCACCCAGATAAGTCCCGTAAGCCTGCTCAATTTCCCCCGACCGGTACATCGCACTGATCACCGAATCCACCAGTAAGCGAAAATCCTCATCTGCGCGGGGCAACACCATCGACACCGGCGCATACTCATAGATGCGCTCCAACAGGCGCAGTGATGAATCACTTTCCGGCCTCGCGAGCAAGTTCTTCAGCAGCATGCGCTCCGAGAAGAATGCATCTGCCCGACCTTGAGCGACCGCCGCAAGCCCTGCTGGATTACCCTCGACAGTAAGCACTGTTGCGATCACCCCCAGTGTCCGTAGTTGCTGACGAACCCACTGCTCGGTCACTCCACCTGATACCACCGCAAACGTCTGATTGGCCAAACCGTGGTTGAGCGTGGCGCGCCAGGTCGGGCCGTTGTGCGCCTGCTTGCCGTTGAGCACCTTGAGCAAGGCCGGTGCTGCATCCTTACGCACCACAGCAGCCACCCCAGCGGTGTACACCGGCACTGAAAAACTCACCTGCTTGCGCCGCTCAAGACTGGCCACCGTTGGCGTGCAGAGGATATCGACGCGGCCACTGCTGACCGCACTGATCTCATCCACCAGGTTCACCGGTACATAGCGCACCTGCAGAGCCGGCTGGCTCAATGTTGCTTTCACCTGTTCGGCGACTTTCTGGCACACATCGATGGCGTACCCCTGGGCCTGGTCACCGCGTTGTACGCTGAACGGCGCAAAATCCGCCAGGTAGCCCAGGGTAAGGCTGTTGCTGGTGTGAACCCGCTCAAGCGTATCGCCATGGGCCAACAGCGGCAGCAAGCCGAACACACAGGCAAGTAGGGCGTTGTTCATCGGCCAGCCTCCGTTCAAGGCAGCTCGGCGCGTTCAACCGCCGCCTGCTGGATGATGAAACGTTCGGCCAGAAAACCATACAGCAGGTACCCGAAGGCCAACACCAGGGCGCCACCGAGCACCGCCTCCATGCCGCAGGCATAGAGGGCATACAACGAGTAGCCTACCGCCACCAGCAGCACCAGGGTATTGCGGCTGTACACCGCGGCGCTCACCCGCGCCTTGTACATAATGGCCAGCAGGCCGGTGAGGGCGGTGACGTAAGGGATCAGGTTGGTCACCGCCGCCAGGCTTACCAGCTTGCCGAACTGGGCGCTGGCATTGGGTGAGACGGTCGACAAGGCCATGGCAGTCTGCAACACACCGCATACCAACATGCCGATGATCGGTGCGTTTCTGCTGCTGAGTTTGGAGAACAAGGAGGGAAACATGCCTTGATCAGCCGTCATTTTCGCCGTTTGCGCCAGGGTGAACTGCCAACCCAGCAGCGAGCCGATGCATGCCATTACGGCCAACGCCATGATGATGTTGCCGATCACCGGGTTGAACATTTTCGCGTAGACCAGGGCGAAGGGCGCCGAGGCGTTGGCCAGTTCCAGATTGGGTACGATGCCTTGGATCACGGTAGTCGAGAGGACGTACACCACTGCCGCCCCAAGCGTACCGAACAGGCATGCCAGGGGCACGTTACGTTGTGGGTTTTCCACCGCGTCGGACGCCTGGGCGGCTGACTCCATGCCCAGGAAAGCCCAGAGCGTCAGGGGGATGGTCTTACCAATGGCCTCCCAGATCGGCAATTGGTTGGGGTTCCAGGCCTGGGCGAACACCTCTTTTTCAAACCAGAACCAGCCGATTACGCTCAAACCGGCAACGGGGATGATGACCCCCCACACCGTAATTGCGCCGATCCTGCCGGTAATGTTCGGCCCGCCAAAGTTGGCGACGATGGTCAGCCAGATCAGTCCGGCGGTGCCGATGAACAGTGCCATGGCACCGCTCCCCAGCCAGGGAATGAACGCGGTCATGTAACCCACGGCGGAGATCGCCACGGCGACGTTGGCAATCGCCAGCGACAAAAAATACAGGTACGAGCAAAGAAAGAACCCCGATTTGGCATGCGCCTCCTCGGTATAGGCTGACAAGCCGCCAGGGCGGGTACACAGCACACCGCACTGGGTAAAGCTGTAGGCAATGGCCATGGAGCCAATTGCCGTCACGCCCCACGACAGCAACGACACCGCGCCAAGCTGCGCCATGCTGGTGGGCAGCATGATGATGCCGGAGCCCATCATATTGACCGTCACCAAGGTAGTGAGCCCGACCAGGCCCATTTTTTTCGACTCAGCCATACCTGTCCCCGATGCGTTGATGTTCGGCTTATTGGGTATAGGCCATCTGCGCGCCTGCAGCGCAATTGTCAGGAAAAATTGGAACGTCCTGCGCTGAGGTTTTTCTATTGAGAAGCTGGCTCACAGAGAGGCTCGGGAGCGTAGCGATGTCCATAGAACGCACGATTGCAGAACTTGAAGCCTGGTACGCGCAGTACGATGATGAAAGCTATCGTCGCGAGTCGCCGGACTTCTACCACAAGGCGTTGATCCGAACCGCCGAGGCTTTGCGTGATGACGGAGCGATCGACTGGGATGATTGGCTGGCGCTGCAAGCCCTGGCCGACGAGGCACACTTCAAAGCACTGGAAGATGCGGTGGAGGCCAAGCTGGATGACCCGGATACTTAAGCGATGAAAGCCCTGAAGGTCGCCACCTTCAATATCAATGGCCTACGCGCGCGCTTGCCTAACCTGCTTGATTGGTTGCAGCGCGAACGCCCCGATGTGGTTTGCCTGCAGGAACTCAAGGCGTCCGACCAACACTTTCCTGCAGCTGATTTCGAAGCGCTCGGCTACGGCACGTTGCATTACGGTCAGGCGGCTTGGAATGGCGTGGCGATTCTGGCCCTGGACGCCCAGCCCCTGGAAAGCCGACGCGGCCTCCCAGGCATGCAAGATAGCCAGAGTCGTTACCTTGAGGTCGCTGTCCATGGCCTGTTGGTTGGCTGCCTGTATTTGCCCAACGGCAACCCGCAGCCAGGCCCCAAATTCGACTATAAGCTCGCCTGGTTCGAGCGCCTTATCGTCCATGCAGCTGTATTGCAAGCCAGTGAACTGCCGGTGGTTCTGGCCGGGGACTACAACGTGGTACCTACCGATCTGGATATCTACAATCCGCGCTCCTGGCTCAAGGACGCCTTGCTGCAACCGCAAAGCCGCGTCTGCTATCAACGCCTGTTGGATCAGGGCTGGGTCGATGCGGTGCGCCATCTGTATCCCGAAGAGCGGGTGTATACCTTTTGGGATTACTTTCGCCAGCATTGGCAGAAGAACTCGGGGTTGCGCATCGATCACTTGTTACTCAACCCGGTGCTGGCGCCGCAGCTGCGCAATGCCGGTGTCGACGCCTGGGTGCGTAACGAACCGCATGCCAGCGACCACGCGCCGGTATGGATCGAGCTTGGCCGGCGCAAGCGGCGTCAGGGGGCATCTTCATAACGCGCCAGCAATGGTTGGGTGCTCAGCCCGTGGGCGACGATGCTCAATGCCACCACCGACAAGGTCAGGTTGATACAGGCGCTCGCCAGCGCCGGGCTTAGGCCCTGGTTGAGGCTATAGAACAAGTAATACAAACTGCCGATCCCGCGAATGCCGAACCATCCGGCCAGCCAACGTTGCTGGCGGTCCAGCAGGGCACCCCAGGGAATCAGCAAGGTGCCCAGCGGACGTATCAGCAGGAACAGCGCCAGCCCCACACCCACGGCGCGCCAATCCCAATGGCTGGCGAGGCTGACTCCGAGCAAGGTCACCAGGAACACTTCCAGCGAGCGTTCGACCAAGCTGCCGAAAGCGAGCATGTCACCCATCATCACCCCGGCAGCGACCTGCTTGCCTTGCAACTGGCGGGTGTCGCCGTGTACCGCCTGATCGGGCTCCAACGGATGATGGCCAACCAGCGGCTGGACCAGGTGCTCGGCCGGCACTGCGGCGTGATCGCTGGAACTCATTTCAGTACGGCGCAGGCCGAGCCCGGCGGCAAACACCGCGAGAAAGCCGTAGGCCTGGATCAGTTCGGCACCGACGTAGGCCAGGGCAATCAGGGCCAAGGCCAGGTAATCGTTGGGCGACACGGTGCTGTCATCATTGCGGATGCGCAACGCCAGGGTTAGGCGGCCGACGCCCTGACCCATGGCGTAGCCGAGTGCCAGGCCGGCGACTACCGCCCAAAGCAAATCATGTCCGGCCCAATGCAACAGGGCGCTGGCACCGAGTTGCGCTTGACCAATCAACAGCAGACCGAGCAATACAAAGGGGAAGGCCACCCCGTCGTTGAGCCCCGCTTCACCCGAGAGGCCAAAACGCAGGGCGTCTTGATCTTTGGCATCACTGACCTGTGCCAGCGAAGCCAGCACCGGGTCAGTGGGGGCGAGGATAGCCGCAATCAGCAGTGATAAGCCCCAGGAGAACGCTAACCACAGGTGCAGCAACAGGCTCAGGCCGACAATGCTCAGCAGCATCAACGGCCCGGCCAAACCCAGGACCACCCGCCACATGCGCCGACTGAAGCGCAGACGCAGCTTGAGCCCGCTGACGAACAGCGAAAACAGCAGGGCAACTTCAGTCAGATGCTCCATCCAAGGTGCGGCATTCGCCAGGTTCAACTGCAGCAGACCAAGGCCCGCTGGGCCGATAGCCACGCCAAGGGCCAAACAAACCACTGAGGTCGTCACCGGCAGCCAGCGCAAGTAAGAGGAGGTTAGCGCCAGAGTCAGCAGCACTGTACCCAGCACCGCTACCCAGACAATGAAGTTCATGGCGCCACCCCGGTTGCCACACGCCAGATGCGTGCCTTGTACATTCGAGGGCCCTAGCCGCTGTGGGTTCCAAATGCTGCAGAGCGCCGTCGGTGTCGGTGTGTTCGTCGCGAAACGGCTGCATCGTCAGTTCCACCCCCACCTGCTCATGTGCAGGATGCAGCGACCGACAATTGCGCCTGGCTGCAGGGGCGAGCCGTGCTCTCGGGCGATGACTGCAAGGTGTCGGCGAACTCATGATGGATTAAGGTCAGGTGCTCGATGGCTTCCTGATAACGACACTGCGCTTTACGCCGCAGGTGCTGGTACTGAGCGAAGTATTCGGCGTCAAATTGCGGGTGGTCGAGCAATGTAAAGGCTTGATGATCGAGTTGCCAGGCTTGGCGGAACAGGCGCTGATTCTGTTCCAGGGCGAACTTGCGGCAGGCCTTAGGTGCAAAGCAGTGGTGGGTGTCTGACATGGCGGACTCCAATGCAATTGAGGACATTGCTATTGGGACCCTTGCTGAGTGCCTAGAGTGCGAATGCAATTGGCTGAAAAAATCTGCAGTTCAACGGCGAAATCGCAAACTAATTATCGTGTTTTTCGAACAGATTGCTGTGCCTCCCATGCGGCTACCCGGACAAATCCTTAAGACCCAGTAAGCTCAAACGAAAAAAGTTGAAAGGCACTTTTCGGCGATTCACGGCTCTATGTAGGGCACAGACCGTGCTGATCCCCGGCGCGGTGCGTATTCCCAGACCCGGTGCCGATGGTCCAATGCTCACTTGTTCGCTCATTGCGCATTCACTGCCAGCCATGGCTGGCGGGGGTGTTGATTCTGTGCACCAGCGCCTGCAGTCAGCAGCAAGGCCGTGATATCGCCACGCAATTGAGCCAGGGCAATCCACAGGAACTGTTTCAGACCAGCGTCGACCGCATGGCCACCCTGGCCATGCGCGACAACCTGCGCAGCTTGTACCTGCTGATGAACAAGCTGTACCAGCGCAATCCCAATCAATGGCGGCAATCGGGATTCGTAGATCCGGCCACCGCCGAGCGCCAGATCCGTCAGGCCATCGAGCAGCGTCTGCCTTTGCCACAGTTGGGCGAGCGGCGCGACCTCGCGGCGCTGAGTTATGCTCTGAGCCCGGAGTTTCGCGGTGATCGGGTCGGCGCCTTCATCTATGCCATCGGTAGCATGCTGGTCACCGCCCATGGTGGTCGTACCGAGTTTTTCATGACCGACACCATCGACCCGCAATTCGTCAACAACGCCGCACGCAACATCGAAAAGGCCACCTGGATGCTCAGTCAGCGCCAGGATGCCAACGGCGTGTTGCTGCTGTTTTCAAATGAGTTTTCAGAAGAGGGCGCAAACCTCAGTTTCGCCGTCGAGTTCGGCAAGATCGTCTCGCGGCTAGACCTGTTGGCGCAGCTGCTCGATGAACGCTACCGGCGCATTGGCCTGAACTATGCGCAAAGCCTGTTGCTGATGAATTTCCTGCCGGTGCAATAGGCTGGGGAACTTGCCTGGCACGATGAGTATCTTATCTGACGTAGGTACTCTATTTGCGGAGGCATCACCATGCGTCGTTTATTGTTTGCTTCTTCGCTTGTTCTTTGCCTGCCCTTCGGTGCGGCCCTGGCTGATGTCGACGCCGGTGATGTCGCCACTTCGGCAGGAGTATCGGCTTCGCTGTACTCCACCTTCAAGGATGACAAACGAGTGATTCCGGCCCGTGATGATGCCTCTTCGTTCATCGCCAGTGGCGGCGCGATTCGTGGCGTCTATCTGGAATCGATGATGCAGCGTGTGCGCCAGGAAAACCCTGGCTTGCAAGCCAGCGATGAAGAAATTGCCCGGGCGATCCTGACTCAGGATGAGCTGGGCAGCGAACGTTGAATACAGTGCGCCTGCCTGGGCATCGGATCTACACTGAATCAGACGGCTTCGGTTCCCGAAGCAGGCACAGGATCCGGAGGTCATCATGTTCAGGTTGTCGTCGGTAAGCCTTTGCGTGGCATTGGCGTTGTGCAATGCCCAGGCAAACGCCGAAACTGTAGTGCCGATGAAGGGCCAGAGTTCCCAGCAAGTGCAGTTGGACATGAACGAATGCCACAGCATCGCCAATAGTGCCTCGAGCAGTACCTCGACGCCCAGCGGTGGGCGGATCAAAGGCGCGGCGGTGGGAGCCGCTGCGGGGGCGGTGGGGGCTGGCGTTCGGGAAAATCAGCATGACGAGATTTCTGATCGCGTCGATGATGATGTTAAGCAGGATTACCGGCAAAACCGTGCCAAGGAAACCGCCGCTGCCGGTGCAGTGGTTGGTGCTTCCAGACAACGTCAAGATCGACGTGAGCAGCGCAGGACTAGCGAGTCGACCAACGCCTCGGCCTATACCAGCTGCTTACAAGGCAAGGGGTATCAGGTAACGCCTTGAAGCCCGGCCAAAGAACGCCGTCCAGTGCTATTTGGACGGCGTTTTGCTTTGCGGGTTAGGCTTGATTTGCGCCCGAGTTAACACTGATCAGGTACAACCCAGGAACACCTATTGCAAGTTGCCGGCGACCGCAATGGTTTGCGCGGTGATGTAGTTCGACTCCGGCGAGCAGAACAGGTACACCGCGTCGGCGGCTTCCTTCACCGTGCCTGGGCGGCCCAGAGGGTTGCGCTGGGCAAACGACTTGGCCGCCTCCGGGCTGATCCCGACGCGGATGTCTCGGCCTTCGATGTTCACCGTCGCACCGGCATGGGCATCGGCGCTGGTCATGCGGGTTTCGATGAACCCAAACGCCACGGCGTTGACGTTGACCTTGAAGCGCCCCCACTCGCGTGCCAGTGCGCGGGTCATGCCGATCACGCCGGCTTTGGCCGAGGAGTAGTTCATCTGCCCGGCGTTGCCATTGAGCGCCGAAACCGAAGAGATGTTGACGACTTTACGGAACACTTCCCGCTCTTGGGCAGCGTCGGCCTGCGCTTGGGCTTTGATTACCGGGTAGGCTGCGCGCAGGATGCGAAAGGGGGCGGTCATGTGGCAATCGACAATGGCGTACCACTGCTCGTCGCTCATCTTCTGAATGACGTCGTCCCAGGTGTAACCAGCATTGTTGACGATGATGTCGATACCGTTGAAATGGTCCATTGCCGTTTTGATGTAGCGCTCGGCAAAGTCCGGGGCGCTGACGTTGCCGTGGCAGATGGCCGCTTCGCCACCCATTTTACGAATCAGCTCAGCGGTTTCCTGGGCCGGGTCGAGGTCCAGGTCGTTGATCACTACGCGGGCGCCTTCGCTGGCCAGTTTCAGTGCAATCTGTTGGCCGATGCCACGCCCGGAACCGGTGACCAGTGCGACCTTGCCTTCAAGTTTTGCCATGGGTGAAGCTCCTCAATTATCAGGTTGTTTACAGGGCGATGACGGCGTCGCCGACAATCTTGATTTCGCCGTACTGGTTGCGGGTGCGGATCTCGACTTTGAGGCGTTGTTCACCCGCGGCCTCGAATCGCTCGACCACCGTGGCGCTGCAGGTGATCTGGTGACCCAGGTGGGTTATGCCGAGAAAGCGCACGCCGAATTCGCGTAACTGGCGTTGGTCGACCCACTGCGTCAGCAGGCGGCCGAGGTAGGCCATCGACAGCATGCCGTGGGCGAACACGTCAGCCATGCCGGCCTTGCGCGCGTAGTCGGTGTCGATATGAATGGCGTTATGGTCCCCCGAAGCGCCGGCGAACAGCGCCAGTGTGGTGCGGTTGATGGCGGCCAGCGTCAGGGTCGGCAGGGTGTCGCCGACGTTCAGCTGTTGCAGGTGTGTAGTGGTCATCAGTGTTCTCCGCTTCAGCTGTTGCGCTGCACGAGTACGCTGCGCAGGTCGGCAACGTGCTCACCGTGCTGGTTGGTCACGCGGGTTTCGCGCACCACGAATTCCAGGGCACCGTCTTTCTTGTCGTAGATGTCGGCGATGCGCACTGCAAAACGCAGGGTGTCGCCGGCATAGGCCATGCGGTGATAACGGAACGACTCCTCTCCGTGCAGGATGCGCGCGGTGACGATGCCCAGTTCTTCACGCCAGGCGTTGGAGGGGATCTGGAACTCCAGCGAGAACAGAAAAGTCGGCGGCAATGGCAGGCCTGGGTGACCGGCATCACGGGCAGCCTGTTCATCGAAGTAGATCGGGTTGGTTTCGCCGGTGGCCTTGGCGAAAAAGCGCAGTTGGCCAGCTTCGGCGGTGGCGAGAAAGGTCGGCAGCTCGCGGCCGATGTGTTTTTTGTCGATCATGTAAGGGGTCCTTGAGAGGCTGGCCGCGTCAGTTTTTCTGGTACACGGTCACCACGCAGGCGCCGCCCAGGCCGAGGTTGTGCTGCACTGCCGTGCGTGCGCCCTGGACTTGGCGCTGCTCGGCGCTGCCGCGCAGTTGGTGAGTCAGCTCGTAGCACTGGGCCAGGCCCGTGGCGCCCAGCGGGTGGCCTTTGCAGAGCAGGCCGCCCGACGGGTTGGTGACCCAGCGGCCGCCATAGGTGTTGTCACCGTCGTTGACCAGTTGCTCGCCGGCGCCTTCAGTGCACAGACCCAGGCCTTCATAGGTGAGCAATTCGTTCTGGGCAAAGCAGTCGTGCAACTCGATGACGTCGACGTCTTGCGGGCCGATGCCGGCCTGGTTGTAAGCGATGTCGGCCGCCATGCGGGTCATGTCGAAACCGACCACGCGAATCATGTCGTGGGCGTCGTAAGTGCTCGGCAGGTCGGTGGTTAGCGCTTGGCCGGCAATCAGCACATCGGTACGCAGGCCGTGTTTTTTTGCAAAGCGTTCCGAGACCACAATGGCGGCCGCCGCGCCGCAAGTGGGCGGGCAGGCCATCAGCCGGGTCAGTACCCCTTCCCAGAGCATGGGGGCGGCCAGTACGTCTTCAGTGCTGACCACATTGCGAAACACCGCCAGTGGGTTGCGTGCTGCGTGTTGACTGGCCTTGGCGCGAATCTTGGCAAAGGTGGCCAGTTGCGTGCCGTATTTTTGCATGTGCGCGTGGCCGGCACCGGCGAACTGGCGGATGGCGGTGGGCAGGTCCGGCATGCCGACCAGTTCATTGGTCAGTTTCAATGCGCGTTCGGTGGCCGGGGCGCGGTCGGTCCAGGCTGACTTCAGTGCGCCGGGGTTCATTTGCTCGAAGCCGAACGCCAGGGCGCAGTCGACCGCGCCGCTTTGCACCGCCTGGCGCGCCAGGAATAGCGCGCTGGAACCAGTGGCGCAGTTGTTATTGACGTTGATCAGTGGGATACCGCTCATGCCCACGCGATACAAGGCTTTCTGCCCGCAGGTGGAGTCTCCGTAGACATACCCGGCATAGGCCTGTTGGACCTGACTGAAATCCAGCCCGCAATCGGCCAGAGCCTGGCGAATCGCTTGTTCGCCCATGACGTCGTAGGGTTCATTGGTGCCAGGCTTTTTGAACTGAATCATGCCCACGCCAGCTACGAATACCTTACTGCTCATCGTATTTTCCTTATTGTTTTCTAGGGTCAGAGCTTGCGCGCGATCAGTTCGCGCATGACTTCACTGGTGCCGCCGTAAATGCGGTTGACGCGCATGTCGACAAAGGCGCGGGCGATCGGGTACTCGAGCATGTAGCCGTAGCCGCCGTGCAGCTGGACCATGTCGTCGATGCAACGCGACAGGGTTTCGGTGCAGTGCAGTTTGGCGATTGCCGCTTCTTCGAGGGTCAGGCGTCGACGCATGTGCTCGCCCAGGTAGTAATCGACCATCACCCGCAGCGCGCTGGCCTGGGCCTTGATATCGGCGAGCTTGAACTTGGTGTTCTGGAAGTCCCACACGGTCTGATTGAAGGCCTTGCGCTCTTTCACGTAGTCCAGGGTCTGCTCCAGCAGGCGCTCCAGCTTGGCCGCGGCAGACACAGCGATGGAGAAGCGCTCCTGAGGCAGTTCGGCCATCAGGTAGCTAAAGCCCAGGCCTTCTTCGCCCAGGAGGTTGCCGACCGGCACCCGCAGGTTGTCGAAGTACAGTTCGGCGGTGTCCTGGGCGTGTTGGCCAACCTTGTCCAGTTTGCGCCCGCGGACAAAGCCCACACGGTTAGCTTCCACCGCGATCAGGCTAATGCCTTTGGCGCCGGCATTCGGATCGGTCTTGCACACGACGATCACCAGGTCCGCGGTCAGGCCGTTGCTGATGAACGTTTTACTGCCATTGATCACATACTCATCCCCCTCACGCACGGCGATGGTGCGCACGGCCTTGAGGTCGGAACCGGTGCCCGGCTCGGTCATGGCGATGGCCAGGATGATCTCGCCAGCGCAGATCGCCGGCAGCCAGCGGCGTTTCTGCTCTTCAGTGCCGCAACGGTTGATGTACGGAGCGATAACGTCGGAGTGCATGCCGAAGTAAGGGCCGCTGATACCGCAGCGGGCGAATTCTTCGTTGAACACCGCACAGTGGCCGAAGTCGCCGCCACCACCGCCGTACTCGGTGGGCAAACTGATGCCCAGCAAGCCTTCACGGCCGGCCTTGAGCCAGGTTTTGCGATCAACCTGGCCGGCCTTGTCCCACGCCGCCTGGCGTGGCAAGCATTCACGTTCGAAAAAGCGCCGCACGGTGGTGCGGAACATCTCATGGTCGTCTCGCAGGACGGTTCGGGCAATCTGCACGCAAGTCTCCTCAAGGATGGCCGGCCGCTTGGGCCAAGTGCTTACGCAAGGCGCGCCATGCGCCTGTGGCTTGAGGATTACGATAGGTCGAGGGCTTTGGCCGAACGCCACCCGAGGCGGGTGGCGAGGTCAAAAACGTGTGGTGGAGGAGGCTACCGAATTCAGTGCGCGTCGCTGTCGTGAGCATGAAGATCACGCATGCGCGCAACCGCTTCATCGCGGCTGCTGACACCCAGCTTGCTGTAGATATGGCTCAGGTGCCACTTCACCGTTTCGGGCGACAGACTCAGCGCCCGGGCGATTTTCTTGTTCGGCAAGGCTTGGGCGAGCAGGCGCAGCACTTCGAGTTCACGCTCGCTCAACGGTTCGATTGCCCTTGCACTGGGTTTGCGCGGTGCAGTGACCATGGTTACGCCGGTTACCACTGTCGGCACCGCTGACTGTGCCGCTTGCAGTCGCTCGACATAGAAAGCCAGCACCGGGTCCAGGGCTTCACTGCTGGCGACTGCGCTGATCAGCGCCAGGCCATTGGGATGGGCGTCCAGCAGGCTGCGCAGTAAACCGAAGCGCTGCCCGCGACGCAACGCCTCCATGACCTTGTCGCGTGCCCGGTCGCGATTGCCGCGCTCGGACTCGACCACGGCGCTCAGCACCAGCAAACGCACGGTACCCAACTGCCGGCGGTGCTGTTCACAGGTAGCAATCAGTTGTTCCAGTCGCTCGCAGGCGCCCTCCAGGTCGCCCTGATCGAGCTGCCAGCGCACCCGGGCATTTTCGGTGAGGATGTGAATTTCCTTGAGCGCACTGTGGCCGGCATTCGGGTGCCGGGCATCGATCGCTTCCAGGCGCGTCAGCTTGGCGCGTGCTGCTTGCGGTTCGCCCAGCAGCAGTAACCAGTGTGTCTGCCAGGTCAGGCAATAGGCTTGCAGACGATCCAGCCCCAACTTGACCGCGTATTCATCCAGACGCTCGACAAAGGCAAAGGCCTCCTGGTGGTTACCAGCCAGCCATTGCACATTCCACAGCACTTGGAGCACGCGCAGTACGGAGTCAGGGATCGAGATCCGTTCGAGAATGTCGATCCAGCCTGACAGCAACTTGAAGGCGGCATCGACTTCGTTAGTTTCGTACAGCACCTCACCCAACAAGGCTGCGGACAGGTACGTGGCATCGGCACCGGCCTTGCCGCAATGGCTGGCTTCCTCCAACACATCGCGATAGACCCGTTCGGCCTGGGTCATCTGGCCCTCAAGAGCCAGGCTCAGGCCAATCATGCAGCGACCTTGCAGGCTGCCGGCGCTGGTGCCGAGAAAGGGGTCGCCGTTGATCAGCAGTACAGGGCGGTCAAGTTGCACCTGACGGGCTTTTTCGTAGTCGCCGCGGTGCATGTAGAGCCAGGACAGGATGTTGGCGCAAGAGCCAATGGCCACGGGGTCACTGTCGGCGGGTGGGTTGAGCAAGTGTGGCACCACCGTCATCGCGGCATCGGTGTCATCGCGTTGCAAAGCCAGGGATGCACGCAGCAGCGCCAACATGAAACGTTCGTGCGCATCCTGCTCGGGAACCTCGCGAAACAACTGCTCAAGGCTTTCGGCGCAGGCGGCAAAATCTCGGGCATAGAGTTGCATTCGCGTCTTGATCAGGCGCAGCTTGACCCGCGACTGCACCTGCTCTGCCGGTAGCAGCCGCACCAGCTCGATCAACATGCGCAGGTCACCATGGGCATACAGCGTCTGCGCGTGTTGCTCTACCAGTACCGCAGCGGCTGCAGGGTTGCCGCCCATGACCGCATGGTGAACCGCTTCATCCAGGTGGTTGTGGTCGCGAAACCAGGCCCAGGCCCGGACATGGACGGCCTGTTGCTCCGCGCTGCTGCGCGAGTCGAAGTATTTGAGCAGGGTTTCGCGCAGCAACGGGTGCAGGCGATACCAGGTCTCCCGCCCGGCACTGTCCACCGGGATCAGGAACAGGTTGTCCCGCTCCAGGCGCGTCAGCAGCGCATTGGCCGCGTTGACCGCTTCTGAGTGACCGCTCAGGGCTGCGCACAGCGAGGCACAAAAGCGGTTGCAGACCGCCATGAGCAACAGTAAATCAAGGTCGGTGGGTGACAGATGCGACAACACCTCAACTTCAAAAAAACGCGCAAACGCCTGGTTGTCACGTATCTGCGTGTGCAGAGGTGCAGACGCCGTCGCTGGGGCTGGACGATTTTTCTTGCGGCTCACGGCCAGCAATTGCAAACCCGCCACCCAGCCATCAGTCAATTCGTGCATCAGCTTGGCATCGCGGGCATCGACCTGGCCCAGCTGCGCCTTGAGAAACTGTTCGGATTCCGCCGCAGTAAAGCGCAGGTCGCGCAGATTCAAGGTTTGCACCTGGTCCTGACTGCGTAGCCGCGCCAGCGACAGCGGCACCGCACTGCGCGACACCACCACCAGGTGCAGGTTGGCAGGCGCGTAATCGAGCAGCCATTGCAGCGCCTGGTGAATGGCCACGTCGGTCAGGTGATGCAGATCATCGAGCACCAGTACCAGTTCAGTGCCACGACGGGCAATGCTGCGCACCAGGGTGATCACCGTACGCTCCACCGCTTCACTGTCGATGCCGCGACCTTCCAGTTGCGTGGCCTCGTGCACCAGGCTCGGGTCGACGTAACCCAGGCTCGCCAGCAGATAGTCGAGAAAGCGAGTCAGCTCATTGTCGTCGGCAGACAGGGTCAGCCAGGCCACGTCGAACCCCAGGGGCAACAGGGCCTGGCGCCAGGCGATCAAGGTCGACGTCTTACCGCAACCGGCCGGCCCCTGCAGCACGATGCAGCGCTGGCGCCGTGCCTTGAGCATCTGCTCCTGCAGGCGCTCGCGGGAAATCAGGCGCCCGGTGCTGCGTGGCGGGATCAGCTTGGTACTGACGATTGGCGACTGTGTCAGATTCAGGACCTGGCTGGCGAGGCTATCCGCTGCAGCGGACTTGCGGTGTTTGTCCATGGGCTTCCCGCTTCATTTTTGTTTTTAAGCATGCACTGAATCTAGCTGAATGTAACCCAGCGCTAGAAGCCCTGGCTTATCGGGCTGGCAATCGCCACCCGATGCGGGTGGTGGGGGCGAGCCTTGTGGTTGTTCTACTGCATGACAGAACAACCGGGGTGCTGCCTGACCCGTACAACAACACGAACACCATGCACCGCAGTAGGAGTTAGCCATGGCGATACAGTTCAAGATCATCGAGCACGTGGCACTCATCACCCTCGATGGGCAACCCTCGACCAATACCCTGAGTGTCAGCGAGCTGATGCACCTGCGCAAGACGCTAAGCGCCTGCCAGGACGATGAGCAGGTGCGGGTCATCGTGGTTACTGGTGCGGGAGGGCGCGCGTTTTGTTCGGGCATCAACCTGAATGCCTCGTTGCGAACCGTGCCCGGCTATGTGGGGGCCGCGCTGAAAAGCCGCGAGGCCGAAGCTGAGGAGGGGGGGTATGGCCGGCTCTTGGACCTGACCGACCTGGAAATCTGGAAGCCGATCATCGCGGCAATCAACGGCGCCTGTCTGGGTGGCGGCTTTGAGCTGGCGCTGCAGTGTGACCTGCGGCTTGCCGCCAGCGAGGCCAGCTTCGGTTTGCCCGAAGTAGGCACAGCGAGCATTCCGGCCGCCGGTGGCGTGCAGTACCTGCTGCGCGCCATTCCCGCTGCCCACGCCATGAAAATCGCCCTTACCGGTGAACCAGTCGACGCCCAGGAGGCGTTACGTATTGGCTTGATCAGCAACCTGGTGCCGCACGAGCAACTGCTGCCGGCAGCCTTGGGCCTGGCGCAGCGCATAGCCGTCAATGGACCGCTGGCCGTGCAGGCGATCAAGCGCCTGGCGCTGCAGACCGGCCACCTCACCGCACGCGAATTCGCCACCCAGACCCACCTGCACTGGGGCTTGCTGCGCGAAAGCCAGGACCAGGCCGAAAGCCGTCTGGCCCAGGCCGAACAACGCGCCCCGCGATACACCGGGGCGTGACCTGGCAGCCCCGTAATACCGCTGTTCTTGCCTGACAACAATAATTCACAGGAGCGTTCCATGTACCTGACTCAAGGGCTGCACCGCATGGTGCAGCAAAAGCCTGATGCCCTGGCGACGGTGTTTCGCGACCGACGCCACACCTATGCCCAGTTGGCCGAGCGGGTAGCGCGCCTGGCCGGAGCCTTGCAACAGCTGGGGATGCACAGCGGCGACCGGGTAGGTCTGCTCGGGCTGAATTCCGACCGCTTTCTGGAGTATTACCTGGCGACCTGGTGGGGCGGGGGTGTGGTCAACCCGGTGAACATCCGCTGGAGCGTGGCGGAAATCGTCTATTCGCTGGATGATTGCGACACCCGCATCCTGATGATCGACGACACCTTCCTGGCCATGGCCGATGCAATCGCCGCCAGCGCCAAGGTGCGGCCGCTATTGATTCATGTCGGCGACGGGCCGGCGCCGGCAGGCATGCTCAGCTACGAACAATTGATCCGTGAGGCACAGCCAGTAGATGACGCCTTTCGCGGTGATGACGACCTCGCCAGCATCCTCTACACCGGCGGTACCACTGGACAGCCCAAGGGCGTGATGCTGTCACACATGAACCTGTGGTCGGCGGCAATCGCACGCGCTGCCGATGTACCTGTGCCGGCCGACGCCCTGACCCTGCATATCGCGCCGATGTTCCACCTGGCGGCGCTCTCCAGAGTGATTCTGCTTGCGTTGATCGGCCTGCCGAGCGTTTTCGTGCCGGCCTTCGATGCGCTGAATGTGATGCGCACCATTGCCCGTGAGCGCGTCACCGACATCCTCATCGTGCCCACCATGCTGCAGGCCTTGATCATGCATCCCGAGTTTTCCCAGCATGACCTGAGCTGTCTGCGCAGCCTGACCTATGGTGCTTCGCCGATTGCCGTGCCGTTGCTGGAGCTGGCCCTGAAGGCTTTGCCGCAGGTCGAATTCACCCAGGGCTATGGCATGACCGAGGCCGTGCCACCGATTTCCGCCAATGGTCCGGAAAACCATGGCCCCGAAGGTATCGCCAATGGCCTGCTGTGTTCGGCCGGACGGCCAGGGCTGGGCGTGACCGTGCGCATTGTCGATGAACAGGGCAACGAAGTGCCGCGCGGCACTGTCGGCGAAGTGGTGGTGCGTGGGCCGAACATTATGCTCGGCTACTGGAACAAGCCGCAAGAAACTGCCCATGCCCTGCGCGGCGGCTGGATGCACACCGGCGATGGCGCATACATGGATCAAGCGGGCTACCTCTACATTGTCGATCGCTTCAAGGACATGATTGTCAGCGGCGGGGAAAACGTCTATTCCGGCGAAGTGGAAAGTGCCATTGCCAGTCATCCGGCCGTGGCCGCTTGCGCGGTAATTGGCATTCCCTGTGCGCAATGGGGCGAATCGGTGCATGCAGTGGTCGTCCTCAAGCCCGATGGCCAGGCCCGCGATGCGGAAATCATCGAGCACTGTCGTCGGCAGATTGCGGGCTACAAAACTCCGAAAAGCGTGGAGTTTCGCGACACGCTGCCGCTGTCCGGTGCGGGCAAAGTCCTCAAGCGTGACTTGCGTGAACCGTTCTGGGCCGGTAAGGACCGCGGGGTGAGCTAACGCCATGTACATGACCCAGTGCCTGCACCGTACTTTGCAACAAAACCCGGAGCATCTCGCCACCCTGTACGGCGAACGTCGCCACACCTATCGCCAGTTTGTCGAGCGCGTTGGGTGCCTGGCGGGGGCTTTGCGACGCCTGGGGATGGCTCCGGGCGACCGGGTCGGCATGCTCGCGCACAACAGCGACCGCTACCTGGAATACCTGTTTGCCGTGTGGTGGGGTGGCGGGGTGGTCAACCCGGTGAATTGTCGCTGGAGCGTGGCCGAGATCGTTTACTCGCTCGATGATTGCGCCACCGGCATTCTGTTGATCGATGAGCCGTTCGCCGCCATGGCCGATGACATCCGCGCCATGGCCGGTACTCGACCGCTGTTCATCTATGCCGGGGACGGGGATGTGCCCGCGGGCATGCACGGCTTTGAGCAGCTGATTGCCAACTCGCCAGCGGTGGAGGATGCCGGACGCGGCGGCGATGACCTCGCCTGCATCATGTACACCGGCGGCACCACCGGCTTTCCCAAAGGGGTGATGCAGTCGCACCTTAATCTCTGGTCGGCTTGCCTGCCGCGTATGGTGGACATGCCGCCAATAGCAGGCGGGCGCTTGTTGCATGTGGCACCACTGTTCCACGTTGCCGGGATGGCGCGGGCACTGATCCAGTTCCTGGCGGGCGAAAGTCACGTGCTGGTAGCGGGTTTCGATGCCGAACACACCTTGCAGGTGATTGAGCGTGAGCGGATCACCGAAACCTTGCTGGTGCCAAGCATGATCCTTGCACTGTTGGCCCATCCGCATTTCGACCGTTATTACCTGGGCAGTCTCAAACGCCTGACCTATGGCGCCTCACCCAGCGCTGGCGAGATGGTTGAGCAGTTACTGGCGCGGTTACCGGATATCGAACTGTCCCACTCCTATGGTCTCACCGAGGCCTGTCCGGTGGTGTCCAGTAACTTGCCGTGCAACCACCGCCCCGAAGCGCGGGCCAGTGGGCTGTCGCGGTCAGTGGGACGTGGCGGCCTTGGCGTGCAGGTGAAGATTGTCGATCTGCAAGGGCGTGAGGTGTCGCGCGGTACGGTAGGCGAGATCATCGTCCGTGGGCCGAACATCATGCAAGGTTACTGGAACAAACCTGAAGAGACCGCCAAAGTTTTGCGTGAGGGGTGGTTGTACACCGGCGACGCCGCCTACATGGACGAGCAGGGTTATCTGTTCATCGTCGACCGGCTCAAGGACATGATCGTCAGTGGCGGCGAGAACATCTACTCGGCCGAAGTCGAGAACGTGCTCGCTCGACACCCGGCAGTGGCCCAGTGCGCGGTGATTGGCGTTCCCCATCCGCAGTGGGGTGAAGCGGTGCACGCAGTGGTGGTGTGTAACCCTGGCGCTCAGGTGGACGTGGCGCAATTACGTGAGCATTGCCGCCAGTTCATCGCCCGCTACAAGTGCCCCAAGACCGTGGAATTTCGTGAGCAATTGCCGCTCTCGGCAGCAGGCAAGGTGCTCAAGCGGGTGCTGCGCCAGGCCTACGCGGTGGGCGCTGCAGCGCCTGCGAACTGACATCGGTTTCATACGTTACAGCAGCCATTCGCGCTACCCGATCCGGGTGGCTTAAACACCCCCCCGGCTCACTACATTGGGGCTACGAAGCAGGCGCACCTCGGTCTGCCAACCCACTGGAGATCCCGATGCACATCAACCGAACTGTCTACCGTGAAGACCATGAAATGTTGCGTGAAAGCGCGCGGCGTTTCTTTGAGCGTGAGTGCCTGCCCAGGCAGGCGCAGTGGGACGAAGCCGGGCAGGTCGACCGGGAAACCTGGCTCAAGGCCGGTCGCCACAACCTGCTGTGCCTCACGGTGCCAGCCGAATATGGCGGCGGTGGCGGTGATTTCGGGCATAGCGCGGTGCTCATCGAGGAGCTGTACCGCGCTGGTGTCTCGGGCTGGAGCCTGGGGGTGCATTCGGACATTGTCGCGCCGTATATCGTGCGCCTGGGCACCGAAGCGCAAAAGCACCAATGGCTACCGAAAATATGCACCGGCGAAACCGTGCTGGCCGTGGCCATGACCGAACCGGGCACCGGCTCGGACCTCAAGGCGATTCGCACCACCGCCGTGCGCGACGGTGACGAGTGGGTGATCAACGGCAGCAAGACCTTCATCAGCAATGGTCTGTCTTGCGACATGGTCGTGGTGGTGTGCAAGACCGACCCCAGCGCCGGTGCCAAGGGCTGCAGCCTGATCATGGTCGAATGCGACCGGGCGGGCTTTCGCCGTGGCCGCAAGCTGGAGAAAGTTGGCCAGGCGGCGGCCGACACCGCCGAGCTGTTCTTCGATGATGTGCGGGTACCGGTGAGTAACCTGCTGGGTGAAGAGAACAAGGGCTTTATCCATTTGATGGAAGAGCTGCCCCAGGAGCGCCTGGTGATTGCCCTGTACAGCGCCGCCAAACTCGAACGCATGCTCGAACAGACCATTGAATATGTGAAGGACCGCAAGGCGTTCAACCAGACCGTCTGGGACTTTCAGAACACCAAATTCAAACTCGCCGACATCAAGGCGCAAGCCACCGCCGTGCGCTTGACCATCGACCACTACATAGGCGAGCACATGCGCCGCCGCCTTACCGTGCAAGAGTCGGCGATCGCCAAACTGCTCGCTACCGAGACCTTGTGCAAGTGCATCGACGACATGGTCCAGCTGCACGGCGGCTACGGCTACATGCTCGAGTATCCGATTGCCCGTGCCTTTGTCGACATGCGTGTGACGCGCATTTTCGGCGGTACCAGTGAAGTGCTGCGCGAGCTGATCGCGCGCAAGCTTTGATCCACTCCCGAGATTTTCAGGTGACTCCATGAGCGAAAACGTATTGGTTGTCGGCGTTGGTATGATTCCCTTCAGCAAGCCCGGCACGAGCCCGACCTATGTACAGATGGGCGCAGAAGCGGTGCGCCGTGCCCTGGCCGATGCCGGCATTGGCTATGAGCTGGTGCAGGAGGCCTACGCCGGTTATGTCTACGGTGACTCCACCTGCGGCCAGACCGTGCTGTATGAAGTGGGCATGACCGGTATTCCGGTGGTCAACGTCAACAACAACTGCTCCACCGGTTCCACCGCGTTGTACCTGGCGCGCAAGGCCATCGAGTCGGGGTCGGCCGATTGTGTGCTGGCGGTCGGTTTCGAACAGATGCAGGCCGGCCCGTTGAAGTCTCACTGGGATGATCGCCCGCCGACCCGTGAGCGCTTTTTGCCGATCCTGCGCGGCCTGACTGCCGATGTTGGCAGCGAAATGGCACAGGCGCTGCGCACCTTTGGCGGCGCTGGGCGCGAGTACATGCAAAAGTACGGTACACGCATGGAAACCTTCGCCGCTGTGCGCGCCAAGGCCAGCCGTCATGCGGCCAACAATCCCCTGGCGCTGTTTCGCAAAGTCCTTAAAACCGAAGACGTGATGGCTGACCCGGTGCTCTGGCCTGGGGTGATGACCCGGCTGATGGCCTGCCCGCCGACCTGCGGTGGTGCTGCGGCGATTCTGGTTTCAGAGCGCTTCGCCCGTAAGCACGGCCTGCGTCGTGACGTGCAGATCCTGGCCCAGGCGATGACCACCGACACCCCGGAATCATTCAACTTCGACAAGCCTTCGATGCTCGACTGGGTCGGCACGCACATGACCCGCGCGGCGGTGACGCAGGTTTACGAGAAGGCCGGCGTCGGCCCGCAGGATATCGACGTCTGCGAGTTACACGACTGCTTCGCCCAGAACGAGGTGATCTGTTACGAGTCCCTGGGCTTTTGCCCTGAAGGCGGCGCGGAACAGTTCGTCAAAGACGGCGACAACACCTACGGCGGGCAGATCGTCATCAACCCCTCGGGTGGCCTGCTCTCCAAAGGGCATCCGCTGGGGGCCACCGGCCTGGCCCAGTGCTACGAACTGACTCAGCAACTGCGCGGTAACGCCGAACAGCGTCAGGTCGAACGCGCGCGTCTGGCCCTGGCCCACAACCTGGGCCTGGGTGGTGCGTGTGTAGTGACGCTGTACGGCAACGTTAACGCAGCGGGCTAGTCGCCGTGTGCTGCACATCACCCCGAGTGTAAGGACGTCACCCGAATCCCCCTTGCATGGATGCACCCCTCATCCCTAACCGGAGAACCGCATGACAAAAACAACAATGCGCGGCGTCTTCCAGCCAAGTCTGCTGGCCGTAGCTGTAACCTTTGCCACTAGCGCGGGTGATCACGCCCACGCGGTTGAGTTCCACATCGGTGAGATCCAGGGCAACTTCGATTCGGCACTGTCCATCGGCGCCAGTTGGGCAACCAGCGACGCGGATTCGAAGTTCATTTCCAACTTCAACTCACAGGGCAAGTCGGGTTCGTCCGCATCGCGGACCACCGACGACAACCGCCTGAACTTCAAGAAGGGTGAAACCTTCTCGAAAATCTTCAAGGGCGTGCATGACCTAGAACTCAAGTACGGTGACAGCGGTGCCTTCGTGCGCGGCAAATACTGGTACGACTTTGAGTTGATGGACGAGCATCGGCCGTTCTATGACATCGACGACAGTGGCCGCGATCGCGCTGCCAAGTCATCCGGGGCAATGTTTCTCGACAGCTTCGTTTATCACAATTATGCAATCGGTGATCTGGTCGGCAACGCTCGGCTCGGCAAGCAGGTGGTGAGCTGGGGTGAGAGCACCTTCATCGGCAACTCGATCAACAGTATCAACCCCATCGACGTGGCGGCGCTACGGCGCCCAGGTGCCGAGGTCAAGGAAGGCCTGATCCCGGTCAATCTGTTCTATCTGTCCCAAGGGCTGACCGAGAACCTCACCGCCGAAGCGTTCTTGCAGCTGGAGTGGGAGAAATCGGTAGTCGACAACTGCGGGACCTTCTTCGGCAACGATGGCGTCCCTCAGGGCTGTAACGACCGTCTGGTGATTGCCGGTCTCGACCTGCCACCTGGCCAGGCGCAAAACACCGGGGGGCTGGGCGCGATTGCTGCCGGTCTGGACGATGCCTACATCCCGCGGCTCAAGGACAAGGACGCCCGTGACAGCGGTCAGTACGGCCTGGCCTTGCGCTGGTTCGTGCCGCAGCTCAATGACACCGAGTTTGGTGCCTACGCCATGAACTACCACAGCCGTAACCCTTACCTGAGCATCAACCAGATGAGCAGTGCGGCGGGTGGCCTGGCATCGGCACGCAGTGCCCGCTACTTCATCGATTATCCGGAAGACATCCGCCTATATGGCCTGAGTTTCCAGACCAACGTCGGCTCTGTGGCCCTGGGTGGCGAGGTCAGTTACCGGCCGAACATGCCGTTGCAGTTGAACACCGCTGACCTGTTGTCCGCCGCGACCTTCGGTGCCACTTCACCGCTGATTACCACCGGTTTTGCTGGCCGTAACCTGGGTGCCGAAGTCAATGGCTACAAGCGCATGGCGGTGTCTCAGGCGCAGATGACCGCCACCCAGTTCTTTGACCAGGTACTGGGTGCCAGCCGCCTGACGCTGGTGGGGGAGGTGGGCTACAACCATATCAATGGCTTGGGCAAGGCTGACGGTTCCGATCTGCGCTTTGGCCGCAGCCCGGCCTTTGGTGCCGGTGAGTTGCCAGGGGCGGCAGGCCTGGCCACGTGCCAAGGCAGCGCAGCGGGCACCCCGAGGGCCAGCAACCCGGCCCAGGAATGCAACGATGATGGTTTCTATACCAGCAACAGCTGGGGCTATCGGCTGCGCGGCAAGCTCGACTACCAGAACGTGATCGCCGGCATCAACCTGTCGCCCAACCTGGCCTGGTCCCACGACGTTGAGGGCTATGGCCCGAACTTCGACGAAGGGTCCAAGGCGGTCAGTGTCGGCGTGGATGCCGAGTACCAGAACACCTACACCGCCAGCCTGAGTTACACCAACTTCTTTGATGGCGATTTCAACACCAACGTCGACCGCGACTTTCTCGCCCTGAGCTTCGGCTTGAATTTCTGATGCAACCCTGCCAGAGGTACTTGAACATGAACGCACGTTTCATTTTGCGCGCTGGCGCACTGAGTCTTTCACTGCTGGCCAGTGGCGTAATGGCCGCCGTTTCTCCTCAGGAGGCTGCCCAACTGGGCACTACCCTGACCCCGCTGGGGGCCGAGAAAAAGGCCAATGCCGACGGTAGCATTCCGGCCTGGACCGGTGGTCTCAAGCCCGGTGCTGCGGCGTTGGACAACGGATTTCTCGGTGATCCATTCACCAATGACAAACCGTTGTTGGTGATTACCGCCGCCAACGCCGAGCAATACAAGGACAAACTCACCCCGGGCCAGTTGGCCCTGTTCAAGCGCTACCCGGACAGCTACAAGATTCCGGTGTACAAGACCCAGCGTACAGCGGCCTCGCCGCAGAACATCTACGACATTGCCAAAGAAAGTGCGGTGACTACTGAGCTGACGCCTGATGGCAACGGCCTGGAGCATTTTTCCCAAACCCGCTACTACCCATTCCCTATCCCTAAAAGTGGCGTTGAAGTCTACTGGAACCACACCAATCGCTACCGTGGCGGCAACATGACGCGCGAGGCGGCCCAGGCGGCACCGCAAACCAACGGCTCTTACTCGATTGTTGAATACAACGATACCTTGGCTTTTCCGCAACTGATGGACGACGTCAAGCAGGGGCAGGGCGATAACGTCCTTTACTACTACAAGCAGGAAATCACCGCACCGTCGCGTCTGGCCGGCAGCGTGGTGCTGATCCACGAAACCATCGATCAGGTCAAGGAACCCCGCCTGGCCTGGGTCTACAACGCCGGCCAGCGCCGGGTGCGGCGTGCACCGCAGGTGGCCTACGACGGCCCGGGCAATGGCTCTGACGGCATGCGCACCGCCGATAACACCGACATGATGAACGGCGCGCCGGACCGCTATGACTGGAAGCTGATTGGCAAGAAGGAGATGTACATCCCCTACAACAACTACAAGCTGCAGTCGCCGAAACTCAAGTACGACGACATCATCAAACCGGGGCACATCAACCAGGACCTGACACGTTATGAGTTGCATCGTGTCTGGCATGTACAGGCCACGCTCAAACCGGGGCAACGGCATATCTATGCCAAGCGCGACATGTACTTTGACGAAGACACCTGGCAACTGGCCGAAGTCGATCACTACGATGGCCGCGGTCAGCTGTGGCGGGTGGCGGAGGGCTATGCGATGAATGATTACGAACGTGGTGCCGCCAACTTCGCCATGCTCGGTATCTACGACCTGATCGCGGGACGCTACAACGTACTGGCGATGACCAACCAGTCGCGACACGCCACTACCTACGGGATTAGTGCGAAGTTGACAGACTTTACCCCGTCGGCGCTGCGTAACGCCGGGATCCGCTGAGACTTGAAAGGCCTTGCTTGCAACAACGCCCTGTTCGCAGGGCGTTGTGCATTTCGGTCCATGCCGGATTCCGCCTTGCCAGCAATGCGGGCACCGCGCAACAACTGACACCGCGCCGATTCAAGCGTGCTCAACCACCTGATCCGGGTGGCGGCAGCGCCAAGCTGATGATCAACCATGCAACCAGCATCCTGACAATAACAAGCGAGGAAGTGATGAGCGCTATCGAAGATTCGACGAGCACAGACATCCGCACGATCCTGGAAAAGCAACGAGCAGCGTTTCTGGCCAATGAGCCCTACAGTGCCGAGCAACGCAGTGAACTGATCGACCGGGCGATCGGTTTGCTGATCAACCATGAACAGGAAATCATCGATGCTTTGACCGCCGATTTCGGCCACCGCAGCCCGAGTTTCTCCAAGGGCAGCGAGGTGCTCTCACCCTTGTTAACGCTCAAGCAGACCAAGGCACAACTTGCCCAGTGGATGCAGCCCGAAACGCGTGAAGTCAAGGCCGGTCAAGCCTGGGTGCAGTATCAGCCACTGGGCGTAGTGGGTATCGTCACCGCCTGGAACGTGCCCGGCTATATGGTCTTCAGCGGCCTGGCAGGCGCACTGGCCGCGGGCAACCGGGTGATGATCAAACCGTCGGAGTTCACCCCGCACACCTCGGCACTGATCGCTCGATTGATCCGCTCGGTTTACGCTGAAGACGAAGTGGCGGTGGTGCTGGGCGATGCCCAGGTCGGTCAGGCATTCTGTGGCCAACCCTTTGACCATTTGCTGTTCACCGGTGCCACCAGCATCGGCAAGCATGTGCTGCGCGCAGCGGCAGAGAACCTGGTGCCGGTCACCCTGGAACTGGGCGGAAAATCGCCGAGTATCATCTCCCGCTCTGCCGACTTCAACGACGCGGTGACCAAGGTGGTCATCGGCAAGCTGCTCAACGCCGGGCAACTGTGTGTGGCGCCTGATTACGTGTTTGTGCCGCGCGAATCGGTCGATGCCTTCATCAATGTGGCCAAGGCCGTAGTGGCCAAGGTCTTTCCCACCCTCAAAGACAACCCTGACTACACCTCGATCATCAACGCCCGCCATGTGCAGCGTTTGCACGGCTACCTGACTGAGGCGCGCCAAGCCGGTGTCGAGGTGATCGAACTCAACCCCAGCGCCGAGGACTTGAGCCAGGCGCCGGGGAACAAAATTGCCCCGACCTTGTTGCGTAACCCCAGTGACCAACTGCAGGTGATGCAGGACGAGATTTTCGGCCCTCTGCTGCCGATCAAACCCTACGACACCCTCACCGAAGTGATTGCCTGGATCAACGCGCGGCCGCGACCTTTGGCGCTTTATTACTTTGGCCACGACGCTGAAGAACAAGCCCGTGTACTCAAACGCACCTGCTCGGGTGGGGTGACCCTCAATGGCGTGCTCAGCCATGCCAGCACCGAAAGTCTGCCGTTTGGCGGCGTTGGCCAGAGTGGCATGGGTGCTTACCACGGCATCGATGGCTTTCGCACCTTCAGTCATGCCAAGGCCGTACTGAATACCGCGCCAAACCCGGCTTGAGCCCTACGTCCCGATCAAGAGAATTGCCATGAAAGCTGCCGTATTCCACCAGGTTGGAGCCCCGCTGGTTATCGAAGAAGTGGGCATTAGCAAGCCGGGTCCGCGAGAAGTGCTGATCCGTACCAAAGCCGTCGGCGTCTGCCACTCAGACCTGCATGTGATCGATGGTTCTTTTCCATTCCCCGGCCCCCTGGTGTTAGGGCATGAGGCCGCTGGCGTGGTCGAGCAGGTCGGCTCCGAGGTCCGTTCGGTCAAGCCCGGCGATCATGTGGTGACCTGTCTGACCGTGTTCTGTGGCCACTGTGAACATTGCGTGACCGGCCACCTGGCGCGGTGTGTTTCACCCGAAACCAAGCGCGCAGCCGATGAAGAATCGCGGCTGACCTACGTGCAAAAACCGATCCCGCAGTTCGTCAACCTGTCCGGCTTTGCCGAACAGATGCTGGTGCATGAGAACGCCTGCGTGGCGATCCGCCGCGACATGCCGTTGGACCGCGCCGCGCTGCTGGGCTGCGCAGTCACTACCGGCACCGGCGCGGTGTTCAACACCGCCAAGGTGCGTCCGGGGGAAACTGTGGCGGTCATTGGCTGCGGCGGTATTGGCCTGGCTGCCATCAACGGCGCGGCGCTGGCCGGAGCAGGGCGAATCATCGCCATCGACATGCTCGACAGCAAACTGGAACTGGCTCGCCAGTTTGGCGCCACGGATGTGGTCAACGCCAAGAGCGGTGATGCTGCCAAACAGGTGCTGGAACTGACCCGTGGAGGTGTGCATCACGCGTTCGAATGCATCGGCCTCAAGCAGACTGCTGAACAGGCGTTCGCCATGCTCGCCCGGGGTGGCACCGCCACCGTGATCGGCATGCTCAAGCCAGGCCTGAAAATCGAGGTTGACCCTCTGCAGTTGTTGCATGAACGGCGTATCCAGGGCTCGTTGATGGGCTCCAACCGTTTCCCGGTGGACATGCCGCGCCTGGTGGACTTCTACATGGCTGGCAAGCTCAAGCTCGACCAGATGATTTCCCAGCGCATCCGCCTTGAGGGCATCAACGAAGCCTTCGATGAGTTGCGCCGTGGTGAACTGGCTCGCTCGGTGATCATCTTCGACGAGTAAAACGCGCCCACATGAACCGTCTGCCGTCCACCAAGGCGGCAGCTCCCCGGTCTACGGAGTTGATTGATGGACATTGATTACACCGCGCCCGAGCAGGCCTTTCGCGAGGACGTTCGAGGCTTTTTGCGTGACCGGCTGCCCAACGCGCTGTCCGAGCGGATTACCCAGGGCAAGCGCCTGAGCAAGGCGGATCAAGTGCAGTGGATGCAGATTCTCAACCAGCAGGGTTGGTTAGCCCCTGGCTGGCCAGTGGAACTGGGCGGCACCGGTTGGAGCGCCGTGCAAAAGCACATTTTTGACGAAGAGTGCTTTGCCGCCGGGGCGCCGAAAGTGGTGTCGTTCGGGCTGAAAATGGTGGCGCCGGTGATCATTAAATTCGGCACCGAGGCACAGAAGTCGCAGTTTTTACCGCGTATCCTGAGCTGCGAGGATTGGTGGTGCCAGGGCTATTCCGAACCGGGTGCTGGCTCGGACCTTTCCTCGCTGAAGACCCGCGCGACCCGCGACGGCGAACATTATGTGGTCAACGGTCAGAAGACCTGGACCACCCTGGCGCACTATGCCGACTGGATGTTCTGCCTGGTACGCACCGACCCAGAGGCGCGTCAGCAGCGCGGCATCTCCTTTTTGCTGATCGATATGAACACGCCTGGCATTACCGTGCGGCCGATCATCACCCTTGATGGCGAGCATGAAGTCAACGAGGTGTTCTTTGACAACGTGCGGGTGCCGGTGGCGAACCTGGTAGGGCAGGAAAACCAAGGCTGGACCTGTGCCAAGTACTTGTTGACCCATGAGCGCACCAGCATCGGTGGTATTGCCCAGAACAAGGCGTTGCTCGGCCGTCTCAAGTACATGGCTTCGCAGGAGCTGCGCGACGGTAAGCCTTTGCTCGACGAGCCGTTGTTCCGGGCGCAGGTCGCTGAGGTGGAAATGCAACTGATGGCTGCCCAGATGAGCAACCTGCGCACCTTGGCTGCGGTGCAAGAAGGCGGGGTGCCGGGGGCGGAAAGCTCGTTCCTGAAGATCAAGGGTACCGAGATCCGTCAGGCCATTACCTACCTGATGAGCAAAGCGGTAGGCCCTTACGCCATGCCGTTCATCGAGGACGAGCTGGGTTATGGCGAGGAGCCGTTGCTGTACACCGACTACAGCAGTGCGGCCACCTATCAGTACCTGGATGCGCGCAAGGCTTCGATCTACGGTGGGGCAAACGAAATCCAGAAGAACATCATCGCAAAAATGATCCTCGAACTCTAAGGCGCCTTGCTCATGGATTTCAAACTGACTCAAGAGCAGCTGATGCTGCAGGATACCGCTGCCCGTCTGGTACGCGACAACTATGATTTTGAGCGGCGCGAGCAGTATCGGCGCCGCGAGCACGGCTTCAGCGAGCCGTTCATGCAGCAGCTAGGCGAGCTTGGCTTGTGCGCGGTGTCCTTTGCTGAAAGCTACAGCGGCTTTGGCGGCGGTGGCGTGGAAAACATGCTGATCATCACCGAATTAGGCCGCGGTCTGTGCCTTGAACCCTATCTGCACTCGGTGGTGTTCGCCGGTGGCCTGGTTGCCCAGTTAGGCAACCGGGTACAGAAGGAAGCGCTGTTGCCACAGGTGGCCAGCGCGAGCCTGCAACTGGCGGTCGCTGTTGACGAGCCGCACAGCCATTATCAGCTGCATGATGTACAGACGGGCGCGACAGCGGTGAAGGGCGGCTGGAAGCTCAAGGGGCGTAAATCGGTGGTGATCGGTGGGCAGAGCGCCGGCTTGATCCTGGTCTCGGCACGTAACGGCCATGGTGTCAGAGACGAACAGGGCATAAGCCTGTTTTTGGTCGATCAACATGCGCCGGGTGTGCGTCGGCGTGCATTTGCCACCCTGGATGGGCGCATGGCCTGCGAGCTGTACCTGGACGATGTGTGGGTCGGTGCCGATGCGCTACTGGGCGAGGCGGGCCAGGCCTTGCCAGCGATCCGCTATCAGCAAGGCCGTGCCATCGCCGCGCAGTGCGCCGAAGCCGTTGGCAGCATGGAGGCGGCGTGCGCCTTGACCCTCGACTACCTGAAAACCCGAGAGCAATTCGGGCAAGCCATTGGCAAGTTCCAGGTGTTGCAGCACCGCATGGTCGATATGCGCATTGAGTTGGACCAAGCCACCTCCATGGCCTTGCTCGCCGCCTGCGTGGCCGACCAGCCGGACACTGACGCGCGCAGTCGTACGCTGGCGGCGGCCAAGTTCATCGTCAGCCGCGCCAGTCGCTTTATCGCCGATCAAGGCATCCAGCTGCACGGCGGTATTGGCCTGACCTGGGAATACATGCTTTCGCATCATGCCAAGCACTTGCTGATGGTGGCGCGTCAGTTTGGCGATGATGATCACCACCTTCACGCGTATGCGCGTTTGTTGCAGGTCGCCTGAACGCGGCGGTAAGCGCGGCCTAGGCCCGCGATCAGAGGGGCATATGCACAGATGATTGCCCGCTGAACCAGTCCAGCACGGCCAGCCGCGCCGGATGTCGGGTGCTGGCCGGCTGCATCCATAAGGCATAGACCCCACCGGTCTTCAATGCCGGGCCAAACGGGATGATCAGATCACCGCGATCAATCTGTTCCTGGGCCAGGGCAAGGTCGGTCATGGCGATGCCCAGGCCACGGCTCGCGGCATCCAGGGCCAATTCGTCGAGGTTGAAGGTCACGTGCTTGCGATGGCCCGAGAGTGCCTGGCCATTGGCTTTCAGCCAGCAGGCCCACTCCAGGTGTTCGGTTGAACCGTGAATCAGCGGGTAATGCGCCAGCGCGTCGAGGCTTGCCGGGGCCGGTTTGCCATCCACCAGACCGGGGGCGCAGACCGGCACCAGGGTTTCCTCGAACAGGGTGTGCTGGGCCGGGTCCGCAGGTGCCGTTGGCAAGTAGACGATACAGGCATCGCAATCGTGCGAAGGGTCGACTTGTGCCGTCGCCACGGTTTCGATCGACAGCGTCAGGTCGGGATGCTGGTGGTAGAAATCCGTCAGCCGCGGCAGCAGCCAGCGCACCGCGAGTGACACATGAATGCGAATGCGCAAGGGCCTGTCCTGCGGAACAAGGCGCGCTTGCAAGCTTTGCAACTCAGTGAGCAGGCGGCGAGCACTGGCCAGAACCTCCTTGCCTTCGGCGGTCAGCGCCACGTTACGACTGCTGCGCAGCAGCAGGGCCACGCCGTAGTGACTCTCCAACTGCTGGATTTTCCGGCTCACCGCGCTCTGGGTCAGGCATAGGCGCGTGGCCGCTTCGGTGAAGTTGCCGGTGTCGGCCACTTCGACTAACGCCTGCAGGGCATGCATCGAGGGCGCCCTGAACAGTTTATCCATGCGAAAGCAGCATAGATGGATGCATTAATAGCGTTGGATCAGCCATCGTAAACCTCATATTTTCTAGCTCAGGCAGTCGTCATGAAAGCATGTGCCCATGCTAATTGTTCATGCGGCGCGCATACAACAAGACTGAGCAGTATGAGGTGAGAATATGACTGAGAACCGGTGCGGCTGGATCGTGCAAGCTGGCGATTGTCCTGTGCAACCCAGTCTGCGAGGCACCGAACGGGCCGACTGGCTGATTATCGGCGGCGGATTCACCGGTTTGTCGGCCGCGCATTCGCTGGCAGAAATGCACCCCAATGCACGTATTGTCCTGGTCGACCGCCAGCGCGCTGCCCAAGGCGCCTCGGCGAGAAACTCGGGGTTTGTGGTCGCCCACGAAAGTCCCTCGGGTGAGGAACTGCTCGGGCGTTCGGGGCACGACTATTACCGCCAGAGCACCGAGATCAGCCGCGCCGCCAACAATGAGGTGCGACGTCGACTTGAACAGCTGGGCATCGACTGCGACTGGCGTGAAGACGGCTACTTCTTTGCCGTGCATGACGCCGACAAGCTCGAAGAGGCTGAGTTGCGGGTACAGACCCTGCAGGCTGTAGGGGCCGATGCGCAATTTTTGCAGGGTAGGGCGTTGGCCAGCCAGTTGGGTAGCGAGTTTTACCGCGCGGGCATCCACTGTGGCGGCGGCAACGCCCTGCTACAGCCGGCCAAGTACGCCAAGGGCTTGCGTGAGACGCTGCCGGCTGCGGTTTCGCTGTTCGAACAGACTGAAGTCAGCGGGCTGGAGCGCTTGGCCAACGGCAGCATCCGCGCCCGTTCCCCCCACGGCTGTGTCGAGGCCACTCAGGTGCTGGTGTGCGTGGGCCCGTTCATGCCACGGGTCGGGTTGCAAGATCGCGCGGTGTTCCCGCTGGAATTGAGCGCCTCACTAACGCGTCCATTGACCGATGTCGAATACCAGCAAATGGGTAGCCCGGCGCCCTGGGGCGTGCTGTCGACCCGCCCGGCCGGCGCTACGTTGCGCTTGACCAATGACCGACGCCTGCTGATTCGCAACACGGTGGAGTACCGCCGCAGCGACCTCAACGCTGACGCCCTCAAGGTGCGCAGGCACACCCATGTACGCGGTTTGCAACGGCGTTTCCCCTGGTTGACCGAGCAACATCTGCAGTTCACCTGGACCGGACACCTCAGTGCCACCCGATCGGGGGAACCACGCTTCGCCCGAGTTGCCCCCGGCATTCATGCCGTCGCCGGCTGCAACGGTTCCGGCGTGGCGCGCGGCACGTTATGGGGGCGGTTGTTGGCGGAAATGGCCAGCGGCAGTCAGTCGCCACTGCTGAGCCAGGTGTTGAGCCAGGCCGAACCCGGCTGGCTGCCACCCAGCCCGTTTTTCGATATCGGTGCCTCGCTGCGGCTGCGCTATGAGGCCTGCCGTGCGCAAACAGAGTCCTGACCTTACTAACAAGAACGAGAATGCCATGACGACGCTCAAACACCTTGCCATTGCCCTGTGCGCCAGTACCAGCTCAATTGCCGCCGCGGCCGATACGGTGCGCATCTCCAACTGGAGCAATTACATCGCCAGCGATACCTTGAGCAATTTCACCGCGCAGACCGGTATCCACACCACTTACGACCTGATCGACAGCAACGAGATGCTTGAGGCCAAACTGATCACCGGCAGCAGTGGCTACGACGTGGTCAGCCCGTCCAACCACTTCCTCGCCCAGCTGATCAAGGCCGGTGCGCTGCAGAAGCTGGACAAGAGCAAGTTGTCGAACTGGAAGAACCTCGACCCGCAGTTGCTGAAGATGATTGAGGTCAACGACCCGGGTAACGAGTACGGTTTCCCCTATATGTGGGTGACCGTCGGCATCGGTTACAACGTCGAGAAGATCAAGGCGATCTTTGGCACGACCGACGTGACCATGAGCTGGGACCTGCTGTTTGACCCGAAGAACATCGAAAAACTTAGCCAGTGCGGTGTCGCGTTTATCGACAATTCGACGCAACTGTTGCCGATTACCCTCAACTACCTGGGGCTCAAACACGACAGCGAAAACCTCGCCGACTACAAGCAGGCCGAAGCCGCGCTGCTCAAGGTCAAGCCGTACGTGCAGTACTTCCATCAGTCCAAGTACGTCAGTGACCTGGCCAACGGCAACATCTGTGTGGCCATCGGTTTCAGTGGTGATATCGCCCAGGCGGCATCCATTGCCCGTGAAGCCAACAACGGCGTCAACATCGGTTACACGATTCCCAAAGAAGGGTCGACCCTGGCAGTGGACATGGTGGTCATGCCGCGCAATGCGCCCAACCAGGACAATGGCTACGCCTACATGAACTACTTGCTCGAACCCAAGGTGATCGCTGACATCAGTAATGCCATCCACTACCCCAATGGCAACAGTGCCGCCTTGCCCCTGGTGGAGCAGAAACTGCGTGATGATCCCGCCATGTACCCGGCACCGGCGGTGATGAACACCCTGTTTGCGCTCAAGGCAATGCCGCCGAAAATCATGCGCCAGGTGACGCGGCTGTGGACCAAAGTCACCAGTGGACTCTGAACCGGGCAGCCTTGCTGTGGCGCGTTACGCGTTACGCGTTACGCGCGACAGCGCAGGGCCGCGCCTTCGATCTTGGCACCGTCGGTGTTCTCCTCGCCATTGGCCACGGCCATGCTGTCGGCGCCCAGGTCCGCGGCGCGATTGAAGGCCATGCGCAAGGTTTCGTCAGGGTCGGAACCTTGAACGGTGAACATCTGGAGCAGATTGCAGTGCTCAGAGGAGGCCGCAGTCACCAGGCTGACCTTGGCCCCGGCTTCAGTCAGTTGAGTGCTGCAGCCGCCGAGCAGTACAGCGGCGATACACAAGGTGACGGTGAGTGGCGCTTTAAGCATATTCGTTTCCTTACTGATGGCCACCGAGCAACGTGTGCTTGAGCACGTTGCCGGTGGTGGCTTCATAGTGGGCGGTGGGACGCTTCGACTTGCCCCGCGATAACCCTACTCACCGGATGGCCGCATCTGCGGCCTTAACCCGCCAAACAACTCACGCCACAGGCGCTTGCTTCGCTTGCACAGTACGTTTCAGCACCGCTGCCGTCTCAGCATGCGCCTCAACTTCGTTCAGCAACGCCTCCACCAGCGCGAGGCTCATTTCCAGCGATTGTTCAGTCGTCCAGAGCAATTCCCGCACTTCGGCATCGACCATATCACAGGCATGCGCGTTGGTCCGGTAAGCACTTTTGAGCAGGATGGTGGCATGGACCAGAGCGTCTTCGGCAGACACGCCGGGGCGCACGGCGAACAGCGGGTCGTGGCTGCCATCGCAGGAGCCGAAGGTGGTGCTGGTTTTGGTGACGAGGGGTGGGTCAGGAACGGGTTTTGTCATGGTGCAGCTCCTTTTGCAGTGGAGCCGCCAACCATCGCCGCGAAACGATTGGGTGGCAGCTGTACGCGGGTTCGCGGACCGAGGCAAAAGGAAACCCGGCAGACCCAAAGGTCTCCCACGCACAGCCGCCATTGCACAATAGTGGGCACAAAAAAAGCGCCTGCAATTGTGGTGGTGTGGCGCTGTTGCGCCTTTTGCCTTACGGGCCGCGACGCCCGGTCGCTGAATTGGCAGCGACTGGTGGAGGTTAACGGGGTTGGAGAGGGGATTCAAGGCCAGCGTCAGCTATGAGTTGTAGATTCAACCGGTGGATGCAACACACTAGACAGCCAAACGGGCGCTCTTCCCGCCGCCCGTTTGTGCTGTGGCAGATCAGTCCCAGGTTGAGTTCTGAAGGTTCCACAGCCGCTGTACAATAGACAGCTGAACGCCATCATTTTTTGAGCAGGAGCACGCATGACCATTGATTGGGCCAACTTCACCCCTTGGACAGCCTTGCTGGGCGGCGCGTTGATCGGCATCGCAGTGAGCTTGTTTGCGCTGTTCAATGGTCGCGTCGCTGGCATCAGCGGGCTGTTGGGTAGCGTGCTACAGCCAGGCAGTGAAGGGCGCGGGGAGAAGGCGCTGTTTCTTGTCGGTGTATTGCTGTCGCCTGTGTTGTGGTGGCTGCTTGCAGGGCCCGTGCAGGTCCAACTGCAAAATGACTGGCTCGGACTGGTGATTGCCGGGCTGTTGGTCGGCCTGGGCACTCGCTACGCCGCCGGTTGTACCAGCGGCCATGGCGTGTGCGGCCTGGCACGGCTGTCACCGCGCTCGTTGGTGGCAACCCTGTGCTTCATGGCCAGTGGCTTCGCCGTGGTGTTCATTATTCGCCATGTGATCGGGGGCTGAGTATGCGCGGTCTGATGGCTGTTGTTGCGGGGCTGTTGTTCGGCCTAGGTTTGCTGTTGGCCGGCATGGCCGACCCGGTCAAGGTGCTGGGCTTTCTGGACCTTGCCGGGCATTGGGATCCTTCTTTGGGCTTGGTGATGGTGGGCGCCATTGGTGCGGCGCTGATTCCCATGCAGTGGAGCACCCGTCATGCACGTTCACTGCTCGGTGTGCCGATGCGCCTGCCGGTGGCGCGGGAGCTGGACCGGCGGCTGATTATCGGCAGTCTGGTGTTTGGTGTGGGGTGGGGGATTGCCGGTATCTGCCCAGGGCCGTCACTGGTGTTGGTGTTGAGTGGCAATTGGCAGATTCTGTTGTTTGTCCTGGCAATGTTGGCAGGTATGGGGTTGTTCGGTGTGCTGGAAAAACAAAGGCAACGGTGAGCCCGCAACAAGCCTGTGGGCGCTGGACTTGCCAGCGATGCAAGCGCCGCAGATTAGCTGATACTGCGCCGATACCATCGCCGGCAACGCCGGCTCCTACAGGAGCGCATTGCTTATGCTTACCAGCCCTTCACGCCATGCATATCCGGCAACCGGTGAGCGATCCCCTTGTGGCAATCAATACAGGTCGCTTCGCCTTTGGCCAGTGAGGTCGAGTGCATGGCTGCGGCGCGCTTGCTTTGGCGGGTGAAATCCATGAACTCAAAGTTGTGACAGTTACGGCACTCGCGTGAGTCATTAGCCTTGAGCCGAGCCCATTCATGTTCGGCCAGCTCGCGGCGCAGGGCGACAAACTTGTCGCGGGTATCGATGGTGCCGAAAATCTTGCCCCAGACCTCTTTGGAGGCCTGCATCTTGCGAGCGATCTTGTGCGTCCACTCATGGGGGACGTGACAGTCCGGGCAGCTGGCGCGCACGCCGGAACGGTTGGTGTAGTGAATCGTCTCCTTGAGTTCGACGAACACGTTGTCGCGCATCTCATGACAGGACACGCAAAACTTTTCCGTGTTGGTCAGCTCCAGCGCGGTGTTGAAACCACCCCAGAAAATGATCCCGGCAATAAAGCCGCCAAGGGTCAGAAAGCCCAGGCTGAAATACACGCTCGGCCGACAGAGGATGCCCCAGTATTCCTTAAGCAGGGCGAACAGTGCTTTCATGGTGCCTCCTCAAGGCTTCTGCGCAGCATTGGCGTCGTCTAGCAGGATCTTGTCGATGGTCTCGAAGGTATTGCCCACCAGCGGTTTCACTTCCTTTTGCGGCACATGGCACTGATTACAGAAGTAGCGCCGTGGCGATACGGCGGCCAGAGCCTGGCCGTCGCGGTCCATGTAGTGGGTAATGCTGATCATCGTCGCCTGGCTGCGCGCGCTGTTGGCACGGCTGTGGCATGAGAGGCATTTATTGCCATTCTTGTCGATCTGATAGCCGCGAATGCTGTGGGGAATGGTCGGCGGCTGGTCGGGGTAGTTGCGTTCGCGCTTGAGGTCCTTGTTTTCATCGTTAGCCAGCGGTGGGGCGGGCATGCTCTGGGTCAACATGCCGCCGGGCCGACGTCCGTCCGGCCCGGGAGCATCGAGCGGATAGTCGACTTCTGCGGCGATCACCACGCCAATAGTTGCAAACAGTAGCAACGGCAGGATGCGAAAAGGCATGACGGATCTCCTCAGGCCACGCTGATCAGCTCGATTCGTATGGCGCATTTCTTGTAGTCGGTCTGCTTGGAGATCGGGTCGGTGGCATCCAGCGTGACCTTGTTGATCAGCTTGTTGGCATCGAAAAACGGCACGAACACCAAGCCTTGTGGCGGCTTGTTGCGCCCGCGGGTTTCGATCCGTGCACGGATTTCGCCACGTCGACTGATCAGTTTCACTTCACTGCCGCGCCGCGCATTCAAGGCTTTGGCGTCGTCAGGGTGCATGTACACCAAGGCGTCGGGCACGGCCTTGTACAGCTCTTCAACCCGCTGAGTCATGCTGCCGGTGTGCCAGTGTTCAAGCACCCGCCCGGTGCTCAGCCAGAACGGGTATTCGGCATCCGGGGCTTCAGCCGGCGGCTCGTAGGGTAGGGCGAAGATGATTGCCTTCTTGTCCGGGTAGCCATAGAACTGCACGCCGGTACCGGCCTGGACGTACGGGTCAAGGCCCTCGCGGTAACGCCAGCGGGTCTCCTTGCCATCGACCACCGGCCAACGCAGCCCACGTTCCTGATGGTATCGATCAAAGGCAGCAAGGTCGTGGCCATGGCCACGGCCAAACTGGGCGTATTCCTCGAACAGACCTTTTTGCAGGTAGAAGCCAAAGGCCTTGGCTTCATCGTTCTTGTAGCCAGCCTCCAGTTGCTCGAGCGGGAACTGATCGACTTGGCCATTTTTGAACAGCACCTCGTACAGGGTCTTGCCCTTGTACTCAGGTGCCTTGGCCAGCAACTCGGCGGGCCAGGTTTCATCAGTGGTAAAGCGCTTGGAAAACTCCACCAGTTGCCACAGGTCGGACTTGGCTTCCCCAGGCGCGCTGACCAGTTGGTGCCAGAATTGAGTACGGCGCTCAGCATTGCCAAAGGCACCTTCCTTTTCTACCCACATGGCGCTGGGCAGGATCAGGTCGGCGGCCTGCGCCGAGACGGTGGGGTATACATCGGAGACGATCACGAAGTTCTCCGGTTTGCGCCAACCCGGCAGTACCTCCTGCATGATGTTGGGACCTGCATGCATGTTGTTGCTGCACTGGGTCCAGTACACGTTGAGTACGCCGTCTTTTAGCATGCGACTTTGCTGCACGGCATGAAAACCGACCTTCTCCTCGATGGTACCGGCCGGCAGCTTCCAGATTTTTTCCGCTGTGGCACGGTGTTTGGGGTTGGTCACCACCAGGTCTGCTGGTAGACGATGAGAGAAGGTGCCGACTTCGCGGGCAGTGCCGCAGGCAGAGGGTTGGCCGGTGAGCGAAAACGGGCTGTTACCCGGCTCGCTGATCTTGCCGGTGAGCAAATGGATGTTATAGATCAGGTTGTTGGCCCACACCCCGCGGGTGTGCTGGTTGAAACCCATGGTCCAGAACGACACCACCTTGCGTTTAGGGTCGGCATACAGCTCAGCCAGGGCCTTGAGGCGCTCGGCTGGGACCCCGGACTCTTTGGCCGTGCGCTCCAGGGTGTAGGGTCTGACAAAGGCGGCGAACTGGTCGAAATCGATGTCGCTCCAGGTATTGGCCTTGTCGGCGTTCTTGGCTTTGGCCTCGAGTGGATTGTCCGGGCGCAGGCCGTAGCCGATGTCGTCGGCGCCTTGGGCAAAGCGGGTGTGCTTGCTGATGAAGTCTTTGTTGACCGCGCCGCTTTCGATGATGTGATTGGCGATGTAATTGAGAATCAGCAGGTCGGTCTGTGGCTTGAACACCATGGGGATGTCGGCCAGCTCAAAGCTGCGGTGCTCGAAGGTCGACAGTACCGCGACCTTGACCTGTGGTTGGCTCAAGCGTCGGTCAGTGACCCGGCTCCACAGAATCGGGTGCATCTCGGCCATGTTCGAGCCCCAAAGTACAAAGGCGTCGGTGGCTTCGATGTCGTCGTAGCAGCCCATCGGTTCGTCCATGCCGAAGGTGCGCATAAAGCCCATCACCGCTGAGGCCATGCAGTGGCGCGCATTGGGGTCGATGTTGTTGCTGCGAAAACCTGCTTTCATCAGCTTGTTGGCGGCATAGCCTTCCCACACTGTCCATTGCCCGGAGCCAAACATGCCGACGGCACTCGGCCCTTTGTTCTTCAAGGCCTCCTTGAACTTGGCTTCCATGATGTCGAAGGCTTTCTCCCAGCTGATTGGCTGGAACTCGCCCTGTTTGTCGTACTGACCGTTTTTCATCCGCAACAGCGGTTGGGTCAGGCGGTCGTTGCCGTACATAATCTTCGACAGGAAGTAGCCCTTGACGCAGTTCAGGCCGCGGTTGACCTCGGCTTTGACATCGCCATGGGTGGCCACCACTTTGTTGTCACGAGTGGCGACCATCACGCTGCAACCGGTGCCGCAGAAACGGCAGGGCGCCTTGTTCCAGTCCAGGGTGACCATGTCCGCTTCTGTGATCAGGTTACTGGCGCTGGTGTAGATCGGCAGGCCGGCCGCCGCGGCAGCAATGGCGGCAGCCTGGGCTTTGGCGAATTCACGGCGGGTCATGCTCATTCGATCTCTCCTGCGGGGTCGAGGAGTTCGTGGTAGATCAACGCCGCATTGAGTACGCCCGGCAAATTGTTGATCTGGTCGATGCGTTGCAGAATTTGATTTTCATCATGGGTTTCGATAACTACCACCAACTTTCCGGCGGTGCTTTGTTGATGCAACTCAAGGCCTTCGAGCAGGCGCAAGTTGGCTTTTACGGCTTCCAGCAATTCGGGGCGGGCAAGTACGACAAGGCTGGCAATATGTAAAGTGTGGTCCATGCGCAAGCTCCAATAGACACAGGCAGAGGCCTATCAGTTAGGTGGCCCTGGCGGGCCGTAGAGCATTTGCAAAAACCAGATGATGAACCCGTAACCACCGACGATAGCCACCGATAGCAGGGGGAACAGGCAGGCGACAAGGAAGATGAACAACAGCGCTTCCTTGCGACGGACAGGTTTTTGTTCTTCAGCCGATGGCATGTGAACGCTCTCCAGGCAGATCTGAATTGAGCGTAGATCACCGAATACCAGTGTTTAAGTCATTGCAACTTAATTAGACCAGCGGTCTTATTGATTAAGATCAAGCGGCGGTGGTAACTTTGAGCGCCGTGTAAATACTAATAAGAACAATAAGCACTTGGTTGTCACTTAAGTGGGCGCCGCCGCCACTGATGACGGTTTACTTCGCAGCAGCGCATCGATCGCCTGGCGGTAACGCTGGCCGCCCAGGCTCATGCTGTTGTTGTGGCTGGCGCCAGGCACCAACAGCAGGGTCTTGGGCTGTTGCGCGGCCTCGAATAATTGTTCGCTGAAGCGTGGCGGTACAAAGCGATCGTTCAGGCCGTGAACCACCAGCAACGGCATTCCGATATCGGCAATCTTGTCGATGGAGTCGAACTTTTGCGACAGCAGCCAGCGTACCGGCAATGAGGTGTTGGAGACTGCCGTTGCGACATCGCCCAATGAGGTAAAGGTCGACTCAAGGATCAAGCCCCGGGCCGGTACCGGGCGGTTGTGCTGTTGTGCCTGCTGCGCCAGTTGCGCTGCCAGGTCAACGGCCACCGCACCGCCTAGCGAATGACCATAGATCAATCGTTTGCCAGGGTTGGGCTGCAGTTGCGTCAAGCGTTCCCACGCCACGCGTGCATCTTCATATACCGTTGCTTCGGACGGCAGGTTTCCGCGACTCTTGCCGAAACCCCGATAGTCGATGGCCAGTACTGCATAGCCTTGGTTGTGTAATTGTTGGATACGAAACAACTGGCCAGTGAGGTTCCAGCGCACGCCATGCAGGTACAGGATGGTCGGCGCATTGGACCGTTTTGCCGGCCACCACCAGGCATGGATGTTCTGATCGCCCTTGAAGGTCTTGGGGCGCAATTCGAGTTCTTGAATACCGCTGGGCAGACCGCGGTACCAACTGGCAATACCCGGTTCAATGCGAAATACCAATTGCCGTTCTTTATGCTCAAGCACCGCGCAGCTTACCGGCACGCCGACAACCACGATGGCCAGCACCAGCCATTGCAGCCAGCGAAGGCGAGGTCGTTTCAATAGGGAGATTGTCATACGCGAAGTCGTAGCCGAAGCACAAAGACGCGTTTTAACAGAAGCGCCGTTCAGGCTGAACCGAAATCTCCTGTTTGGCGCTGGGATTTAGATTACAAATTGTTGTGCGTTGGAGCCTTCAAACCTGGGGCCGGGAGGCCTTGGGTGCTGAACTGACGCTCAGCTGATTTTGCAGCGCCTCATTGATGGCCACCAGCTTGGCAATGTTCTGCCGCGCCTTGACCAATTCCTGGTTCAGGTACTCGGTCTCATTGGTCATCAACACCGCCTGGTGTCGCCACATTTCGATCAGGGTAGGGGAGGCGATTTCGCCGAAGTCATCGTCATGAGTGGTCATGTTAAGCTCTCGATAGCTGTATGTATGTACAGTAACTGATATTTGCCGCATTGCGCCAGCCCAGCCGACGAACTGCACGTCGGCCCCCACCGTCCATCAGCAAGCACCGACGCTGTGGGAGCGGGCAAGACCAGCTCCCACACTGGGCGCACCTAGAACTTGACCTTGATCCCGTGCATCCCTTCGTAGCCGTGACTGTCGTTATCCAGGCCTTTCTCATAGCCGGCGTTGACGTGGATCGTGGTTTTCTCGCTGACTTGATAATCCACGCCCAGGTTCACTTCCGTCCAAGTGCCGCCCATGTCAGTGCTGAAGGGTACAAAACCATCGTTGGAGGAGAACTCAGTCTTCGGCTGGCCCTTGAACTCGTGCCAGATGCTTGGGCGAACCCAGACGTTGGTGCGGTGCAGTTTGCCCTTGTCGTCCTCACGGAACATGTCTTTGTCGATCCGTACCCCCAGGCGCCCGGTCAGCGAGTCGACATCTTCGAAGCGGACTTTGGCGCCCGCGTCATGAGCATCATCAATCTTGACCTTGGTGACGATCACCTGCGCTTGCGGTTCGATCTTCAGCGATTCGTCCTTGTTCAGCTTGAACGGGTAACCGGCCTCCAGCGAAGCGGTGATGCCTTTGCCTTTGGTGTTCAAGCGTGGCAGGTCTTGCGAGTTAGCCTGGATGTCGAAATGGTTGAACTGCAACACACCGTCCAGGTACCAGCCGGCAGGGCCGTAGTGCGTCCAGTAACCGCCAAGGCCTGTAGCGCGGACCTTGCTGTCACCGGCAGCACTGCCATCGGTATGGTCGATGTCACCGGTGATCTTGCCGGCCGACAGTGAGATCCCGGCTTGATCAGTGCTGCCATCGGTGTCTTCACTGTGGTACAGGTCGATACCGACCTGGAAGGCTTGCTGGCTATAGTCATAGCCGCTGCCATTGCCCAGGTCCTGCTCGCCCTGGCCGTAGATCAGGCGGCCCCAGCCCAACGACGGACCGTAGTCGCTTTGCGCTTCGACCGGGAGCGGGTCAACCGCGTTGCGTACTTCTTCACCCATGCGCTCGTGCAGGGTATCGACCAGCATGCGGCTGTAGCGCAGGGTCATGCCAGGGATCGCGCTGTACAGCGAGGTTTCCGGGCGGTAGTTCGGCACCTGAGGTGCAGGCGTTGGGTCGTTGTCGACAGGCTTAGGTGTTGGGTCGACAGGTTTCGGGTCCACCGGTTTTGGATCAACCGGTTTTGGATCGACAGGTTTCGGGTCCACCGGTTTTGGGTCAACCGGTTTTGGATCGACAGGTTTCGGGTCCACCGGATCGGGATCAACCGGTTTCGGGTCGACAGGATCGGGGTCAACAGGTTTGGCGTCTTTGGTTGAACGCAGGTACCAGGCTTGATCGTTGCTATCGTCGAGGCTGGCACGATGCAGGGTGTACTCATAAGGGCCCGCCTTGACCCGGCTGAGCAATCTGAAGGCCTGAGCCTCGGTGATACCGCCGTTTTTCGCATCGACCACCTGGATGCCGTTACCTTTGGTCAGGGCGCCGGGGCCGCCGGCGTTCTTGATCTGCAAGTTGCTGCTGCCAGTGGCCTTGCCGCCGTCGATCACCAGTTTGTCTGACGGTGATTGATCGTCGTACAGGTAGGTGTTGAGGGCGATGGTGCCGTTGTTGCCATGGTACTGATTGGCCGTGAGGGTTTTGTAGCTGCCGCCAGTAGGGGCGCTGAAGTCGATCAGGCTGTGGTCATTGCGCAGGCTGCTCAGGTTCGAGTCACCGGTCAGATGCCACAGGCTGGTGTCGCGCATGCTCAGGTTTGAAGTGCTGTCTTGTGCGGTAACGGCGGAACCGGTGACCAGCGAACTTGCCAGGTTGATGGTGGCCAGGCCTGGCTCACTGGCACCGGCATCGACCTGCAGCCATTGGCCGCTGCCGCCCGCGATCACCTCTTGGAAATCGATGTCACCGACACCGGCCACCGCTACGGTTGCGCCGTGCTGGTTGTGCAGCACGCTGCTGCTCAGGTCGGCCTGGCTGACGTCGGTGCTGCTGCCTTGCAGGAGCAGGGCTGAAGCGTCGGCGCCTGCGGCGCTCACGGTCGACTGTGCCGCACTGAGTTGGCCGCCGTCCCTGACCAGCATGCCATGGGCCTGATCGCCGCTGGCAATCACACTGGCCTGCTTGAGGGTTGCTGAGCTTGGCGCGTTGCTGACCAGTACGCCATGGGCACCGACACCGCTGGTGCTGGCAACGCTGTTCTCGGCCAGCAGGTCACCGCCACGCTCGGCCTGCAGGCCAATGGAGTTGTCGCCATGGGTGCGGACACTTGAATCTTTGAGGTTAAGGCTGGCACTCAAACCGTCCTTGTAGTTGCGGCTCACCCGCGCACCACTGGCATTGTCACCAAGGGTCTCGACAGTCACGCTGTTGGCTTCAAGGGTGACGTTGCCAGGTTTAGGGCCACCAATGCCAGCGTACAAACCAATGGAGCGGTCGCCTTCGGTTTTTACTGATACGCCATTGAGCTGCATGCTGCCGCCGTCATCCACGGCCGCGCCATAGGCCTGCTGGCCGGTGGTCAGTAGGTGGGTGCCGTTGGCGATCAGCAGCGCGCCTTCGTTGCGCGAGGCCAGGGCATGGGGGAAGGTCAGGTTGGATTGTATAGGTGAGCCATCACCACTGGTGGTCACGGTGCCGCCATTGAGGATCACGGTGGAATTCTGGTTGGCTACCACGCCCATGGCATTGTCGTTACCTGCGGTGTAGACGTTGACGTTGTCGGCAGTGATCGTTGCGTTACCGGCGCTGATTGCAGCGGAGTAATCACCCAGGGTGCTGACGCTGCCATTGGTGATCTTGATATCAGCACCGTTGCCTGCGCTCACGCCGTAGCTGGTTTTCGGCGAAGTGCTCACTGTGCTGTCACGCATCACCAAGGTCGAACCGGCCCCGTCGACCAACACACCGGGCGACCAAGGGCCTGCGGCGATGGCGCCTACGGCAAACGTGCTGTTACTCACCTGGGCCTGAGCGCCGCCGCTGATGTTCAGGCCAATGGAGCGGGCTCCGGATACCGAGATATCGCTGTTGGACACCTGAGCCTGGGCGCCTGGGCCTTCGACAGACACACCGTGGCCGTACATGCCCTGGGTGGCCAGCACACTGTTGTCGATCAACAGGCTGCCACCGGTCATGGCCCGGGCAGCGGCAGCGGGATTGATCAGGTTACCGGCACCGTTGACACTGACCGTGCTGTCTTTGAGCGAAACGCTGGCGGCTTCGGCGCGCACACCGCCAATGTGGTTGCCGGTGGTCGTGACGTTCAGCCCACTGGCGTTGATCTGCGAGCCATCCAGTGCATGTAGCACTGCCGTAGTGGTGGTGCTGGTTGCCGCGTTGGTGGCGTTGAAGGTGCTGTCGGTCAGGGTGATTTCGCTCGCGCCTTCGGCACGGGCGCCGCTGGCCGAGGCGCCGCTGGTGTTGACGGTGACGTCACGGGCGCTGATGTGGCTGGCACCTTCAGCTTTCAGGCCGTGGCTGATGTTGACACCGCTGGCCGCGCCCGTGCTGGTGACGGTGGCGCCATTGCTCAGGGCGATGCTGGCACCGTCTTTGGCGTGCACAGCAATAGAGCCCTTGGCCAGGGTGCTGATTTCTCCACCGCTGAAATTGACAAAGCTGTCGGCACCCGTTGCCAGTAGGCCAACATTGTTGCTGCCAGCCAGGCCACCCATGGTGACGGTGCTATCGGTCAGGCTGACCTCACCACCGTTTTGCGCGGTCACGCCGGTCATGTTGTTGGCGGTCAAGGCAGCGCCGGCGGCGGTTTTCGGCACCATCTCGACGGTCACGCCGCTGCCGCTGATCTTGCCACCATCGATGGCCAATACGCCTTTCTGGCCATTGGCGGTGGCACCGGTTACAGCGCTGTTGAACACAGAGCCTTGTTCGAAACTGATCTGTACCCCTGCGCCGGCCCTAACCCCGGTGGAGTTGGCGGCGCGCAGAAGTACGCTGGAGCTGTCTGCAGCACCGCTGCTGATACCTACGCCATTGGCCACGGTGACCGAGATGGGCGCCGGTACGCCCAGCAGCCCGAGCACGGCGAAGCGACCAAGGTTCAAGCCGGCCTCGGAAGAACGTGGTTCTTCCATCAGCTCAACGGTTACTTCTACCTCTTCTGCTTGCGTATCGACGATCGGCAGAAAACTCAGGCTACCCAGGATCAGACTGATTGCCAGGGCCAAGCGGTTGTGAGCCAGGTGGTCCAGAGGCAGTGCACACAAGGTGTTATTTTTCATGACAACCTCCAAAATGTATGGTTGGAAGTGTCTGCTTAGGCAGTGAAGTACTCTGTAGGAGTCGCCTTAGCCGCTTGTAGGAGGTTTACTGAAGGCTGCGCTGGTCTAGGCTTGTTTTCAGGCCTGCGTTGGACTAAAAGGAGCTGCTCCATGAGCCGGGTAATGATTGTCGAACCGTTGCCGTTGCTGCGCTTGGCCATAGGTCAGATGCTGGAACGTCTCGGCCATCAGGTTGTTGCCCAGGTGGATAATGGCCAGGATGCACTGCTCCATGCCCGTAGCGATGCGCCGCAGTTGGTGGTGCTTGAATTGGCCATTGTCGGGCTCGGCGGGCTGGACCTGATCCGGCGTCTGAAACTGCGTGACCCGGCCCTGCAGCTGTTGGTTTACACCGGGCAAAGCAGCAGCCATTTCGCCCGCTTGTGCATGCAGGCCGGGGCGGATGGATTTGTCAGTAAACTGGACGAATTGATCGAGCTTGAGCGCGCATTGAGCGCGGTGGCGCATGGGCGTCGCTACTTTCCTCGCGAGCCGGGAAATGCCCAGGTTACGCTGGGTGGTAATGAGATCGACAGCCTGTCGGCGCGAGAGTTGACGGTGCTGGGGCTAATCGGTGAGGGGCGCTCCAATCAGGCCATCGCCGAGCAGTTGTCGATCAGTTACAAAACCGTCAGTACCTACAAAACCCGCTTGCAGGAAAAGCTTCAGGTCGACTCGCGCCTGGCCCTGGCGGACATCGCCCACCGCAATGGTATCGGCCTGTCGGCCGTGAGTACTCACGTCGAGCCCCTGCAACCGGTGCCAATGCCCCCTGACCCAGCGCAGCAAGCGCTGTTACGAGCACTGCTGGCGGCTTCACCCAACCCGATGTATGTCCGTGACCGCCAGGGCCGCTTGCTGTTGTGCAACCAGCCCTTTCTGACGCTGCACCATACCTCCCTTGAACGGGTGCTGGGTGAGCGAGTGGAAGATATGTTCTGGTTCAGTGCCGAACAGGGCCGCAACTACCAGGCTCGCTACGAGACCATGGTCGAAAAAGGTGAGGCATATGGCTCGCAGGGGAGTGTCGAATTATTGGGTGAATTGCATTATCTGCAACACTGGTCTGAACCCTGGCGCGATGCCAGTGGCACAGTTCAGGGCATGGTCGGCAGCTTCGAAGACCTGACCGACCGGCACATTTTGCTCGGCCAGTTACGCGACGCTCACGAACAAGCCCAGGCCAGGTACCGCGAGGCCACCCATTTTGCCCGTGTGCTCCATGCCGATCTTGACGAGCCGCTGCAGCGTCTGAAGGCTGGCCTTGACCTTGCGTGCCTGACAGTGCCTGGCCAAGTCGCTCTGCACCGGTTGACTCAGCGCTTGGAGCAGTTGGAGCGCCTGGTCAACTTGAATCTCCAGCGTCCGCCTCTGGCGCCGGTACAACTGGATATTGTTGAGTGGGTCAGGGCCCGGCTAGATGGGTTCAATGGCCAATGGCTCAAGGGTGCTGTGCTACCAATCCTGGTGCTGGATGGGGTGAGTGCCAAACAGCTGTGGATTGATGCCGAGCGCCTGGGTGTCTTGTTCGACAGCCTGCTCCAGCTTCTCAATGAAGAGGCCAGCCAGGCACCCCTGCGCATCAGCCTGGCGACCCGGATGCAGCTTACAGGGGTCGTCACCTTTAACCTGGCAATCACCCTTTGTCAGCCGTTGGCGCACCACCAGGGCGTTGCCCTGCAGCTGTGTCGACGTCTGGCCCAGTCGATGGAGGGCAGCTTTCGCGACGTCCATGAAAACGGTGAAACCGCGTTTCTGATCGAACTCGAATGCCCGGCGGCCCTGGCGGGTTGAGTGCCTCAGAAGCCGCTCTCGCGCAGCAGTACCGCCGCGACATGGATCAAACCTTCGGTCAGTAAGCTGCGGCGCTCGCCGGCTATCTGCAGCCTGCCACGGGTTTCGCGCAGGGCTGGCGGCGCACCGTCGAGCTGGACCAGAACATGGAACAGCGGTGGCGTTGGCAGCAATTCCTTGCCGCGACTGGCAACCGTCAAAGGGCCGCCGAAGCGTGACGCGAGCATGGCGTGGTGTAACTGACTGACCCGGGTGCTGCCAATGGTCAGCACATTGCCGTAGATGGGCTGGGGTTGCCCTTCAGGGTAGAAACGCACCGCGCCGCCCTCTACCAGATGTTGCACTTCGTCTTGGTCGACATAGGCATCCACTTGCCAGCGGTTGGGGTCTACGAGGATACCAATGGCCTCGCGGCTATTGATCCACTGACCGGCTTGTCTGCTCGGGTCCAGGTCCAGCCATTGGCCGCTGAACGGCGCCTGCAGGGTCAAGCGGGCGATCTCCGAGCGCGCGGCGCGTGCTTCTTCGAACTGTACGTCGAGACGCTGGCGGGTCGCGATGGCCTGGTCAGCGCCCGCAGGGTCGGCAATTAACCCACCGAGACGGGCCTGATAGCTTTTGGCGCTGGCTTCGCTGCTGGACAAGCGTGAGGCGATATCCGGTTCATCGAGGGTCACCAGGGCTGCGCCTGCTGCCACTGAGCCTGCGGGATGCAGGGCCTGCAGACGCGCCGGGTAGGGGGCGAAGACCCGCAGTTGATGCTCGGCACGGGCCACGCCCAAGGCCTGGACCTGCGTGCGCCAGGGCACCGCCAACAGCAGCAACACCAAGCCGGCGACCAGCCACCAGCGCCGCCGGTGCTTGCGACTGACACCGTCGCGGTGCTTCCACCAGTACTTGAGCTCACGCCACACCGGCATGACGATGAACCAGGCGATCTCGACGGCAAACAGAAAAATCCCCAACAGTTTGAAGAACAGCAGGTACACCGCCACGGCAATCCCCAGGAACAGCACCAGGCGATAGACCCAGGTGACCATGGCGAACGCCACCAATGCCCGACGCTTGGCGGCGGGGAAAGACTCCGGCCACTCTTCGTCCAGGCCCAATAACACCCGGCGCAGGCTGGCGCGTGCCAAGGCCGAGGAGCGCTCGTGCAGATTGGGGAAGTCGAGCAGGTCGGAAAGAATGAAGTAACCGTCGAAACGCATGAAGGGGCTGGCGTTGAGCGCCAGGGACAGTACCCAACTGGTGGTCGCCAGGTAGAGCAGGGCGTTGCGCAGTGGCCCTGGGTCCGACAAGGCCCAGCCGAGGGTGGCCAGGCCAGCCAGGGCCAGTTCGGTGATGATGCCCGCTGACGCAATCGCCAGGCGTTGTTTGGCGCTGCGCAGTTTCCAGCTCTCACCCGTGTCGGTGTAGAGCATCGGCCACATCACCACGAAGGCGATGCCCATGTGGCCCACGCGCAGCCCCAGGCGGGTAGCCACCAAGGCATGGCCGAGCTCGTGCAGGGTTTTGGCCAGGGCCAGGGCGATGGCGAAGCTGACCAATCCGGAGGCGGAAAACGACTCGACCACGGCCGTGGTGAAGGTGTCCCACTGTTGCAGCACCAACAGTACACCGGTAATCCCCAGCAACAGCACGACGATGCCGGTCAGGGGCTGGAACAGCCAGTCAAGTGCCTGCGCCAGCCGCTGCAAATGCTGTTGCGGACGCAGCAGCGGCACGCGAAAGAACAGATAGTGGTGCAGCCACCAGCGCCAGCTCAGCCAGGCGTTGTCTTGACTGCGCGCGGCCAGGCGGGCCAAGGCTTCGCGTCCGGGGCGGACCAGTTGGTGATTTTCCAGGAACTGGCGAAACTCGATGATTTGCTCAACGCCTGGGCGCAGCGGCGTTTCGGCATGGATGGCCTGGCAGATTTCAGTGGGCGTGCGCTCCCAGCGCAACAGGCATTCGAACTCCAGCCAGCCGATACGAAAGAAGCGGTTGAGCACGGTGTCGTGAATCACCCAGGCCGGCTCGCCATTGCTGTCCGGCGCGGTTTCCAGCAAACGCAGGTCGTCACGTAGCGGCGGTGGCGCAAGTTCAGCCGGATTGGCGATCATAAGCCGCTCCAAGCCCGCAGCGCGGCAAACGGCCTGCGCAACAGGTAGTAGCCCAGCACCACCCGTTCGCCGTACAGGCGCGCGGTACCGTGCAGGCCCAGCCGTGCATGTTCGGGGTGGCCGTCAATGCTGGCGAGCAGGCGGTAAGCCACCACCCCTTCTTCGTTGGCCTGTGCCTGGTAGCTGGTTTCCAGCACTTGGCCCTTCAACGGGGTCAAGGGGTAGGCGGTGAGGAACAAGGTGACTTCGGCGCCCAGCTCCAGGGCAATGGCATCGGCCACCGGTAAATGGATCAGCATGGCCGGCTGTTTAGGGTCGGCAATCAACATGATGCGTTCGCCGGTCGATACCGGCTTGCCCAGCCAGTCGTTGGGATCGCTGTACACCGCCACACCGGCCCGCGGTGCAGCGACCTGGGTGCGCTGTAGTTGCGCTCTGACGGCAGCAAGTTCCGCTCGACGTTGTTGCACCCGGCCGTTGAGCAGGGTCAGCTCACTCTTGCTCTGGGTGTTATCGAATGCTCGCTGGCTGGCAGCCATGAGTTCAGCATCGGCCACCGCTACCTCCTTGCTGAGGACATCGGCGCGGCTGTTGAGGGTGGTTTCATCGAGATTGAACAACGGCGTGTCTTTTTCCACCGGTTGATTGGGGCGCACCGGCATGCTCTGGATCACGCCATCAATCGGTGAGCTGATGATCATCGCCTGGCGCGAGATAATCTCGGCCGGCGCCAGAGCGGTCTGCCTGACGGGCACCAGCATTAAGGCGACCAGTACCGCAAGGACCAGCAGCCATTGACGCTTGCTCGGCCGCCAACGTGTCAGCCGGCGTTGTTTGGTAAAGCCCGCCCAGCAGTGCGCCCAGGTTCGCCATAAGCCTTCGAACAGCGGCTGCAATGCGTGCGCTGGCGCGGCATCGAGCAGAAACAGCACCAGACCCAGGCGCTTACCGTCGCGGCCATGCAATGGAATGCACCACAATCCATGAGGCCACCATTCGGCCCAGCCTTCTTCGATGTCCGCCGGTGGGGTCAGCGCGTCGCGTGCCAACCAATACGCTTGATCGCTTTCAAGCTGGGTTGCAATCCAGCGCACCGCGCGTTGCAGCCAGACCAGATAGGGCGAGTCTTCAGTGGACCGGGCCAGGCCCGACACACAGAGCAGCTCCAGGTTTTGGCCCTGTTGCTGGAACACCAGCGCCTGGTGGTACTGCAACAGCGGGTAAGGGTCGTTGGCGATTGAGAAGCCCAGGGCATTGAGCGAGTCGGCGGCCAGGGCGCGGTCGCGCAGGGCTGCGATGGCCAGCAGCAGTTGCGGGTGCGGTAGCGGCTCAGTCATTGGCGCGGGGGAAGCGGGCGGTGCCGCTCATGCCGGCGATCAGCTCTGGATGGGCGGCGTCCAGCCGGGCTTCCAGCTCCACCGTTTGTGCGACCGCGTCGACCCGGGCATTGATAGCGCTGACATGCGCGGGGTAGACCTTGCCGGTTTCGAGTATATCGACCTCCAGCGCCTGGTTGCCCTTGAGCTGCGGTAACAGGTTGGAAGGCACGTTCAGGCGCACCTTGAGCGCACCATCACTGACCAGGTCGAACAGCGGCGTACCGGCTGCCACGGTCTGGAATGGCTTGGCATGGACTTTGGCAACACGCCCGGCAAACGGCGCTTGCACCACACAGTAGCCACTCTGCGCCTGGGCCAGGGCGCGGGCGCCGTCGGCCTTCTGCAGTTCAGTGTTGGCCATGGCCACTTCCAGGTCACCGACGGCATCCAGTTTGCGCAGGTTGCGCTTGGCGTCGAGGTTCTGCCGGGCCATGGTCAGCTCAGCGGCGGCAACCCGCGCGCGTGCCTGGGCTTCGGCGCAGTTGAAGCGGGCCAGCACGGCATCCTTGGCCACGGTCTGGCCAAGCGCCGCATTGAACTGGCCAAGGGTGCCGCTCATCTGGCTGGAGAGGGTGGTTTCCAGGCCAGCAACCAGCAATACGCGGATGGTGCCGGGTTGCTCTGGGTTAAGGGCCGGCTCGCCCTCAGCGGCCAAGGCCGGGGTCATTAACAGCGACAGTATCACTACGAGCAAACGGCGCTCAGGGTTGTATGGCATTCGGCGTTCCTTGCGTGCTGACAAGAAGGTTGCTGCGTTCCTGATCATCCAGAGTCCGTTGGATTTCCCGGGCCAGGGTCTGGATGTCGTGTTTTTCAATTTCCTTGGGCAGGGTGTCCAGGCCCACCGAGTTGTACAGCCGGCCCCAGGCTGCCTGAGCACTGGAGTAGGCGGCCTCACGCTGGTAACGCGAGAGCAGGTAACGGCCTTCAGCGCGAATCACCTCCAGCTCTGAGCCATAGGAAGTGGTCCGTGCTGCTTCAGCGTAGTTCAACAGGCTCTGGTCCACCTGCAGGCTCTGATTGGCAAATTCGACTTCCTGACGGGCCAGCTGGTAGCGCAGGGTGCCGACCCGCACCTGGGTCAGAATCGCCATGGACAAGGCCACCCGGCGCATGTCGTCGGTCTGCGCCTGCGACTCACTGGCGCGATTGAGCGAGGGCAGTTGCAGCAGGCGCAGCAGGTTCATCGACACCTGTAGGCTGGTATCGGTCCAGTCGCTGTTGTAGAGGTACTTGTTGGAGTCGTACTTGTAGCCAAAATCCAGGCTGACGTTGGGCCACAACTGTGCCTTGGCAATCTTCAGATCATTCTCGTTGACCCGCTTGCGGTACCACTCCTCCATGATTTCCGGGCGGTTTTTCAGCGACAACTGTTCAAGCTGGTCGATGTTCTGTGCCATGTGCGGCAGGCTCGGTTCGACCTCGTCGGCCAACACCATGCGTGAGCCCGGTGGCAGCGACATCAGTGCCGACAGCTCGGCACGGGCGAACTCCAGATCCTGGCGCCGTACGGTCAGCAGGTAAATGGAATCGAGCAGGGCACGCTGATAGGCGAGGATCTCCTGGCGCGGCAGTAAGCCTTTGCTCTCGGCCTGGCGTGCCGAGAGCAAAGCCTGGTGGGTGCGCACCAGCAGACGGTCGACCTGGGGCATCAGCCGTTGCGCGCTGAGGGCGCGCCAATAGGCATTACGCACATCCTGCAGGACGTTCTGCGCCACTTTGCGTCGACGCTCTTCGGCCATGAGGATCTGATCGGTTTTCTGTTGGGTGCGGAAATAGGCCACGCCAAAATCCAGCAGGCTCCAGCTCAAACCCAGGCCATAGAGTTCGCGATAGCGTTCTTCGGAAGTGGAGGCGCGCAAGCTTTCCTGGCGGTCCTCAATGCCGATCGAGGTACCCCCGGAGTCGTTGTTGCGTCCGGCGTAGCCGGCCGAGGCCACCAGGCGCGGCAGCATCTCGTGGCTGGAGACGTCGCGCAGGTCACTGGCCAACGCGCTTTCCATCAATTTGAGGCGGTAATCGAGGTTGTACTTCAAGGCCCGCGCCGCCGCTTCGTAGAAGGTGATGGGTTTGCTGACGGGCTCTTGATTGGCATACATCTGGGTTTGGTCGTGGAGGATCCGCTGGCGTGCCTCATCCTCGCTGTAGGGCTGCGGCTTGGTCGCAGAGCACGCGGCCAGCAATAGGGTGGAGGCGATGGCCGTACTGAACAACGTCTGGGGCAGTCTTGGCATGGTCTGTCCTTGGTCCTTGTTTATTCGTTGGTACGGTTATCCATAGCGCGCAAGCGTTCGGCAGCTTCACGTAGCTGCGCGCGAAAGCCCGAGGCAACGCGTGTTTCTGAGGGCGGCGGTAACTGGGCATCACCCTGGCTCAGGTGCGCGGCATCGGTGGCGAACACTGAAGGGTCGGGGAGCAAGCCGTCGGCGCTGAGGTTGATGCGTGACTGACGACCGAGGATCCAGGCCATATCGCCTTCACTGGCCAGACGGCTGCCACGCACCGCGCCAGCAACGAACTGCCCTTGAATCAAGCCAAGGCGCTGGTTCAAGGTTTCGCTGAGAATCTCAGGCGTACGCCCGTAGCTCAGGTTACTGCCATCGGCCTGCCAGCCGGAGAATTCAAGGAGACGACTTTCACGTTCCACCACCGGGCCAACGAATACCGCCGGATCAACGTCGGGCAACGGCAGATTCTGCAGCGGGTCATTGATGTCGCGGTCGAAGAAAGGGCCACCGGGGGCGGGAATGAACGGTGCGGCGATGTCCAGCGTAATGGTCAACTGGGCGAGGTCGGTCGCGCCAGCGCGGTCGCTGAGTGTATAGGTGAACACGTCCTGGAGGACTTGCCCCAACCCGGCGGCGGCCAGCACCTCGGGGTTGCTCTGGTCGATGGTGTAGGTGTAGCTGCCATCCGCGTTGATCACCAAGGTGCCGTAGCGCCCAGCCAATGGCTGGCCGACAACGCCCGCCGCGCCGCTGCCTGCTTCGGCACCGGTACGAATAGCGCTGACACTGAGTTGTTCACCGCCATCGACATCACTGTCATTGGGCAGCACGTTGCCAACCGATTGCGGGGCCGATACTTGATCACTGGCGACGTTGCTGTCGTCGCGGGCAAGCGGCGCATCATTGGCCCCCTGAATCACCACATTCAAGCGTGCTACAGATTCGGCGCCGGTGGTGTCGTGCATGCGGTAGGTGAAAACTTCGCGCAGGGTTTGTCCTGCTGTGCGCAGGGCCTGGACCACAGGATTGTTGTTGTCCAGCACGTACCGGTAACTGCCATTGGCATTGAGCACCAACTGGCCATAACGCCCCACCAGTGTCTGGCCGGCGAGGGCGACGGTGCCGGTTTCACTGGTCACTGACAACACTTGACGGGTTTCACCCAGCGTTGGGCTGTCGACGTCAGTGTCGTTGTCCAGAACGTTGCCGGTAGGGTTCACACCGGGGGCGTTGTTAGCGATGCCGCCGGCCTCGACCGCGATGCTGCTATCGTCGACGGCAATCGGCGTATCGTTGCGGCCGTCGATGGTAATGCGCAATTGTGCGGTGTCGTCGGCCTGATGCGGGTCGACCACCGTGTAGGTGAAGGTGTCCGCCAGTACCTGACCACTGGTGCGCAAGGCCTGAACCGCTGCCAGGCTGTTGTCGACGGTGTAGGTCCAGCTGCCGTCGGCGTTCATCACCAGGTTGCCATACAGCCCGCGCAGGCTGGTGCCCAGCGTGCCGTCGGTACCGCTGCCGGTTTCGCTGCCAGTGCGGATCGCCGAAATGGTGAGGGTGTCGTTTTCCAGGTCCCCGTCGTTGGTCAGAACATTGCCGCTGGGGTTCAGGCCCGGCGTGGCGTTGTTCAAGCCACCGGCCTCGATGGCCGTGGCACTGTCGTCAGTACCGTGAGGGGCATCGTTGCGGCCGATGATGACGATTGACAATTGGGCAAGGTCGCTGAGCCCGCCACGATCAGTAACTTCGTAGGTGAAGCGGTCAACCACGGTTTGCAAGAGGTCCAGGGCCAGTACCGCCGGATTGGAGGTATCGATGGTGTAGGTGTAGCTGCCATCGGCATTGATAACCAGGGTGCCGTATTGGCCGATCAATACGTTGCCAACGGTGCCGGCAACGCCAGTGCCGCTTTCAGCGCCGGTACGGATACCTGTGACTGTAAGTTGGTCCCCTTGGTCGACATCGCTGTCGTTGGGCAGCACGTTGCCGCTGGGATTGAGGACCCGGCCATCGCCATTGTCGGCGACGCCCAGATCGATGTCGTTGCGCGCTACCGGCGCATCCCAGGCCCCCTCGATGGTCAGGGTCAGTTGCGCCACACCCAGGGCGCCAGCGGCGTCACGCATGCGGTAGGTAAACAGCTCCTGTAAGGTATCGCCGGGCTTGAGCGCCTGGACGGCAGCCAAGTCATTGTTGACCAGGTAGCGGTAGTCGCCGTTGGTGAACACCGTCAGAGTGCCGTAGGTGCCGCGTATGATCTGGCTACCGTTGACCGTAACAAAGGTGCCACCGGCAAGGATGCCGCCGATACGAATGCCATTGTCGGACTTGGTGTCCCCCGCATCGACATCGCGGTCATTGCTCAACAGGTTACCGGTAGGGGCGACACCGGCAGTCCCATTGTTAGTGCCGCCGGCTTCGACAGCCACCGCGCTGTCGTTGACGGCTATCGGGTTGTCGTTGCGCCCCTGGAGGGTGATGGTCAAGGTGGCGGTGCTGGTGGCGCCGGTCAGATCACGGATGGTGTAGGTGAAGGTCTCGCGCAAGGTATCGCTGGCCCTGCGCAGGGCTTGCACCAGAGGATCGGAGTTGTCGATCAGGTAGCTGTAGCTACCGTCGGCATTGAGCGTCAGGCTGCCGTACTCGCCGGCAAAGCTGTTGCCGAGGCTGCCGATGCTCAGTCCCTGACGCACGCCAGTCACCGTCAGGGTTTCACCGAAGCGGTCGACATCGGTGTCGTTGCTGAGCACGTTGCCGCTCGGGTTAGTGCCGGCGGTGCTGTTGTTCAAGCCACCGGCCTCGACCGCGATGGCGTTGTCGTTGTTGGCCACCGGCGCATCGTTGCTGCCGCGAATGGTGATGGTCAACAGCGCGGTGTCGGTGGCGCCTGCGGTATCGACCACGGTGTAATTGAAGGTTTCGATCAGTGTATTACCCGGTCGCAGGGCCTGCACCGCCGCCAGGCTGTTGTCCAGGCGATAGCTGTAACTGCCATCGGCATTGAGGGTCAGCCAACCATAGGTGCCGCGCAATTCGTTACCCAGGGTGCCGGCAGTCCCGGCACCCTCAACAGCGCCAGTACGTACCGCGCTCACCGCTTTGGTTTCGCCATAGTCGATCGGGTCGCCGGCACCGCCATCGACATCGGTGTCATCGTCTAGCACATTACCGCTCGGGTCACTGCCACCGCTGGCGTTGTTGACGCCACCGGCCTCTACCGCCTCGGCCACGTCGTTGTCGGCCACCGGGTTATCGTTCTGGCCACGAATGACGATGATAATCTGCGCATCATCGAACTCACCATCGGCGTCGGTGACCCGATAGGTGAAGACTTCGACCAACAGATCATCCGGTCCGCGCAGGGCGTCGACCTCGGGATTATCGTTGTCGACCACATAGCGATAGGTGCCATCGGCGTTGATCGTCAGTGCGCCGTAGCTACCGTTGAGCGCGCTGCCGACGACCCCGGCGGTGCCGGTGTCCGTCTCTCGACCGGTGCGCACAGCGGTTACGCTGACCGGATCGCCGTCAGGGTCGACAAAGCTGACTTGCCGCCCCGGGGCCGGAGGTACGCCGGGGTCGACGCCGGCTGCAGTGTTGTTGAGCCCGCCTGTTTCGGTGGCCAACGCCACGGCATCTTGCGCGTGCGGCGGATTGTTGGCACCGCGCACCACAATCACCAGTTGCGCGGTGTCGGTAAGCCCAGCCGAGTCGACCACCTGGTAGGTAAAAATGACGTTCATCGTCGCGCCACGCGCCAGGGCGACGATTTCAGGGTTGTCACTGTTGACGTCGAAACTGAATGATCCGTCGGGGTTGATGGTTAGTGTGCCGTAGTTCACTGAACTGCCCACGGGATCGCCGTTGTCGAACTGGGCGAAATTTGCCTGGACGATTACCGCGCCAGTGCCCACCGTAGTCAGGATGCCGCCGGCAAGCTCTGGGCCATTGCGGATACCGTTGACCTTGAGCACTGAGCTCGGACGATCGGCGCGGTCCACATCCAGGTCGACGCCGGTGCCGCCAGGCTGGTTGATCGGTCCCGGACGGCTGGGAAACAGAATGACGTTGCCAGTCGGGTTACTTTCCGGGGCGGCGTTACTGGCCCCGGCTTGAGCGGCCGCTTGATCGTCGCTGGCCACAGGGTTGTCGTAGTTGCCGACCACGGTAATGCGCAGTTCAGCCAGGTCGTTCAGGCCGAGTTGATCGGTGACCTGGTAACTGAAGTACTCGGTCAGGGTGTCATTCGGGCCCAGTCGCTGCACGGCAGTGTTGCTGTTGTCGATCACGTAGGTATAGGTGCCATCGGAAGCAATTGTCAGGGTGCCGTAGGTGCCGGTGACGCTGATCGACCCACCGGCAGGCACCACGGTCAGCGGCCCACTGGCTGCTTCACGCAAGGGTCGCACGCCAGTAACCGCTTGGGTCTCACCGTAATCGATCGGATCGGTTGCGCGCTCGCCACCATCGACATCATTGTCGTTAGTCAGCACATTGCCCGTCGGGTTGACCCCGTCAATCGGGAAGCCATTGGGCGGGGTGTCATTGGGGTTGCCATTGTCAGTGTTGTTGACGCCGCCTTGTTCAATGGCGGTGGCGGTATCATTTGCCGCGTCCGGGGCATCGTTGGCACCCTGGATCAACACGTTCAAGGTGGCACTGGACTGCAACGGTGCGCCGCCCAGGCCGATGTCGGAGACGGTATAGTTGAAGACCTCGGTCAACTGGTCGCCGGCCAGGCGCAGCGCCTGGATTTCGGCGTTGTTGTTATCGACGATGTACTGATAGGCGCCATTGGCCTGGATCACCAGCTTGCCGTAGCGGCCAATGACCTCCACCGAGCCGACCACCGGCACCGATACCACCACGCCCAGCGGTGAAGTCACCGAGACCACGTTGAGGAAGTCGCCATTGGTGGGGATGTCGACATCAGTGTCGTTATCGAGAAGATTACCCCGTGGGTCCACACCCTCCAGGCGGTTATCGGTACCGCCAGCCTCGACCGCAGTCGCATTGTCATTCACGGCCGCTGGCCGATCATTGACTGGGGCGAGGTTGATCACTAGAACGTCTCGGTCGGTGCGCGCATCGGTCGCCTGCCCAGGTACGCCGTTACCATCGAAATCGCCGTAGTTGCCCTGGTCAGTGGTGGTGACTTGAAGAAAGTCATTGCCGTTGAAGTTCAGGTTGCCAAGGTAGCTCAGACCGGCCAACGCCGCATTGATGTCGGCGATTCGGCCCAGTAGCACCAGCGTTGCTGTGCCGTTGCCACCGACTGTGACGCCGCTGGTAGTTCCGGTCAGCGACAGGGTGCCGTGGGTGACCGTGAGGGTGACCTGGATCGCGCGGCCATTGACGTCCGGATCGCGCTCGGCATCGATGTCACTGACACGGATGCCGGGGATTGCCAGCGGCACATCCTCCAGGCCACTCTGCAGCCCGGGCAGACTGTTGACTGGCGCGTCATTGAGTTCGACATACCCTGAGTTGGCCTGCGCAGTGCTGCCTTCGCCCAGGGTCACGCCCACCTGGCCGAGTGTGCCTGCGTCCGTGTCTATGCGCAGGCGCAACTCGCCGAACTGGGCGATGCTGTTGACCGTGGTGGGGGCGTCCAGGCGGTACAGACCAGAGGGCAACACGCCAAACGTAAAGCGGCCATTGCTGTCGGTGGTGGTGCTGAAGGTTTTGTCGTCAGCATTGCCGAGGATGCCATCAGTACCCGCCCAGATCAGGTTGATTGTCTGGTTGGGTACGGCCAGTTCATAGCCAGGTGTGCCGGGTACCGGATCCACATCCGGGGTGGCGTCGTTAGGCGCTGTGGCGGCAGTGACGGTATCGTTCCAAAGCGTGCCACTGATGATCCCCAGGCCCGCACCTTCGCGCAGCACATAGTTGTTCAGGGTGCTGGCATCCGGACCAGGGCCGTTGGCGCCGGTACGCTCGCCGCTGGCGCTGCTGTCGGCTCCTACGGCTGAGCCACCCCAACTGGTGAACGTCTCTGGCAGGCTGCTCCAGCTCAAGCTGGCATCGCTGCTGGCGATGGCTGTGCCATTGGGGACACTGACCGAGTACAACACGCGGACCTGGGTGCCGATGTCGACCCGGGCAATGTCCACACTCAGGCCACCGCTGGTGCTGAAAGTCACCCCAGCCGGCAGGTTACCTGGGCCGTAGGTGGTGCTGCCTATGGTGATGCTGATCAGGTTGTAGTTGCTGCCCGTCGGGAAGCCGTCAGTCAGGTGCACGTCATACGCCGGTAGGCCCCCGCTGGCAGTAAAGCTGACGCTGACCGTTGCGCTGCCCAGGGTAGTGCCCGGATTGGGGCTGAAGTCGGTGACCTGTTTGTTCAGGCCGGTAAAACCAGCTTCGACGATACGTTCGCTCAAGGTGTTGCTGGTGGCGCGGGTAATACCGTCTACCCGATCCTGAACCGTGGCGCCGAGGACATCGCCGGCCTGGTTCTCGACCCGGTTGTCGACCCTGGCACTGAACTCCACCACGATGCCTTCTAGGTCGTCATCGTTGCCATCGTTACCGCCGCCAAAGGCGCCGTTGGTGATATTGCCCAGGTTGAGGGTGATGATCTGGTTGCCGTTGGCATCGGTACTCAGTTGCACGTAAGCCGAGTTGAGTACCCCGGTGGGCGCCGCGCCGGAAAGGTCCGGGGTGATGAACTGGGCTTCGGGGCTGTCCTCGTTGCCGATGATCTGCAAGGTGCCGCTGGTGATCAAGTCACTCAGGCTGGTGACCAGGCCGCCGTCGGAGACAAAACCGATGCGCATCGTGCTCAGGTCCGCCAGGGTCAGGCCCTGACCCAGGGTAATCACCAGCTGGTAATTGGGGTTATTGCCTTCGGGCACCAACACCGTGGCGCGGTAACGGATGATTTCACCGATGGCCGCCGTCTCTTGCAGGGCATTGGTCGGGTTGGGGGCGCTGGTGTCGGGCAGGCCGCCGACCCGGGAAAACTTGATGCCCTGGGCGACCGGGATGATCAGCACGCTGTCGCGGCGGTAGTCGTTGAGGGTGCCACCGTTGAGTGGGCCATCCTGGCCTGTGCGCTCGCCAGCCGGATCGGCACCTGCGCTGCTGTTGCCATTGAGGCTGGTCCAGCGCACTTGGGCGAGGTTGTCGAATTGCGCCACCGAGGCGCCAGTGGCATTGACCACGCCAGACACACGGATGACCACGCTGCCGCCTTTGGCGATGTCGACATTGCCACTGTTGACCAGGGTGCGGCCGCTCGGGTCAAGGCTGAAGCTGCCAGTGATGTTGGTGCTGACGCCATTGACGGTGTAGATCACGCTGACCAGGGTCAGTTGGTCCAGTTCGGTTGGCAGCTGGCTGCTGAAGGCGATGTCGTAGGCATCGTAGTCGCTACCGGCAGAGCCGTTAGTGAGGGTGATGGTGTATTCAAGCGGGTCACCTTGGTCGAAGCCGATCCCTGGTGGGGTGATCAATTGCTGGCCCAGTTGCAGGGTGGGTTCCTGAATGGTCACGCTGGGCTTGCTTCCCGTAACCGCTACGTCACGGTTGACCGGCGTGCTGGCGTTGGGCGTATCACCGTCAGGGTCGCTGTAGGTGAGGGTGGCATCATTCAGACGCACAGCGCTGGTCTGGTTGCTGGTCACGTTGCTGGCCACCAGGCGCAGGCGAATGACGAAGCTGTTGTTGGCGGTGTTGTTGTCACCGCTGGTGGTGGAGACGGTAAAGGTAAACCGAGCGTCAACACCGTCAGCGCCCAACGTGCCTGACGGTGCGGTGAGGCTGCCAATGGTGACCGTGCCGCCGAAGTTTTGCGCCAGTACACCCCCGGCGGTGGTGATCAGCAGATAGCCTTGATTGTTGAAGCTGGTATCCAGGCGCATGCCGGGCGGAATCAGGTCATCGATGCGCAAGGTCTGCGTGGTGCCTTCGGGCAGGGTGACGACAATGTCATAGAGCATGCTTTCGCCCACCACCAGGTTTGCCCCGGTGGTGTGGCTGGCGCTTGAGTCACTGTTGTCGAGGCTTCCGCCGGCATAGGTCTTGGTGATCGTCGGAGCGGCGACCTGCTGGTTGGCCAAGTCGCTCAAGGGCGTCGCCCCGAGGAAGTTCTGCCCACCCTCGACACTGGCGTAGCCAGTCAATTGCGCGGTGCTCTGCAGGGACCTGCTGGCGGCAATGGACGAGGCGACGTTGACCTCGTAGGTAATTACCACCAGGTTGGCGCCGCTGGTGTCGGCAGCCGTACCGGGACGGCCGGCGAGCAGGGCGCCGACACCGGCGCTGTCGATAAAGGTGATGGTATTGGTGGCGTTGTTGACGGTGTAATGGGTGCCGGCGATCAGGCGCGTGCCGTCACCCCGGTAGATCAGCAGATTGGCCGCCGACAGGCTGCCACCGACAAATGACAGTCCAGGAGGCAAGGTGATTCGTGTGCTGACGTCAAAGGCATTGCCGCCGCCAAGGTTTTCGATGGCGGTAGCCAGGCGCAGGCGGTCATTGGCATCGATACCGCTGACATTACCGTTGACGGCGGTGATGTCGGTAATGCTGCCGTTGAAGGGGATGCCGGTGCCACCGGGGGCATTCCAACTGCCGGTGGTGCCGGTTACCGTACCGTGGCTGGTAGACACCACGCCGTGGCTGATACTCAGGACCGGTTCGGCGACCGAGGCGATCAGGGTCACGTCATCGGTGGTCTGCAGAACGCTCTTGTCCAGGGTGCGGGTCTGGCTGGACTCACCCAGTACGTTGAACGCACGCTGGTCGGCAAACGGCTGGTCACTGACGGTCAGGGTAAAGTCAATCGCGATCCGGCTGCCATTGACCCCGGGGTTGACGTAGTCGGCGAAGGTGAACACCAGCGAGTTACCCGGGCCCAGGGTGACTGAGGTGGGGCTGTCGGGGTTGGTGTTACCGGTGGCCAGACGCCAGATGCTGTTGAGGTCCAGGCCACTGAGGTCGAACAACGGCAATGGCAAGTAAGCGGTGAGCTTGAAGTTCTCGTAGTCGCCGGTCACCAGGTCATAGCTCAAGCGGAAGGTGACGCTGTCACCGGGGCGCAGCTCCGTGCCGGGCGCAGGAGCACCGTTGCCGTTGAGGTCGGAGAGGTCGATCTGCACTTGGCTGTTGGGGATACGCGAGAGGGTACTGGAACTGTCGTTCTGGTCTTGACCGCTGAGGTTCAGCGGATCCAGCAGCACGGTGGCGGTGACGGTGGCCTGGTTGCCCAACGGGTCGCCTTCGTTGATTTCACTGTGCGGGTTGCCGGCGGGTGGGGTATAGCTTTGAGCAACTCGGGCCTGATAGCTGATCACCGCCAGGGTCGCGCCCTGAAGCAAGTCATCGAAGGCCAGGTCACCGTTGAGCCAGGTGCGCGTGGCGAAGGCATTGCGCATCGACTGGCCAATGTCAAAGACCATCGAGGTAGTGCCGTCGCTATTGACCACGCTGCTGCGGACCAGAGTAATGCTCTGGGTAACGCCATTGACCGTCAGGGTCAGGGTAGGGCTGTTAGCCACCAGGTTCTGGCCGTCGCTCAAACCATCGGCGATGACGAAGCTGCCACCGCCAAGAAACGTCTCGCCATAAGCGAAGTAATCGGACAGGGCGATCTTCAGGTCGTAGGTCAGCGTGTCACCCGGACTGATGCCGGCACTGCCGCCGTCAACGGTGACGGTGACCTGTTTTTCCAGGGTGATGGACTTGGCGATAAAGCTGACATCCTGACCCTGGCCAGTGAAGTCGATCTGGCCGCTGGCTGCATCGCGCGGGTCCAGAGGTTGCCAGCTGCCGGTGGCGCTGGGGCCGTCGAAGGTAATGGTGACGTCGTTGCCGCTCACCGGGCTGATCACCGGTACGCCGTCGGCATCCTCTTCGGGCACGAAAAATTGCACGTTGGTGCTGGTCGGGCCACTGATCGTCGGGTAACGGACGCTGAACTCACGAATGTACAGGTCGTTGCTCAGGTTGCCGTCGTTGTTTTGCGCAAGAATTGCCTGGATCAGCGCCGGGTTGGTGACGGCGCGGCCATCGTAGAGGGTGATCGAGGCCAGGGTGCCACCCCCGCCAGGAGTGATGGCGGTGACGATGACATTGTCCGGCACCGGTTGTTTGATCACCACATCGGTCAGGGTCTGTTCATCGGCCGGGGTGATGGTGACGTCAAGGTCGCGCTTGAAGTTGGGGCCGGTAGCCGTTTCACCTTCCGGGGTAGTAACCACTTGATCGACGGTGATCACTGTCGGGTGCACCAGATAGCTGTCGGCGTTGGCCGCAGGCTCAACGATGCTTGGATCGCTGGCGGGGTTGTTCAGCGAGTCGTTGCCGTACTGAAAGCCGCTACGGGCGCGGATGGTCAGGTCCGGGGTTGAGCCGGAAAAGGAAAAGTCGGTGTCGGCCAGATTGCTCAGGCTTGCCGTGACCTGGATGGCGATGGGCGGCTGACCCTGGCTGACACTGGCAAACGGCAGTTCCAGGACCACCATCTGATCACCCGCACGCATGCCGAAATCGGCGGCATTGATGACCAGTGGCTTGCCGTCGGTGCCGACAGCCAAGGGGTGGTTGGCGCGGCCATTGGCATCGAAGGTCAACACATGCGCGGTCAGTGGTTGCCCCAGGTAGGTGGCGGATACAAAGGTGATGCCATCATCGATTTGCGAGCCGGCGCCGTCCTTGCCTGTGGCTGGCAAGAACAGGTCGACAAAGGGGGCATAGCCGGTGTCGCTGGTGCTGTTGGTAAAGGTCACGGTAAAGCTGAAGGTATCGCCGATCAGGACGTTGGCGCCACCCGACAGGTCGGTAGTCGGGCCAGCAGCCAGCAGGCGGTCATAGCCAGCCATGGCGGTGGCGGTCAGGGCAATGGGTTTATCGATCGCGCCTCGGCTGACTTCAAGGTTCCAGTCACCGCCAGCGCGGGCGCTGCCAGTATTGTCGTTGGAGGCGCCAACATCGGCGCCGGTCCAGCGTGACAATTCATCGACCAAGGTGCGCCCGTCGCTGCCGGCACCGACGTTGCAGCCATACAGCTGGATGTCTGCGCCTTCGCTCAAGGATTGGCGCCACTGACTCAGTGGCTGGGAAAACTGTTCGATATTGTCAGCGTTCAGGGTGGTCTTGCCCAGGCTGAATTCGCCTGAGGCACCATGGGAGAGTATCTGGATGGAATCGACCTGGCCCAGTTGCGCCAAGGCAGTGGAAATCGCCGCCAAGCCATCCTCATTCGCTTCTACCACCAGTACGTCGACATTGCCGGGCAGTTTGGCGGTGAGCTGTTCGCGGCCTTCGATGCGGCTATCAAGGACCAACAGGTGCCGGGCAGCGGAGGGTTGCTGAGCGGGTTCGCTGCGGGCTTCGGTGGGGGCTTCGGTGGGGGTGGCGTGGGCGCTGTTGGCATCGGCGTTGTCGCCGCTGTCCTGATGCTGTTGGTCCGCCGCTGCGCTGGCGGCAGCTCCGTCAAACAAGATGCGTGGCTCCAGAGCCATGGCTTGGCGCTGGGGTTTGAACGCAGTAGGCACGGCAGAACGGGGCTGGGTCGTCATGTCCACATCATCACTCTGAGCCCTGGGAGAGGGCAGGCCATCAGGGGCGTCGCCACACAGCGGTCAGTCCCTCAGATGCTGATTAGGGAAGGGGCTGGCGTTGCTGGGTATCAAAAATAGCCTAGTCGTTTTTTTTAGCCTTGTAGGGCGGTTCTGAGGAGCGGCTCTATAGTCGATTGCAAGCGGCAGGTGCAAGCGTAGAACCCGGTCTATCCTGACGTTGCCTGCTCAACGCGAGCGGCAGGTGCGATGCAGTCACTGGCCACGAATGTGCCGTAGACGACGGTTGTGCCCTGACAAGGGAATCTGGCTGGAGCAAGAGTCATGGAGAGTTGGGTGAAGCGCTGGTATGTGCGCGTTTTTTTCCTGTTGTGGGCTGCTTTTCACTTCCCTGTGTATGCCGCGCAAGATTCGTCGGAGGTGACGGCGCCACCGGCCGAGCTGAAGATTGCCAATCGCAGCATTATTACCTTTCAGGCCACTGTACTCGGCGAAACCCCCGCCGCACGTGCCCAACGTGCGCAGACAGTGATCAATGAAACCCTCGACGGTACTGAAGATCCACTGGTGCGCCTGGATACCATTCAAGACAGCTACCTGGTGCTGCTTGGCGAACGCCGGGCGTTCATCGTAACGCCCAAGGATGCAGGTCAAGAGCTCTCAGTTGCCGAGGCTGCAGCGCAAGCCGGCCAGCACTTGGAAAAGGTCGTGAATGAGTCCAGACAAGCGCGCAGTGTGCGTTTTCTGGTGACCGCAGGGGGGCTGAGCGCAGTGGCAACGCTGCTGTATATCGGTTTGCTGCGCCTGGCAGGCTTTGTCCGGCGCAAACTGCTGTCTTGGCTGCCCAAACGCATACGGCGTCACCACGATGTGCTTAAAGTCGGTGAAACCCCATTGCTGGACACCAGCAACCTGTTTCCGCTGATCAGGCGCTTGCTGGCGTTGCTGTACTGGTCGATTGTGCTGTTGCTCACTTATGAATGGCTGACCTTCGTCTTGCAGCGCTTTCCTTACACCCGGCCCTGGGGGGAAAGCCTCGATCATTACCTGCTGGAGCTGTTGCGTTACGTCCTCGATGCCATCGTCAGCGCCATACCGGGGTTGGTCATTGCCCTGATGATTTTCTTCATTGCTCGCGGCATCAGCGCTTTCAGCAAACGTGTGCTGGAGCGGCTGGCCAAGCCCGGGACCATCACCTGGCTCAACCATGAAACCTTGCAGCCAACCACTCGCCTGACCTCGCTGGCAATCTGGCTGTTTGCCTTGGCAATGGCGTATCCCTACCTGCCTGGCGCTGGCACCGAGGCGTTCAAGGGCCTGTCAGTGCTGATTGGCCTGATGATCTCGCTCGGCGCTTCCAGTGTCGTAGGGCAGGCCGCTGCCGGCTTGATCCTGACGTACACCCGCACATTGCGCCCTGGGGAATTTGTGCGCATTGGCGAGCATGAGGGGACGGTGACGGAGCTGGGCATGTTCACCACCAGCATTCGCACCGGGTTGGGAGAGGTCTTGACCATCCCCAATTCGATGATTACCGGAGCGGTAACCAAGAACTACTCGCGGGTGGTGCAGGGCGCGGGCTATGTGGTGGACACCGTAGTGACCATTGGCTACGACACACCCTGGCGCCAGGTCGAGGCGATGCTGCTGGAAGCGGCGCAACGCACCGCCGGGATTTTGCAGAGCCCCAGCCCGCAGGTGTTTCAGACGGCACTGTCGGACTTCTATCCGGAGTACCGCCTGGTCGCCCAGGCGGTGCCCAGCGAACCACGGCCACGTGCCGAGCTGCTGACCTTGCTGCATGCCAACATTCAAGACGTCTTCAATGAGTACGGTGTGCAGATCATGTCGCCGCATTACCTGGGCGATCCCGAGCAAGAGAAACGCGTGCCCAAGGAGCGCTGGTTTACTGCACCCGCGCAGGCTCCAAGCGAAAAAGGCGTCGAGCAATGATCGACTTTGTGCTTCATGCGTTGCGCTCCAACCCCGAGATTGCGGTGTTCCTGGCCATTGCCTCGGGCGTGTTGATCGGCCGAATCCAGCTGGGCAGTTTCCATTTGGGCTCGGTAGCCGGTGCCTTGCTGATGGGCTTGATCATCGGCCAGATCGGCCTTGAGGTGCCGCAAACGCTCAAGTCAGTGTTTTTTGTGCTGTTCATCTATGCCGTTGGCTTCAAAAGCGGCCCTGAGTTCTTCAGTTGCCTGAACCGCAGCAGCCTGAAGCTGGTGTTGTTCTCGGTGGTGCTGTGTGCCACGGCGCTAGGGGCGATCCTGATGATGAACGCGGTGTATCACTTCGATGCAGGCTTCACCGCAGGACTAGGCGCCGGAGCCCTGACCGATACCGCGATCATGGGGACCGCCAGCAGCGCCATCGCCCAGCTACCGCTGGATGAAGTGGCGAAGAATCAGCTCTACAGCCATATGGCAATTGCCTATGCCATTACCTACCTGTTTGGCACCATTGGTTTGATTGTCTTCGTCGGTACCATTGCGCCCAAGCTGTTGGGTGTGGACCTGCGCACCTCTGCCCGGGAGTTGGAACTGGAGTTGGGCATCGCCAGCAACGAAGACATCATCACCATTCCCTATACCCGCATCGTGGTGCGCGCCCATCGCGTGGCCGACAGCGCCAATGGCATGTCGATCGCCGAGTTTGAGCGCCGTCACGCGAACATCACCATCGAGCGCGTGGTACGCGGCGACCTGGTCCTTGAACGTGACACAGGTTTAGTCCTGCAAAGCGGCGATATCGTCGGGGTCTATGCCTTGCGTGAAGACGTTGGCGTACTGGCGCAATGGCTGGGCCCGGAAATCGACCACCAACAATCGCTGTCCTTTCCCACCCGCAGCGCCGACGTGGTGCTGACCAGCGCCGTTTTGGCCGGCAAAACGGTGCATGAAATCAAGGCTGCATTGTTGGGCTCGGAGCGCATGGGCTGCTTCGTCACCACCATTACCCGCCAGGGCCTGGAATTGCCCATGCTACCCAACACGGTGCTGCGCAAAGGGGATGTCATCTCGCTCACCGGGCGCACCTCAAGCATTATCGCGTTGGCGCACCAACTGGGACGGATTCGCGAGCACAGCTACAAAAGCGATATCGCCGTACACAGCCTGGGCATGGTCGTGGGCGCGCTGGTAGGCATGCTCTCGACGCATATCGGCATGATTCCCATCGAGCTGGGCGTGGGCGGCGGGGTGTTGTTGGTTGCCCTGTTGATCGGTTGGTACAACTCTCGCCACCCCGAGGTAGGTGCCTTGCCGGCCGCTGCGCAGTGGGCGTTTTCAGAGTTCGGGCTGACTGCTTTCGGTGCTGTGGTCGGCCTGCTGGCGGGCCCGGCCGCCATCACCGCGATGCAGAGCCAAGGCGTTGCCTTGCTGATTTCCGGGGTGGTGGTGACCTTGTTGCCACCGCTGGTGTCGCTGTATTTCGGGCGATATGTCCTGCGCTTGCACCCAATGGTGTTGTTCGGTGCGCTGGCAGGCGCCCAGACGGAAGCCGCGTCGATGAACAAGATCATTGAACAGTCCGGGAGCAACACGCCGGTGATTGGTTTCACTGTCTGCTATGCCATTTCCAATGTACTGCTGGCGGTGTGCGGCCCGATCATCGTCTATGTCGCCAGTTGATTGTGACGCTTCTAGACAGCGGTGGCCGGTAGTTTGCTAAAGGCGCGGTAAGCTACGCTGTGCACACGCGTGATCGTCCGGTATCGCTGGATGTTTGCTGATGTTTATTGTTGCAACGGAGAGACCCGCCTGATGGAAAACCCGACCAAGCCAAGGAGCACCCTTAATCCACCGGTGTTCTACACCAGCGCTGTGCTTATTCTGTTGCTGGTGTTCTATGCCGTGGCTTTTCAGGAGCACGCGCAATCTCAGTTCAACCATATCCAGCAGTGGATCATCACCAACGCCAGCTGGTTTTACATTCTGGCAGTGGCGTTGATCTTGATCAGCGCGGTGTTTCTGGCGGTCAGCCGTTACGGCGATATCAAGCTCGGCCCTGACCACAGCGAGCCGGAATACCGCAGTCGCAGTTGGTTTGCCATGTTGTTCTCGGCGGGAATGGGCATCGGTTTGATGTTCTTTGGGGTCGCCGAGCCGGTCATGCACTTCACCAGCCCGCCGGTGGGTGAATCCGGCACCGTGCAGGCCGCCCGGGAGGCGATGAAGATCACCTTCTTCCACTGGGGGCTGCATGCGTGGGCGATCTATGCCATCGTCGGTCTGATCCTGGCCTACTTCAGCTTCCGCAAGGGCTTGCCGTTGACATTGCGCTCGGCGCTGTATCCATTGATTGGTGAGCGTATCTACGGCCCGATCGGGCACGCGGTGGACGTGTTCGCGATCATCGGTACGGTGTTCGGGGTGGCCACCTCGCTGGGCTATGGAGTGTTGCAGATCAACAGTGGTTTTCACCAGCTGTTTGGTGTGCCGATCAATACCACGGTGCAGATCATCCTGATTACCGTCACCTGTGGCCTGGCCACGCTGTCGGTCGCCAGCGGCCTGGATCGGGGCGTGCGGATGCTGTCGGAGCTCAACCTGGTATTGGCACTGGTGCTGATGCTGTTTGTGTTGTTGCTCGGGCCCACGGTGTTCTTGCTCCAGGCCTATGTGCAGAACACCGGCGCCTATCTTTCTGAGATCGTCAACAAAACGTTCAACCTCTACGCCTATGAGCCCACTGACTGGATCGGCGGCTGGACCCTGTTGTACTGGGGTTGGTGGCTGTCCTGGTCACCCTTCGTTGGCCTGTTCATCGCGCGCATTTCGCGCGGGCGGACCATTCGCGAATTCATCTGTGGCGTGCTCTTCGTGCCAGCCGGGTTCACCCTGTTGTGGATGACCGTGTTTGGCGACTCGGCGTTGCATATGATCCTCAACGAGGGCGTGAAGGATTTGGCCGTGGTGGTGGGGCAGGACAGCTCATTGGCATTGTTCGCCTTCCTCGAACACTTTCCGATGTCCAGCGTGGTGTCGATGGTTGCAGTGTTGATGGTGGTAGTGTTTTTTATCACCTCCGCTGACTCAGGCGCGCTGGTAGTGGATATGTTGGCTTCCTCAGGGCATGACCACTCACCGTTGTGGCAACGCATCTTCTGGTCGGTGAGCATTGGCGTAGTGGCAGTAGCGCTGCTGCTGGCCAACGGTTTGAAGGCCCTGCAAACCGCGACCATTGCCAGTGCGCTACCGTTCTCGATCATTCTTCTGGCCTCGATCTGGGGGCTGTTCCGCGCCTTGAACCTGGATGCCACACGTCAAGGCCTGCGTTACCAGGCGTTACCGTCGCCGCGCAACGTGGCCCACTCATTCGGCGGCTGGCAGCGACGCCTGCGTAATATCGCGATGATGCCGAAGCGCTCGCACGTTACCCGCTTCATTGGTGAAGTGGTCAAGCCTGCCTGTGAGGAAGTCGCCGGGGAGCTGCGCAAACAGGGGTATGAGGTGACGATTCAAGAGCAGGACGATGGACGCATCACCCTGGAGCTGGATCACGCTGGAGAAGGGCGGTTCCTTTACGAAGTACGGCCCAGGGCGTTCGTTATGCCTAGCTTTGTGCTGCAGGAAAGTGATGACAACAGTGATGCGCGCAAGTATTTCCGCGCTGAAGTGCATCTACGCGAAGGCGGTCAGGATTACGACATCATGGGTTGGAGCCGTGAAGATGTGATCGGCGATATCCTCGACCAGTACGAGCGGCATTTACATTACTTGCATATGGTTCGCTGAGCCGGCCTGTTTATAGAACAGCACGACATCAGCGTACACGACCGCCTTACAGGGGCGGGCGTGTACGCTGATGCATCAGCTATGCGTTGACATCAAAGCGGATGTGTTCTCCCAGCCCGCATACCATCAGGCTGGCATGCAGCGTCAGCGAGCTGCGCTTGCGACTTTGTTCGAGCACTTCCTTGATAACCTTCTTTACCTCTCGTTCCGCTTGCTGGCGTTTTTCGATAAGCAGGCCATGAAGTGGCAGTTGGCCCGTCAGGGTCGTGTCGATATCCGTGACGGTCGCCCAATCAGCGTAATTGCGCATTTTTTCCCGCGCCGTGGTTGAACTGCCGTCGAGTGTATCGGGGATGGAATAGGTCAACTGGAAATCATGCTTGGGCATGGCACATGGTCCTTATGTCGTATGAGTGGGGTGCCAGCTTTTACCGCCGGCACGTCCTCAGGCGTCGCACATCCTTGTTGGCGCACTGATTGATTTGTTTGCGCTTTGAGTAAGTTGTAAGGGTGTTCTTGCAACTTTAAATGTGCGCGTAACTGTCGAGATGTATATTTTCCGATAGTTGCCGTGGAACATAAATTGTTGAACTTTATCTGTCCACTTTTAAAACGAGGTGCAGGCTGACGGGCTCATTGTCAGGGGCTATAAATACAGCCATCAAGGCATTTACAGGTATGGCAATTTGAGATTAAAAAATAAACAAAATGTTTATTGAAGTAGCGGTTATTCATCCTTCAACCTACAGTTGAGGGGCAGGAGCAGTACCAAGGGGTTCAAGTTTGACTGGGCCACGCTTATGGAGCAGGGAGACGGTAGGGTGGAAATGGGCGACAAAACCTGGGAAAACCTGAGTCATGCAGCAACGCTGTCAAACGCATTTGACTATGCGTGCGAGGGAGTGAAGGACCTGGGATTCGATTTCTGCAGTTTTCTCTCCTGGAACAGCCTTCACCCTCATCCCGTACTGTTAAGCACTTGCCCTGCGGCTTGGGTTGAGCGCTACACCGCCCGGAACTATGCCGAGTGCGATCCACGGGTTGGCGCGTGTCGACGCTCGCTGCTACCGGTGTGCTGGACTGACGCGCTGTTCGCCGATACTCCGCAACTCTGGCAGGAAGCACAAGCCCACGGTCTGCGGTGCGGTGTGTCTCAGGGCAGCCACAGTACAGGAGTGTTCAGTGTATTCAGTGTTGCACGTGGCGAGCCGACGCTGTGCACTCATGAGTTGTATGAGAAAGCCGGTGACATCCAGTTGCTGGGCACATTCCTGCATATCCACCAGGCACAAGATGCACGCCAGCAAACACTCGAGCTGCATCTGAGCGCGCGTGAAATTGAGGTATTACAGTGGACCTCCCACGGTAAATGCGCTGAGGACGTGGCGAAAATTTTAGGATTGTCTTGCTCTACGGTGAACTTTCATTTGCGCAATGCAATGACCAAACTCGGTGTTCACAACAAGGTCGCAGCGGTGGCGCGGGCAGTGAAACTGGGGCTGATCGCTGAAAGTTAGCCGAACTGGGGTGCACCGTCAGACGCTGACAAATTCGCAATAGATGTTAGGTCTTTTTGGAATTTCACCTCAGCTATTGGCAAAAGATGCACTAGCCTAAAGCACGCGGCAAACACAGTACAAGCCAATAGCGCCCGGCACAGGGCGAAATGAAATGACCGTGGAGCAAGGAATGGGGCGTTGCAAGGCAAAGGGAAGTCTGCTGGCTCGTTGTCGGCGCGGGTTTCTGTCGGGGCTTATGCTGATACTGGTGTCCGGCCTGTTGCCGGCCTGGGCTAACAGCCAATCCAGCGCTCGCGCACCCGCGTCAGCCAGTTCGAGTCAAGGCTATGTCGCTACGGCCACTTGTCTGGGCTGCCATAGCGAACAAGCCCAACAGTGGAAAGACTCCGATCACGGCTGGGCCATGCGCGATGCCACTGCGCAAAACGTGCTGGGTAACTTCAAAGACGCACGCTTTGATGAGGCCGGGGTCAAGGCCCGGTTCTTTCGCAAGGGTAAACGTTATTTCGTCAACACCGAAGGCGAGACGGGCAAACCTGCCGACTTTGAGATTCTCTACACCTTCGGCCATTACCCGTTGCAGCAGTATCTGGTGTCCTTGCCACGCGGGCGGCTGCAGGCACTGACCATTGCCTGGGACAGTCGCACCAAAAGCGCGGGCGGGCAACGCTGGTTTTCGTTGTATCCAGGCCAACGCTTTGCCCCCAATGATCCGTTGCACTGGACCGGACGCTATCAGAACTGGAACGGCATGTGTGCCGACTGCCATTCGACCCGGCTGATGAAAAACTACAACGACAGTGAGGATAGTTTTGCCTCTACCTGGCAGGAAAAGAACGTCGGTTGCCAAAGTTGCCATGGCCCAGGCCAGGCCCATGTTGATTGGGCAAAGGCGGCTAAGTCGGCAAACCCCATGGACAACACCGACGCCTCGGCCGCCGCTATAGGACTTGCCGTGGACTACAAGGCAATGGGCAGTCAGGGGTTGGTCGAACAATGCGCCTTTTGCCACAGCCGTCGGCAAACCCTGGGTGTCGGCCAGATGCCCGGCCATCCACAACTGGACCAGAGCCTACCAGCGACGTTGCGCAGCGGTTTGTACCACGCGGATGGCCAGATTGACGGCGAAGTCTACGAATATGGTTCGTTCACCCAGAGCAAGATGTATGCAGCGGGTGTGGGCTGCACCGATTGCCACAACCCGCACACCAACAAAGTCAAAGTCGAAGGCAATGGCTTGTGCCTGCAATGCCACAATAGCCAGCCACCCGTAGCCCGTTTTCCTAGCCTGCAGACCAAGGACTACGACAGCCAAGCGCACCATCACCACCCTGCGGGCAGCCCCGGCAGCCAGTGCGTCAACTGCCATATGCCGACCAAGACCTACATGGTGGTGGACCCGCGGCGTGACCACAGCTTGCGTATACCGCGGCCGGATCTGGCCGGTAAAGACGGCAGCCCGGACGCCTGTACCGCCTGCCATACAGATAAAAAGCCGCGATGGGCGGCGCAAGCCATTGACGGCTGGTTCGGCACCCCGCAGCGTGCGCCGCACTATGGCGAAAACTTCCATGCCGTGCGCAGTGGCCAGGGCATCGCGTTCAGCCAACTCAGTGCGTTGTTGGCGGATCAGGGCAAACCGGCAATTGTGCGTGCTACCGCCGCAGAACAACTGGCCGATCTGGGCCGTCAATCAACCATCAGCCTCGGCTGGGCACTCAAGGACCCTAGTGCCTTGGTACGCGCCTATGCCGTATCAGGTTTTTCCAGTGTACCTGCGGCGCAACGCCTGCAACCGTTGCTGCCGCTGCTCAGCGACCCGACCCTGGCCGTGCGCGATGAAACCGTCCGAGTGTTGGCCGATGTTCCGGTTGAACAGTTGCCGGCCGAGTCGCGCGAGACCTTCAACACCTTGCTGGCTGACTACGAGCGTCGTTTGCGCGGTAACGCTGACCTGCCAGGTGGGCGCCTGAACCTGGCAGTACTGCTGAGCCGCCAGGGGCGAAATGACCAGGCAATGGACGAATATCGCCAGGCCTTGAAGTTCGACCCGTACTTTGTCCCCGCGCGGGTCAACCTGGTGACCCTGCTGGGCGCCGCGCAACGGCTGGACGATGCCGAGCAGATTCTGCATGAGGGCTTGGCCCTGGAGAACATGCCAGTTAGCGATCATGGCAACCTGGCTTACATGCTGGCGTTGTTGCTGGTCGAGCAGGGTAAACCCGAGCCCGCACTGGAGTGGATGGAAACGGCCGCCGTGGCGTTACCGAACAACACCCGTATTCGCTACAACCAGGGCCTGTTGTTGTCGCGCCTGAATCGTCGTGACGAGGCCATCAGTGCTTTGCGCAGTGGCTTGCAGCAGGCCCCGGACGATCCTGACCTGCTGTACTCGTTGATCTACCTGCACGCCCTGGCAGGCGAGCGCAGCGAAGCCTTCGGCTATGTCCAGCACTTGCGCAAGGTCGCCCCTGATGATCCACGTCTGCAGGCGATCGAGCCTTATTGGCAGAAGCCCTGACCAAGGGTTAACGCCGCGCCTGGCCGGCTTGCGCATGCACCAGCTGCTGCTAGGATTTAAGCCATTGCTGCCAAGTCAGGGAGTGAATCAGTGTCCATACGCGAACAAGTTGCTGCACTGGAAGCGAGCGTTGCGCAACAGGTGTTGGGGCAGGCCGAAACCATCCGCCATGTAGTGCTGGGTTTGTTGGCCAATGGGCACGTGCTGCTGGAGAGCCTGCCGGGCCTGGCCAAGACCCGTACGGTCAAAGCCTTAGCCACGCACCTGGATGCCCAGATGCGGCGGATCCAGTTCACCCCGGACCTGTTGCCATCGGATATTACCGGTGGAGAAATCTTGCAGCAGGGAGCCGAAGGCAACCAGATCAAGTTTCAGCCGGGGCCGCTGTTTGGCAATGTCATTCTCGCTGACGAGATCAACCGTGCACCGGCCAAGGTCCAGGCCGCTCTGCTCGAAGCCATGGAAGAGCGGCAGATTACCGTGGCCGGGCAAAGTTACCCAATGTCTGGGTTGTTCATGGTCCTGGCCACCCAGAATCCTATCGAGCAGGAAGGCACTTACCCATTACCGGAAGCGCAAATGGACCGATTCCTGATGAAGCTGCAACTGGACTACCCCAAGGTCGCTGATGAAACCCTGGTGTTGCGCCTGGTGCGCGGCGAAGAGCAGCACGGCGGTGATGCGGCCCAAGCACCTCAGCGCCTACCGCAGGACGTGGTGTTTGCCGCGCGCAAAGAGGTTGCTGCGATTCACGTCGCCGAGGCCATTGACCACTATGTAATTGACCTGATCAACGCCACGCGTAACCCGGCAGCCTACAACGAAGACCTGGCACGCTGGATCAAGATTGGCGCCAGCCCGCGCGGTGGGATCAGCCTGGACCGGGTAGCGCGGGCACATGCCTGGTTGAGCGGAAATGATTTTGTTTCGCCCGATGATGTGCGCGCTGTGGTGCATCCTGTGCTGCGCCATCGCTTGCAGCTTTCTTACGATGCGGTAGCCGACGGCATCACGGCAGATCAGGTGATCGACCGACTGCTGGATCATGTCGCGATTCCGGCCTGAGCCCATGGCTACCTTGCATTCAGATACACCGCCAGCCGATGGCTTGGTCTACGCCTCGCTCAGTCAGCTGATGGCGCTGGAGCATCGCGTACGCGGCTTGAGCTTTCTCGCCCGGCAACCGTTGGCGAGCATTCTCTCCGGCAATCATGCTTCACGCCTGCGCGGTCGCGGCTTGAGCTTCGATGAGTTGCGTCGCTACATTCCCGGCGACGACCTTCGCCATCTCGACTGGCGCGCCTCGTTACGTTATGGCAAACCCTTTGTTCGCACCTTCACCGAAGAGCGTGACCGGCCGACGCTACTGTTGGTCGACCAGCGCATGAGCATGTTCTTCGGCTCCCAACGCAGTTTCAAATCAGTTGTCGCCGCGGAGTTGGCGGCATTGTCGGCATGGATCGCGTTACATGCCGGTGACCGCGTGGGCGGCCTGGTGTTCGACGATCAAGGGGTTCAGCACATACGGCCGTTACGCAGTCGGGCGCGGGTTGAAGCGCTCTGCGCTGCGGTGATACGCAGCAATCAAAAACTCTCGGCCACAGCAGCGGACGCCGAAACGGCCAACCAGCTTGATGTGGTCCTGCGTAACTGCATCGCTGAGGCCAGTCACGATAGCCTGGTGTGCATCATCAGCGACTTTTCCGGCGTTTCAACGCAGACCCTTCAGCTGCTGCGCCAGCTCAGTGCGCACAACGATGTAATCGCCATGCAAGTGTATGACCCGATTGCGCTGGACCTGCCCCAGGAGGGGCGCTTGACCGTGACCCAAGGGCAATTACAGGTGGAGCTGGAGGTTGGCCGACGCCAGGTCAATCGGCCATTGGCGCAGTTTCTGTCTGGGCGCTTGCGCAGTGTTGCCGAGTTGCTGCGTCGCAGCCAGGTGCCGTTGATGATGATCAGTACAGGGGAGGAGCCACTGCTGCAACTGCGTCGTGAACTGGGCCGGTTGTCGGGGGTGGCCCGATGACAGCGCAAGCGCCACCGAATATCGACCAGCTCCAGGAACTGGCGTTGCCAACGCCGCCATTTAGCTATGCACCGCAAACCTGGGGCTGGTTGTTGCTGTTGCTGGTGGTGGTCGTCCTCCTCAGTTGTTGGGGGATAAGCTACTGGCGACGCTGGCAACGCAATCGCTACCGGCGCGAAGCATTGGTTTACCTGGATGGCCTGGAGCACAACCTCACCGATACGTCGCAGCGCTTGCAGGCGTTGCGGGAACTACCGGTGCTGCTCAAGCGCGTAGCGCTATCGATGAATGCTGCTGCCCCAGCAGCGTCACTCAGCGCAGGACAGTGGCAAGGGTTTCTGGCTCAGCATGCACCAGCGCCGCTTGCGCAGGATTTTGCTGCGCACCTGTACACCCTGGCCTACGCGCCTGACCACCTGGTGCTGGGTATCCCCCAAACCGAGATCAATGCGCTGTTTGCGACCAGCCGGCAATGGATCGAGGCCCATCATGTGGCAGTTTGACTATCCCTGGGCGCTGTTGCTGTTGCCACTACCCTGGTTGGCTTACCGTTTCCTCAGTGCTTATCGTGAAGCCCACAGTGCGCTGCGGGTGCCGCTCTTCGCCGCCATGAGCCGTGCCATTGGTCAGCAACCTGGCAGTGCCCGCGCCGGCGCTGGGCGATGGCAGTTGGCGCTCAACCTGCTGGTCTGGGCGCTGCTGTTGGCCGCATGTGCACGGCCGGTGTGGGTCGAGCAGGCCATCGAACACCAGCAGCCGATTCGCGACATGATGCTGGCCATCGACATATCCCAATCGATGCAGACCCAGGATTACACCGATACCAACGGCCACAACAGTGATCGCCTGACGGCGGTGAAAGGCGTGGTGCGTGACTTCATCGCTCAGCGCAAGGATGATCGCATTGGCTTGATCGTGTTCGGCACGGGCGCCTATCCCCAGGCGCCGTTCACGCTGGATCATGCCAGCCTGGGTGTGCTGCTCGATGAGGTCGGGATTGGCATGGCCGGCCCAAATACCGCGCTGGGGGATGCCATCGGGCTGAGCATCAAACTGTTCGAACAGGCCAAGGAGCAGGAGAAAGTGCTGATCCTGTTGACCGACGGCAATGACACCGGCAGCGCCATCACCCCCGAACACGCCGCGCGGCTGGCCAAACAGCGGGGGATCGTGGTGCATACCATAGGCATCGGTGACCCGCAGGCCACTGGCGATGCCAAGGTTGATCTGGCAGCGCTGCAGAATATCTCCCGGATCACTGGCGGGCGCTTCTTCCGTGCCGGCGATCGTCAGGCGCTGCGTGATGTCTATACGACGCTGGACCAGATCACCCCGCACAACGTCAAAACCTTGCGCCACCAACCCAAGCGGGACTTGTTCTGGTTGCCTTTGGGTGCAGCGCTATTGTTGTCGCTGCTCTGCCAAACGCTGGCAGCACTGCTGAGCCGCGTTTCAGCCGTTGCTCAGCCACGCGTACAATCGGCAGGTTGAGGCATGGACATCGACTTCAGCGCTTTTCACTTTCTGCGCCCTTGGTGGCTGTTGTTGATTGTCCCGGCAATCCTGCTGCCCTGGATCTGGGCGCGCCGTCATGACCTCAAGCGTCAGCTCAAAGGGCTGATTGCTGCGCATTTGATGGAGCCGCTGCTGATCACTCCGGACGATCAGCAGCGTGTGCGTCCGGTTCACCTGCTCGCGGTGCTGCTTGGCCTGGGCGCCGTGGCCGCAGCCGGGCCGACCTGGACCCAGGACACGCCGGACTTTCTCGACAACCGCGCGCCATTGATCCTGGCAATCGACCTGTCGCCGTCCATGGATGCTGATGACGTACCGCCTTCGCGGCTGCTCGCGGCTAAACACAAGCTCCATGACCTGATTCAGCGGCGTGCCGGGGCACGTACAGCGCTGATCGCCTACGCCGGCAGCGCCCACCTGGTGTTGCCGGCCACTGAAGACCCGGTACTGCTCGACACCTTCCTGCAAGCGTTGTCGACCGATCTGCTTGAGCAATCTGGCAAGGACGTTGTTGGCGTGATCGATCAGGCAAAAAAGCTGCTCGATGCCGAAAAAATGCCTGGCACCTTGCTGCTGGTCACTGATGGTGCCGCGTCCGAGCAGTTTGCCGACATTCCCAAACGCTTGAGCGGCAGTGACCTGCAAGTACTGGTGTTGGCAGTCGGCACGAAGGACGCTGGCGTGTTGCGGGATGCCCAGGGCCGCCCGCGGATAGCCGATGATGGCCAACCCTTGCAGGCGACCTTCGATACCCAGGCGTTGAAACAACTGGCGCAAGCGGCGCACGCGCCATTGGGCAGCCTGACACTCAATGATGACGACCTGGACTGGATAACCCTGCATGCTCAGCAGCACTTTCAAGCGGTTCAAGGTGATGAGCAACAGGTGCATTGGAAGGATGCTGGTTATTGGTTGTGCTGGCCATTGGCGTTGATTGCACTGTTTTGTGTGCGCCGCGGCTGGCGGGTGAACTGGCTGGGTCTGCTGCTGCTGGTAATGCTCGGCGCCCCGCTCGAGTCGGCGCGCGCCGGTGTAATGGCCGATGCGTTCTTCACGCCTGATCAGCAAGGGCGCTGGGCGTTTGAACACGGCCATTTCCCCCAGGCTGCCGCGCACTTCAGCGACCCGTACTGGAAAGGCGTGGCGGCCTACAACGCGGCGGACTATCCCGTAGCGCTGGCCAGTTTTGCCCACCTGGACAATGCCTCAGCGTACTTCTATCTGGGCAATATCTACGTGCGCCTGTTCAAGTTTCCTCAGGCCATCAGCGCTTACCAGCAAGCCCTGCACAAACAGGCGGATTTTCCCCAGGCCAAAGCCAATCTGGCCCTGGCCCAGGCCTTGCTCAAGGACTACGAGGATCAGCAACAGGCCGGCACCCCGGATGAGAAGGCCGACAAAGTAGTCGAGGACCAAACGCCCAGTCAGGGCGCGCAGCAAAAGCAGGTCAGCACCGCGCAAGCAGCCTCGGATGAGTTGTGGCTGAACAACCTGACGACATCGCCGGCACAGTTTCTCAAACGCAAGTTCACCCTGCAGAACGCCGAGCGTCAAGCGCCTGGGGAGACGCCATGAAACTCCTAGGGCTGCTGTTGCTGCTATGCGCGCCACTATTGGCAAGCGCCGCCCCCGAGGTCCGCGTGCAAAGCCGACTGGTTCCGCAATCCGGTGTCGTGGTCGGCGCCACTGTCAGCCTGCAGGTTGACCTGCTGGTGGACACCTGGTTTACCGCCGCGCCGATCTTGCCCAAGCTGGAGTTGCCCGGTGCCGTGGTGACCCCGCCCGGGGGAGAGGCGCAGCACCTCAATGAGCAGCTCGATGGCAAGGCCTTTTTTGGCTTGCGTTACACCTACCAGATCACACCGCAGGTGGCGCAGACATTCAGCATCCCGGCGCTGGCGTTCCAGGTGCAGCCGGGGCAGGGCAGTGGGCAGGTGACGCTCAACAGTCAGCCGCTGACCTTCGTTGCCAACGCGTTGGCAGGTACCGGTAATCAGCAGCGCCTGGTGGCAAATCAGCTGGCGGTCACCCAGACCCTGCTGCGCTCCCATGAGCCTTTACGAGTGGGTGACAGCATCACCCGGCAGTTGACCCTTGAGGCGCAAGGCGCACAGGCGATGCTGATTCCGCCACCCTCCTTTGCTCAGGTAGTGGGCCTGAAGCGTTACCTGCAGCCCCCCACAGTAGCGGCCTTGAGTGACGGTCGAGGAGGTGTCTCCGGCGGTAAGCGTGTAGACAGCGTGACCTATGTGATCGAACAGCAGGGCGCGCATAGCCTGCCGGCCATTGCTGTGCAGTGGTGGGACACCAGCAGCGGCGAGGCGCGCACGGCGTCGGTCGAGGCCGTGAGCTTTACCGCAGGCAAAGGCAGTTACAGCACACCGTTTGATATCAATGAGGACTTGCGTGCCCTTGGCCGCCAGGCCCATGTGCGCATCGCCGGGCACTGGTTGTTGCTGGCGACCTTGGCGCTGGTGGCAGCGTGCCTGATCTACTTCGGGGGCCCATGGGCGCATGCTGCGGTAGTTTGGCTGCGGCAACGACGGGAAAACCGGCGGCGTAACTGGCTGGCGTCCGCAGACTACGCCTGGCAGCTGCTGCGCCAGCAGTTGAGCGAGCGCCCGTTGCAATTGGGTGGACTCTACCTGTGGGTGCGCCGCAGTAGTGGCAAGCGCACGCTGTCGGAATTTTCTGAAGAATTGTCCGACACAGCAGTCAATCGTTCACTAGACTTGCTCAAGATTCGTTATGCCCCTACCGATTCGGCCGAGGCTGCACCCACCAACCTGGTGCAATCGCTGGCGTTATCACGGCGGCAGTTACGCAAGCGTAAGGTCGCCTATCCGCAGTATGGATTGAGGCCATTGAACCCTGACTCGCATGAGTAAGGTACGAGGAATCTGCTCAAGGACGTTCTATGCCTCAACGACTTCAGGTACGTTGGTTGCTCAGTCTGCTGGTGCTGGTACCGCTTCTGGTGCACGCAGCGGACCCTTTGCCCTCCTGGTACAACGGGACTTCGCGCCAAGCCATCGAGCAGTTTGTCAGCGCCGTCAGCACAGAAGGCAGCAAGGATTATGTGCCGGTGGCAGAACGCATTGCGGTGTTCGACAATGACGGCACCTTGTGGAGCGAGCAGCCGATGTACTTCGAGGTGCAGTTTGCCCTGGATGAAGTCAAGCGCCTGGCTCCGCAACACCCACAATGGAAAACCCAGCAACCGTTCAAGGCGGTCCTTGAAGGTGACCACAAGGCCTTGGCTGCAAGCGGCATGGATGGCCTGCTGAAAATTGTCGCCGCGACCCACTCCGGTGTCAGCACCGAGGCGTTTATCGCCCAGACCCGAAGCTGGCTCGCCACGGCGGTTCACCCAAAAACCAAGAAGCCTTACACCGAGATGGTCTTCCAGCCGATGCTGGAGCTGCTCGAGTACCTGCGCGCCAATGGCTTTAAGACTTACATCGTCTCGGGCGGCGAAGTGGCTTTCATGCGGGCGTTCGCTGAAGAAGTCTATGGCATTCCCCCAGAGCAGGTGATCGGCACGACCCTGGAGACGCGCTTTGACGACAGCAAGGGCACGCTGACCATCCAGCGCCTGCCCAAGGTACTCCACAACGATGATGGCCCGGGCAAGCCGGTCAGCATCGACGCTGTCATTGGTCGTCGACCGATCCTGGCGTTCGGTAACTCCGACGGCGACCTGCAAATGCTGCAATGGACCATGGCCGGCAGCGGCAAGCGTTTTGCGGGGCTGGTGCATCACACCGATGTCAGACGCGAATGGGCCTATGACCGCGACAGCAAAGTCGGTCGCCTGAACAAAGCGCTGACAGCTGCCAACAAAGACGGCTGGACCGTGGTTGACATGGCCCGCGAGTGGCGCCGGGTCTATCCCTTCGACAGTATTGAGGACGAGTAAACGAGATACCGCAGGCGCACAAGGAACCTTCAACAAGGTACCTCTGGTGCACGTAGTCGTGGCCGATGCCAGTAAACGTGAGACGGAGAAAGTGGCACTATGAAACTCAATAGACGATGGATAACAACAATGACCCTTGCCGCGAGCGTGGCGGCGGTGATGAGTGCCGCGCAGGCGGCGGAGAAACCCAACATCCTGGTGATTTTCGGCGATGACATCGGCCAGACCAATATCAGCGCCTATGGCAAGGGCGTAGTGGGCTACCAAACTCCCAACATCGACCGGATTGCCAAAGAAGGCATGATGTTCACCGACTACTATGCCGAGAACAGCTGCACCGCGGGTCGCTCTTCCTTCATCACGGGTCAGACACCCTTGCGTACCGGCTTGTCCAAGGTCGGCATGCCGGGTGTTCCGGTTGGCTTGCAGGACCGTGACATTACCATCGCTCAGGCACTTAAAGCCGAAGGCTATGCCACCGGTCAGTTCGGTAAAAACCACTTGGGTGACCGTGATGAGTACCTGCCGACAAATCATGGCTTTGATGAGTTCTTCGGCAACCTGTATCACCTCAACGCGGAAGAAGAGCCTGAACGTCCGTTCTGGCCTAAAGATGACCCTGAGTTTCTCAAGGCGGCATCACCCCGTGGTGTGATCAAATCCAGTGCTGACGGCAAAATCGAAGACACCGGTGCACTGACCAAAAAACGTATGGAAACCATCGACGACGAGACCACGCAGGCTGCAATCAACTTCATGGAGAAGCAGGTCAAAGCCAATCAACCGTTCTTTGTCTGGATGAATACCACGCGTATGCACGCCTTCACTCACGTGCGTGAGTCGATGAAGGGCCAGAGCGGTATGCTGGGCAACGACTATGCCGACGGCATGCTTGAGCATGACGGTGACGTCGGCAAACTGCTCAAATCGCTTGATGATATGAAGATTACCGACAATACCATCGTGGTCTACACCACTGACAATGGACCGAACCAGTGGTCATGGCCGGACGCGGCAACTACGCCGTTCCGTAACGAGAAGAACTCCAACTGGGAGGGCGCATATCGGGTACCGGCGATGATCCGCTGGCCAGGCAAGGTGAAGCCAGACACCATCTCTACCCAGATGTTCTCGGGGCTCGACTGGTTTCCGACGCTACTGGCCGCAGTCGGCGATACGGACATCAAAGAGCGTTTGCTCAAGGGTGCCGATGTGGGCGGCAAGAACTTCAAGGTGCACCTGGATGGGTTCAATCAGCTGGATTACTTGACCGGTAAATCCGACAAGAGTGCACGTGAAGAATTCTACTACTTCAACGACGATGGCGAGCTTGTCTCCATGCGTTTCGGTAACTGGAAGTTGGTGTTCTGTGAGCAGCGTGCGCCCGGTGGTCTGCAAGTGTGGAGCGAACCGTTCACCTGCTTGCGGGTACCAAAAATGTTTAACCTGCGCATGGACCCTTATGAGCGGGCTGACGTGGTATCAGACCAGTACTACGACTGGTTGACCAAGAACGACTACCTGATTTTCCAGGGCACCCGAAAGGCCGCTAAGTTCTTGCAGACCTTTGTTGAGTATCCGCCAAGCCAGCGTCCGGCCAGCTTTAGCATTGACCAGATCCGGGCTGACGTAGACAAGAAGATTGAAGAGAAGATGAAGAAGTAAGGCAATGCCAGCGCCCGTCACTGACGGGCGCTTTCTTTTTTACTTTGTTTTTCGGCCGCGATGCTGGCGCCGATAAGGTCAATTGATGCCTTCAGCTATCAGCCCCTCTGACGTCCAACCTTCGGTTGCGGATCTGGCCGGTCAACCGCTGCCCCTGCATATGCGGGTTCCGGCCTTGCTGTTGTGTGTGTCTGGTGCAGCGGCGCTGGTGTATCAGGTGCTGTGGGTCAAACAACTTTCTCTGGTAGTGGGGGTGGAGGTGTATGCCATCACCGCCGGTATCAGTGCTTTTTTTGCCGGTTTGGCTTTGGGCGGCCTGGTATTTGGCCGCTGGGCAGATCGTTTACGCCGTCCGGTCAGGCTGTATGCCAGCCTGGAACTGGCCGTAGCGATACTCGGGGTATCGAGTACTCTGGCGCTGGCCAATTGCGCCGGGCTATTCGCGCGCCTGGAAAGTCATGTCGGCTTGCTTGCCTGGTTGCTACCTATGTTTCTGGTGGGTACACCGGCGTTCCTCATGGGCGGTACCCTGCCAGTGCTGGTCCGTGTCCTGACTCCCGCACAAGGCCAATTGGCCGAGGCGGGAGGTCGTCTCTATGCCGCTAACACGGCCGGGGCCATCGTCGGCACGCTGCTGGCGGCCTTTGTGCTGCTGCCGCAAGTGGGCGTCAGCGGTAGTGCACTGGTGGCGGCGTCGCTCAATTTGCTGGCCGCCGCTGGCGCCTGGATTGCCCGCCGCCGCGATGAGCACACGCCGGTAAACCTTCACGTTGCAACCGGGCCGCGTTCACCGGCGGCGCGACTGGCCATTGCTTTGTACTGCGTGGCCGGTGGTGTCGCGTTGGGTTATGAAGTGGTGTGGACGCAGTCAATTGTCCAGTTCATGAGCACCCGTACCTTCGCCTTTTCCGTGGTGCTGGCCACGTACCTGGCTGGCCTGGTGCTAGGCAGTGCGCTGTATGCCCGTCGTGCTGACCGGATTCGCGACCCTTGGGGGTTGTTTGGCTTACTGATCGCGCTGGCGGGGTTGCTGGCACTGGTACAGATTGCCGGGCTCGGTCGCTGGCTGATCATTGCTCAGACTCAAGTCGAGGCGCTGGTGCTGCAGCTGACCGGGAATGAGCTGGCCGGCATGTGCGCACGCTTTGCCACGGCGGCGCTGGCGGTGGTGTTCCTGCCGACCACGGTGCTGGGTGCGGCGTTCCCGTTGGCACTGCGCCTGAGTGTCGACAGCCAGCAAGTGGGCCGTGATGTCGGTGCAGTGGTTGCACTCAATACCGTGGGCGGCATTATTGGAGTGATGCTCACCGGTTTTGTGCTGGTGCCCGGTGTTGGCCTGGTACGAACCTTGATGGCGCTGGCGCTGCTGGCGGCCGCCGTGGGTTGCGTAGCCGCCTGGCGTGGCAAGGGAGTGGCGCGAGGGATGCGCCTGGTGATTCTCGGGGTAACCTTGAGCAGCGTGGTGATTGGCGTGCTGACACCGCCGCAGCGCTTGGCCGAACTGTTGCCAGGCGCTCGCAACGGACAACTCACCTTCTATGAAGAGGGTCGCGGCGGCACCGTTGCCGTGGTCGCCCAGCAGCGTCAGAACCGCACCTTCAACCGCCTCTATATTCAAGGCGTGTCCAACACCGGTGATGCCATGCCGTCGCTGCGCTACATGCGCCTGCAGGCGCTGCTACCGCTGTTGATTCACCGCCAGGAACCGCGCTCGGCCATGGTCATCGGCTTTGGCACCGGGATTACCGCAGGCGCCATGTTGCGCTATCAGGGATTGGAGCGTCCGGTAGTCGCCGAACTGCTGCCTGAGGTCCTGGAGGCAGCACCGCTGTTCAGTGGTAACTTCAATGCCATCAATGATCCGCGCCTGGATATTCGTCTTCGTGACGGCCGTCGAGAACTGCTGCGCAGTGCCGAGCGCTATGACTTGATCACCTTGGAACCGCCTCCGCCTTCAGCTGCCGGGGTGGTCAACCTGTACTCGCAGGACTTTTACCAATTGGCGGCGTCGCGGTTGGAGGAGGATGGCATTGTCGCCCAATGGTTGCCGTTGCCGACCCAGAATGTTGACGACAGTCGCGCGCTGGTGCGCAGCTTCCTCAACGCCTTTCCCCACGCCTCGTTGTGGACCACCGAGTTTCACGAAATGCTCCTGATTGGCTCGCAGGCCCCGCTGGAGCTGGATGCAGCACGTATCAGCCAGCGCTTTGCGCAACCTCAGGTGCGCCAAGCGTTGGCTGAAGTCGGAGTCGATTCGGTCAGTGCTTTGCTCGCCACCTGGGTGACCGACCGTCAAGGCCTTGAGCGTTTTGCCGCCAATGCCGAGGCGGTCACCGATGACCACCCGCGCATCGAGTACGCGCCCTGGGTGCGTTCTGGAGAGATAACCCGGGTATTGCCGCAACTGCTTGCGCTGCGCACGGCACCGCCGCTGATCAACGCCGACGCGGTGTTACAGGGCGCGGTTGAAGATCAATGGCAAGTGCTCGAGCGTTTTTATGCGCTGACCCTCCTTGCCTATAACGGCGATCGCCAAGCATGGATAAGAGAGGTCCGCCAATTGATGCGTACCGAGGCCGGCAACCCTTACTTTCGCTGGTTCATCGGTGGCGGCCAATGAGCCGCACGCGGCTCAGTATGCAGCGCTGAACAATACCGCTTCGTTTCTTCCACGCTTGGCCTGGTACATGGCTTGGTCAGCCGCTTTGATCAGGCTGTCAATATCCTGGGCGTGTTGCGGGTACACGGCAATGCCGATACTCGGGGTTACGAAGTCGATCTGCAGCGAATCCAGCGTTACCGGTTGCCCCAGCTTGGCCAGCAGGCGTTGCGCCAGCCCTTGGGCGCCGGCGGCGTCGGCGCTGAGAATCAAGGTGAATTCGTCACCGCCCAGGCGATAGGCCTGATCGGGTTTGCGCACAGCGCTGCGTAGCCGTTGCGCCATCTGTACCAGCAAGGCATCACCGACATCATGGCCAAAACTGTCGTTGACCTGCTTGAAACGATCCAGGTCAATGAACAGCAGTGCCAACGCGGCGGGCGCTTCGTTGATCCGCTGTTGCAGATGCTCGTAGAAGGCCTTGCGGTTACCCAGGCCGGTCAGGGCATCGCGGTAGGCGATATCCAGCAGTTGGCTCTGGTACTCCACATGGCGGCTGACATCATGGAGGATGCCGCGGTATCCACGGATCCTGCCCTGGGCATCAAGGATGGTCGACAAGCGTGTTTCATAGTGGCAGAGGCTGCCATCGACGCGGCGCAAGCGCCCCGACATCACCTGGGAACTGTTGCCGTCGATGCTGTTGATCAGGGTCAGGAAGCGCTGATTGGCGTCTTCATCGAGCAACGTCTGCACGCGAATACCTACAGGCGATTGCGATTCATAGCCCAGCAGCTGACAAAAGGCGCGATTCACCGAGACAATCTCGCCCTTGATATTCAGCTCGAAATAGCCTTCTTCAATCGCCTCAAGGATCGCCCGGTCCCGTGCTTCACTCTGTTCGAGACGCTCAAGGGTCTGGTTGGCTTCCTGGGCGAGGTAGCCCAGTTCATCCGCGCCGCTGTCGCTCAATCGCGAGCTGACATCCGGGCCGATCCTGGCGAACTCATCGTGCATGCGCGAGACTCGGCGCAACAACAGGAACTCCAGGCCAAGGTAAATCAGCAGCCATGCCAGCAGTACCACGGCTGTCGAGACCACCAGGAACAGGTTGATTGCCTTGCGGCCTTCGTTATAGAGGCGCCGCTCGCGAGTAAGCTCCAGCACCAGTTGCTGCTCATCGGGACTGTGACTGAATAACAAGGCAATTTGCTGATGGCGCTCATCCGGCAAGTGCCGGCTACTGAGGGAAATCTGCTCTTGATCCTCGGCACGAGGGCGATTGAGGGCAGTTTCACTGGCGCTGTACTGGCTGGCCGGGACCACACGCAGGTTACCTTTGAGTTCGGTTTGCAAGGCGTTAAGGCGGCTGGCGTCGAGCAAGTGGCCTGCAACCAGGGTGCGGCTGGGCTGAGCAGGGTGCTGTGCTGAGGTGACGCTTGCCAGAATCAGCGGTACACCCTCAAGCACCACCAGTTCAACCTGAGAGGTTTGCGCCGCGTTGTTTTTACTTAATTGTGCTGCTCGTTGGTGGATGCTGCTGCGCAAATGGGTCAGATCGACGCGCTCGCTGGTTAGCAGCAGCGGTCGAGAGGCCAGGTCGATAGGCCGCCACTGGTCCAGCTGTAGGGTGCCAGTGGCATCGAGCTGCAGTAAAAAGTCGAAGTTCAGTTGTTCGAGTGTCGCCGGTTCTACGGCCTGGGTTGGATGTTCGGGGCTCATTTGCTGAGCGAGGCGCTGCAAACGGTCCAGGTCGAAACCGATACTGTTGCTCATCAACGCCCGCAAGCGTTTGGCTTCATTGACCAGCAATAGTTCGTCCTCTCGATCAAGGCGCTCAAGCATCATCGTTTGCGACAGCACATAGACCAGGCCCAACGTCAGGGTAAGGGGCGGTACGAATAGCCAAAGCAGTTTTTTGCGGAGGGTCATGCGCGCAGTTTCCGTGAAGTCGACAGCCGGAGCCTTCAGCCCAGGAGTCTAGTCAACCAGAGGGGCGCAAGGGAAGGTGTCAGGTCCGTCGATGCGTACAGCCGAGCCCAGGTGGTTGTCGGCCTTTTCGTTTACGCTGTGGGCTGACTACCTCTGTATTGAAAGGATATTCATGAGTCCAGCGCGCTCTGCAGGTCTGGATCTTCTTAAGTGGCTGGCGATGGCCACCATGGTTGCTGATCACCTGCGCTTTATCTGGCCGACGGCTGAGTGGCTGTTCATCATCGGTCGTCTGGCGTTTCCACTGTTCTGCCTGGCAATTGCTGCCAATGTGGCGCGCTCAGCGCCAGGGCAGATGTTTACTGCGGCCAATGGTCGTTACCTGGGCTGGATGCTGGCCTTCTCAGTGTTGTCTGAGTGGCCTTATCACGTGCTGGATGTCGGCACCGGGACCTTGAACATCTTACCCACCCTGACCCTGGGGCTATTGGTCGCGTGGGGTGTTCACCATCACCTTCGTGCGATGCGCTGGGTTGCCTTGGGCACGCTGCTGGTAGCGCTGTTGGCGTCGGATGTACTGATGTATGGCTGGCCCGGGGTGTTGCTACCTTCGGCATTTTTGCTGGCACTTCACGGCGGTAGGGGCACGTGGCTGGTGCCAGGCTTTGTGGCGGCGCTGGCCAATTTGACCAACCATTGGTTGCGGACCAATGTCTTTGAGCCGATTACCCTAATGACCGCGGCAGCGGCCGTGGTTGCAGCGCCGCTGGGGATGGGGGTGTTGCGGGGGCATTACGCGTGGCGTGTCTGGCGGGTAGGGCGCTGGGGTTATCTGTTTTATCCGCTGCACCTGTTGCTGATCAAACTGTTGAGCCTGTAGGCGCTGGCCTTGCCGGCAAGGCCAGCGCCTACACAATCAGGGCAAGGTCGTTGCCCCACAATGCCAGTCAGTCAGCCAATGCCGGCAGGGCGCAGGTATTCAGGCGCCAACAGGTTCGACCAGATCAGGATCATCGACACCAGGATGGTCACCAGCACCAGCAAACCGACACCCCAGACGCTGGCCGAGTACAGCATGCCCTGTTCCTTGCGCAAGCGCAGGAAGGTTGGCAGACCGGCGAACAATAGGAAGGTGGCATAGGCCGAGGCGGCCAGTAGCACGATGATCGCCAGCCAGCGGTCCGGATACAGCCCGGCGATACCGGCAACGAAATAGGGCGTAGCGCTATAGGCGGCAAAGCCGACGCACTGGTTCAAACCTGGACGCGCGTCGAAGGTCCGCGACATCCAGCGAATGAAGCCGCCCATTATCCACACACCGATGATGATGGTCAGATACAGCAATACGCTCAACTCCAAGGCGCTGGCACTGCTCAGACGCACCGTTTCGTTCTCGGCCAAACTCCATCCAACCGCCGTCATGCCAATAAATAGACACACCGGCGGGATCAGCCCCATCAGCAGCAAATGGATGAAGTAATGCCGAGGGTGTTGTTCTTCGTCGTGGCGAATATCCAGCCAGGCATTGTTCGGCTGGGTAAAGAGTTTCATCAGGTGACTTGTCATATCAGCCTCCGGATCATGGGCGTAATGCGCCCTTGATGATCTATGGAGGCCAGGGTGGTGCCAGGGTTTCATCTTTCTTCCCAACGGCCAGAAACTGCTTTGAACCATCCGACGCTGGATTGGCTCACAAAGGAGTGTTCCCTACTTCACTAAAAGGAGTTACCGGCATGAACGAACAAACCTGTGCCTGCCCGGATTGCAATTGCAAAGTGGGCGCCAATCCGGTTGTGCGAGACGGCAAAAGCTACTGCTGCCAGGCCTGCGCCGACCACCATCCCAATGGCAAACCCTGTACGGCCAGTGGCTGCGGCTGTGCTAACAGAGGCTCTTCGGCCAAAGGTTAAGCCATTGGGCAGCGCCCTGTTGAAAGGCCGCCGGCCTTAGCCCTTTGCGGTTGATTCAACATACCCGCCAAGGGTCGCGGTCAGGCTGCCAGGCCAAAGTCTGCGAACGCTGCTATTCCTAGTGCTGAACAGGTACCGAAGGAATAGCCGTTAATGCTGGTCATCGAACAGCTGTGCAAATCGTTCACCACTGCCCAAGGCACTTTGCCGGTGTTGCAGGGCGTTGACTTGCACCTGGCACGAGGCAGCAGCCTGGCCCTGATGGGGGAGTCGGGCAGCGGTAAAAGCACCTTGCTGCATTTGGTCGCCGGGCTTGATCGAGCTGACAGTGGACACATCCTCATCGACGATGCACCCCTCGATGGCCGCTCGGAGGCGGCCTTGGCGCGCTGGCGCCGGGAAGGCGTTGGTCTGGTGTTTCAACAGTACAACCTGATCAGCAGCCTGGATGTTGCCGCCAACCTGGGGTTTCAGGCCAGGCTGGCCGGCCGGCATGATCCGCAGTGGCAGGAGTACTTGACCGAACGCCTGGGGCTGACGCCAGTGTTGCAGCGCTATCCCGAGCAACTGTCCGGTGGCCAACAGCAGCGGGTTGCCATTGGCCGGGCGCTGGCTGGGCGACCGCCGCTGGTGTTGGCCGACGAACCTACCGGCAGCCTCGACGAGGCCAGTGGCGACCAGGTGCTGGCGCTGATGCTGCAATTGGTCAGGGAGGCTGGTAGCAGTGTGCTGCTGGTGACCCATAGCTCGCGTTTGGCAGCCCAACTGCAACATCGGTGTTTCCTGCATGCCGGGCGCGTGCAGGGCGAGAAGGGTTGATGAGCCCCTTGCTGATCGCTTTGCAGGCGTTGCTCAGTCATTGGCAACGGCATCGCTTGCAGTTTTTCAGCATTGTCACCGGTTTGTGGTTGGCCACGGCGCTATGGACGGGCGTGCAGGCGCTAAATAGCCAGGCGCGCAGTGACTACGCCCGTGCCAGCGCAGTGTTGGCGGGGGCGGCACAGGCGCAACTGGTTGGTGCTGAGGCAGAGCGCTTCGAGCAGTCGCTGTACGTGCAGCTGCGTCAGCGTGGCTGGCCCGTCACCCCAATCTTGGAGGGACGCCTGCGTTTTGCTGCAGAGCAGCCACTGACGGTACGCCTGATCGGCATTGAGCCGCTAAGCCTGCCAACAGCCATGGTTGTTGCCGGTACCCAGGTGCAAAGCTTCGATCTGCAGGCGTTCATCGGCGTGCCGGGACAAGCCTGGATTGGCCCGGACACACTGCAGCGATTGGGCAAGAACGTGGGTGAACAAGCGGTCAGCAGCGATGGCCAGGTGCTACCGCCGTTCGTGCTCAAACCGCAGTTGGCACCGGGGGTCATTGTCGTGGATATCGGCTATGCCCAAGCGCTGTTGCAGGCGCCGGGGCAGCTGTCGCGATTATTGCTGACAGCGACACCGGGGCCCTTGCCTGCCGAATTTGCGAACCGGCTTAAAGTGCAACCGCCCAGTGATGATGGCGGCTTGCAGCGCCTTACCGACAGCTTTCACCTCAACCTGACGGCCCTCGGGCTGTTGGCGTTCGTTGTCGGGCTGTTTATCGTTCATGCTGCCATCGGCCTGGCCCTCGAGCAGCGCCGCGGCCTGATTCGAACCTTGCGGGCCTGTGGCATCAGCTTGAGTACGGTGTTGGTCAGCCTTGCGCTGGAGCTGGGCGTGTTTGCGCTAGTGGGCGGTTTGGCCGGGGTTGCCAGTGGTTATGCCTTGGCTGTGCTGCTTCTGCCCGATGTCGCTGCCAGCCTACGAGGCCTGTACGGTGCGCAGGTCGCCGGGCAACTGAGTCTACCGGCCTGGTGGTGGTTGGCGGGCGGCGCGATGAGCGTGTTGGGTGCTGTGTTGGCAGGTGTCGGCAGTGTGCTGCGTGCGGCGCGTTTACCGCTGCTGGCACTGGCACAACCGCAGGCGTGGAGAATCGCTCAAGGGCCGTGGTTGAAGCGTCAGGCAATGGTGGCAGGAGTTTTACTGCTGGTGGCGATCAGCTATTGGCAGTTGGGCAACAGCCTGACCAGCGTCTTGCTGTTGCTCGCCGCCTTGCTGCTGGCGGCAGCGTTGCTGTTGCCTGCCTTGCTCGATGGCGCTCTGCTGATCTTGACACGCTACTGCCATCGACCACTGACGCAATGGTTCATCGCCGACAGCCGCCAACAGTTACCGGCACTGAGCTTGGCACTGATGGCCTTGCTGCTCGCGCTGGCGGCCAGTGTCGGCGTGGGCAGTATGACCGAAGGCTTTCGCAAGACTTTTACCGGCTGGCTCGACCAGCGCCTGTCAGCCGACCTGTATGTCAGCCCGCGGGATACTCGGCAAGGCTTGCAGGTACGCGATTGGCTTGCCCGGCACGCGCCCGTCACTGCGGTTTTACCCAACTGGCGCATTGAGACACGCTTGAACGATTGGCCGGTACAGATCCAGGGCATCATCGATCATCCGGCTTACCGTAGCCATTGGCCGTTACTGGAGCGCCGTGCAGACGCCTGGGAACAAGTGGCCAGCGGCCGCGCAATCATGCTCAGTGAACAGCTTGCCCGACGCTTGCATCTCAAGCTCGGCGATAGCCTGCAATTGCCTAATGTGTCGCTAACCGCGATGACCGTGGTGGGCATCTATGCTGACTATGGCAACCCCAAGGGGCATCTGCTGGCCAATGCCGATTGGCTGCGCCGGCATTGGCCGCAGGCGAACCTCACGGGGCTGAGCATCAGCCTGGCGCCCGAAGCAACTACGGCGCTGAAAGCCCAACTGCTGCAACGCTTTGCCCTTGATGACAGCCGAGTTGTCGAGCAGTCGAGCTTGAAGCAGTGGTCAACCGAGGTCTTCAGTCGAACCTTTGCCGCCACCGCTGCCCTCAATAGCCTGACCTTGGGGGTTGCGGGTGTCGCTTTGTTCATCAGCCTACTGACACTGGCGCAGAGTCGGTTGGGACAACTGGCGCCACTCTGGGCCCTGGGTGTTGGGCGCACGCAACTGGTGTGGCTAGCGCTTGGCCAGACCTTAATGCTGAGCAGTCTTACCGTAGTGCTGGCGATTCCCCTGGGCATCGGGCTCGCTTGGTGCCTGGTCGCCGTGGTCAACGTGCAGGCATTTGGCTGGCGATTGCCGCCGCACCTGTTTCCTCTGCAACTGCTGCAACTGGCGGTGCTGGGTGTGCTCACCAGCCTGCTGGCCAGTGCCTGGCCGTTGTGGCAATTGGCGCGGCGCCAGCCAAGCGAACTGTTGAGGCAATTTGCCGATGAAGCCTGAAGCCTGTGCGTTGATGCTGATCCTGCTGTTGTGCGGGTGTGATCAACCTGAACCGGCGGCGACAAGCTTTGCCGGGCTGGGGCAGGATGGCGCTGCTTTCAAACAGGTGACGCGCAACCGGGTGCTGGTGTTTCCCCGCGACCACGGTGCCCATGATGGCTTTCGCATCGAGTGGTGGTACGTCACCGCCAATCTCAAGGACAGCCAAGGGCGCGACTGGGGTGTGCAGTGGACGTTGTTCCGCTCAGCGCTGCGACCCGGTACGGAAACGGCTGACTGGCGTAGCCCGAACCTGTGGCTGGGTCACGCCGCGCTGACTGGCCCAGGCGGTCATCAATCCAGCGAGACCCTGGCACGCGGGGGCATCGGCCAGGCGGGCGTTGAAGCTCAGCCGTTCCGGGCCTGGATCAACGCCTGGTCGCTGCAGGGCAGCGATAGCATCGGCCAATTGCGTATGCGCGCCAGCGATCCGGGCTTTCGCTATGACTTGAATCTGGTCAGTGATCGGCCAGTGGTGCTGCATGGCATTCAGGGTTACAGCGAAAAATCCGGCAAAGGCCAAGCGTCTTACTACTACAGCCAACCATTTTATCGCGTCAGCGGTGAGGTTGAACGCAACGGTCAATGCATTGCGGTAACCGGCCAGGCCTGGCTGGACCGCGAATGGAGCAGCCAGCCGTTGGCGGCTGGCCAGTCGGGTTGGGACTGGTTTTCCCTGCACCTGGACAGTGGCGCCAAGCTGATGTTGTTTCAGGTGCGCGAGACCCAAGGGTTGCCTTATCGGGCGGGCACCTGGATCAGTGCCACGGGCCAGGCCCAGGCATTGCAGAGTGAACAGATCCAGCTTGAGCCACTGGCCTGGACCCGCCAGCCACCGGGCCCCAAGGTGCCGACGCGATGGCGGGTACAGGTGCCGGCATATGGCGTGGATGTGCAGGTTGAAGCGCTGGAGCCCAACGCCTGGATGAACACCCGCTTTGCTTATTGGGAAGGGCCGGTGCGTTTGCAGGGCAGTACAGCGGGCATCGGCTACCTGGAAATGACCGGATATTAACTGGGCTCTACTGTTTTCAAACCTAAACTCTGGGTGAACCGTAACAAATAGCCGTCGGGATCAAGCAGCAAAAAATTGCGCTCGCCGTGAAAGCAGTCATGGTCGCGGTACCAGCATTCCTCAACCGGCCGGCGTAATTCGTAGCCAGCTCTTTCAATAGCGCTTGCAAGCGCCGTGGCGTCAGAACAGCGAATTGAAAGATTCATCCCACGCCCAGATACTACGTAATTACATTGGCCACAATACCGAGGCTTCGTCAGGCGTAGGTTGCGGGCAGTTGGGGGCGGCTGGACTGAGTCTCTGAAAATTTTTCTCAAGGCGGGAACTTTCTTGAAAAACTGCTTTCCATAGCCTGCTTTGCTGGCCAGGTGACATGCCTGACAGCTTGCAAGATTCCGCGAAACATCAAGGACATCAGGAAGCAACACACCGTTCATGGATCATAAGGACTAATTGAATGAGCACTACAGATCAGGTGCAAGAACCGAGCAAGTACAGCGAAAAATGGCAGAAGCGTTTTGCATTTTTTGACGCTTACGGTGCCCCCAGCGAACCGGGTTACAGAGCTGCACTTAAGTCGCTGGCGTTCAAACAGAAAGCAACCATCAACCTAAACTTCATTGCATTCTTCTTTGGGCCGATCTATCTGTTTGTGCTGGGGCTGTGGAAGAAAAACCTGACGCTGATAGCGATTATTGTTGCGATCAACGTTGCCCTGGAAATTTTGTATTCGTATGTCAATATCAGCTTTGCCAAGCATCTCGACTTTGGCGTGGGTTTTGCGATCAATCTCTTATACGCGATGACCACTAACTACGCTTATTACCTGAAGGAACAAAAGGGTGAGCAAGGGTGGAACCCGTTTAAAGGCATGCGCTGGTAAGCATCACCCAAAGGCTCAGGTGAGCAGTCCTGAACCAATGCGCCTTCGAGGAAGGCGCATCTCTATAGAAACGCCCCGCGTAAATCTGCAATGACTTGTGCTATCGAGGGCTCTTGAACCGCCGGTGGTTCCGGGCGCTTCCCGAACACGCCAGATGAACAATGTCAGTTCGGCACTATTTTCGCGGTGTCTAAATAATACGCCACTAGCGCGTTTGCATGGCCATGGCCCAATCCATGTTCGGCTTTCAGCAAGTTGACCATTTCCATATGCTTTTTGCCGTTTACTGTCTGAAGCAAATTTAGCCAGTAGGTGATGGGCTGACCGTACTTTTTTTCAATGGACGGGAAGTAGGAGGCCGGGCCTTGTACTTTTGCGTCTTCGCTCATGATGCAAACTCCTTTTCTCGTGACGGCAATGGTAGGGCATCGCCCACAAAGCGCGTCAGGGATGACAATAAAGCACTCGGCGTTTCGTAGGCGCAACCAGTATAGATAACGTGACGCATCAGCCCGCGCTTACAGGGCAGTGGCAGGTTGTTTCAAACGTTTGGCTGGGCAAGAAAGGCGCTGACTGCAGCCAATATGGTATCCGGGTACTCCCGGTGCGGGACATGCCCGCAATCAAGCAGTATGTGCAGGCTCGCCGCGCCGGCGGTCAGCGCAGCGATACGTTGAGGGTGAAGCGCAGAGCCGAACTCGTCGCGATCACCATGCACCGCCAGGGTAGGGCAGCGTACCCGCGACAGTTGCGCATCCAGGCGCCATTGACTGAAGGTTTCAGACAGCCAGCTGTCGACCCAGGCCCGCAGTACCCAATGGGCTTTTTCACCGTGATACTTCTGCAGCCGGGCCATTTGCCCAGGTTCAGCAAACTGCCGCTCGGCATCGCGAATGCCGGCCAACGTGCGGTCTTCGACGAACGCCTGCGCCGATTCGGTGATCACCTGCTGGCAGGCCTGTGGGTAGGCTACGGCGCAGCCCACCGCCATTCCACCCCCCACGCTGTGGCCGAACACCACGAACGGGTTGAAGTCGAGTTGCTCGCGCAGGGCTTGAAACCCTCCTAGCGCTTCGTTTTCGACAAAATCGGCGGACAGGGTGCCGGGGAAGGGCGCAGAGCGCCCGAAACCCAAGCGATCATAGGCTATCACCCGGCGTCCACACGCCTGGGCCAATTGTTCCGGAAACTCACGCCACAAGGCCACGCAACCCAGCGAATCGTGCAACAACACAATCGGCGCACCGTGTTGAACGTGCGGGCTCCAGGATTGAGCGAACAGTTGTCCGTGCGGGGTATCGATCCAGTGTTGTTCGATTGAAATAGGTTGCATGGGGCCAATTCCTTTGCCTTGAACGCAGTCAATCCTACCTGAAGAATGGCACCGGCCTGCAACTGCCATCACCCTTGCGGGATTACGGTAGCTGCGTGCTGGTACTCGCGCTCGAAGCGCTGGATCAGCTCGGCTACGCTCGGTACATCGTCGATGCTGCCAACGCCATGACCCGCGGCCCAGATGTCTTTCCACAATTTATGGCCATTGTGGCCGCCGGTTCCACCTTGCTCAGGTAGCGGGGGAAGATTGTCCGGGTCCAGACCGCTGCGCTCAATGCTGTGGCGCAGGTAGTTGGCGCGCAGGCCGCTGAACAGGGCGGTGTTGATGATCTGGTCGGCGTCGGCGGCGAGTAGCATCTGTTTGTAGCCAGGATCGACTTCGCACTCCTGAGTGGCGAGAAACCGTGTGCCGACATAGCCCAGGTCCGCGCCCATGATGCGTGCGGCCAACAGGTCCTTGCCAGAGCTGATGCCACCGGCAAGCAGTACGGTGCCGTTGAAGAAACGCCGTATCTCATTGACGAACGCCAAGGGGTTGAGGGTGCCACCGTGGCCGCCGGCTCCGGCGCAAACGGCGACCAGGCCATCGACGCCCGCTTCGGCTGCCTTGTGCGCATGGCGCACGCTGGTCACGTCATGAAACACCAGGCCGCCGTAGCCATGCACAGCGTCGACGACTTCACCCGGCGCGCCCACGCTGGTAATGACAATCGGCACCTTGTGTTTGACCAGCAACGCCAGGTCCTGATCTTGGCGGGTATTGCTGCGCCGCACAATCTGGTTGATGGCGAACGGCGCGGGCACCGTCGTCAATTGCTCGGTGAGTTGCGCCAACCAGTCATCTAGTTGCTGGGGGCTGCGCGCATTGAGCGCTGGCATCGCACCAACAATGCCTGCCCGGCATTGGGCGGCGACCAGCGGCGGGGTCGACGCCAGGAACAGTGGCGCCCCCAGCATGGGCAGGCGCAGTCGTTTGCTCAACAGCTCAGGCAGGGCCATGGGCAGTCTTCTCGGTGACGGGCGCGTGCAGGCCTAGATCACCGGCAGTCAGGCTTGCCCAGAAGCCTAGGCTGCCGGCCGCGATAGCCGCTTGGCCAAGCACATCAGCCCACTGTGCGTCGCTGCCGAATTCATCGCGCCACGACCACAGGCGACGGCTGCTGTAGTGCAAACTGTGCTCGTGGGTAAAGCCAATGGCACCATGCACCTGGTGGCTGACAGCTGCGGCCAGCGACGCCGCCTCACCGGCGCACACCTTGGCCACGGCAACATCGAAGGCCAGCGTGCTGCGTTCGCCAGGTCCGGCCTGCAGCAGCTGGCTGGCGCTGTGCAAGGCTACTTGCGTAGCGGTACGCGCCGCGCCGATCGCCCCAGCCATGTGCGCCAATTGCTGTTGGATCGCCTGAAACTTGCCAATGGCCTTGCCAAACTGCACACGCTCATTGGCATAGGCTACGGCCTGGTGGAGGCTCGCCTCCAGCGCACCGACCAGCATGCACGCTCTCAGCAAAGCGCCGAGCAACCACACAGGTTCACTGATATCGGCCAGCTGTAATGGTGCACTGGCGTGCACGGGGGCGGCGGCAAACTGCAGGGTGTCGCGCTCTTCACCGGCAAAATTGCTCCCGGCCTCAAGGCTGACCTGGGCCTGGCGCAGGTCGACCAGCGCCAGCCAACCCTGGGGATCAGCGACCACTGCCCACTGACAACTGCGCGCCCAGGGTACATTGACGCAGCGGCCATGGAGCAGACCGTCTTTGTCCAAGTGCAGGTCGCCGAGGCGCCCGATCTGGATCAGGCTGATCGGCCCATCGGGCACCGCCAGGCCGACACGAGACAACAGCAGAGCGGCCAGCATGGTCTCGCTCAACGGCAACGGCACATTCCAGTAGCCCAGGCCACGCAACACCGGGCTGACTTCCAGCCAGCTGGCACCGCTGCCACCGGCTTCTTCAGCCACCAGCGCCAAGGGCAGGCCAAGCTCAGTAACCTGCTGCCATAGCGCGCTGGCCGGCTCACCGGCATCGAAATGCGCCAGCAGCTGCGCGCTGACCTGATCGGTGAACAGGCGCTCAACGCTGTCGGCGATCAGCGATTGCAGGGGCGACGGGGTGCTGGTATCGAAGCTTTCAATAGTCATGGGCTGGTTCATCGCAGGCCTAATCCTCGGGCAATGATTCCACGAAGAATTTCGCGGGTGCCGCCACGCAGGGAAAATGACGGGGCGGTCTGGGTCAGGTAACGCATCACTTGGTCGAGTGAGCTGCCGGGCTGGCGGCTGCCACCAAACAGGTCATGGGCAAGGTCGGGCAACGACTGTTCGAGCAGTGCGCCCTGGTCTTTGACCAATGCTGCGGGGGTCGCCGGGTTCTCACCGCGGGCGAGCATGCCGGCGACGCCAAGGGACATCTGCCGCAATGCCGCATAGCGTGCCGCGACGCGGCCAAGGCTGATGCGCTGGCGGCTGTCGTTGGCATCGGCGGCGTCGAGCATTTCCAGGTACAACTGGGTGCAACTGAGGTAGCGCTCCGGGCCACTGCGCTCCAGGGCAAGTTCGGCGCCCACCTGTTTCCAACCATCACCCGGTTGGCCAATCAGGAAATCGTCGGGAACGAAGACGTTCTCCAAGAACACTTCGTTGAAGTCATGCTCACCGAGCATGTTGTAGATCGGCCGTACCGTGACGCCCGGCGCCTGCATGTCGATCAGCAGTTGCGAGAGACCGGCGTGGCGGTTGTCGGCCTCTTTGGGACCGGTGCGCAGTAAGGTGACCATGTAGTGGCAGCGCTGGGCACCGGTGGTCCAGACCTTGCTACCGTTCACCAGCCAGCCGCCGTCGGTTTTCTGTGCACGGGTGCGTACCGAGGCCAGATCCGAGCCGACGTCGGGTTCACTCATGCCAATACAGAACAGCAATTCGCCGCGGGCAATGGCCGGCAACAGGCGTGGGGCCAGCACCTCGGGGGAGAATTTCATCAGCAACGGGCCGGATTGGCGCTCGGCAATCCAATGCGCATTCACGGGCGCGCCGGCAGCCAGCAATTCTTCCAGGACAACGTAGCGTTCAAGGGCGCTGCGTTCGTGGCCGCCATAACGCTTGGGCCAGGTCATCCCCAGCCAGCCGCGCTCGCCCAGTTTGCGGCTGAAGTCGGGGTCGGCACCGTTCCAGTTCCTGGCCCGTTGCTCAGCGGGATAGTCTTTCAACGCGTCAGCGAGAAATTCGCGGACCTCGGTGCGCAAGGCGTCTGCCTTGGCGTCTAGATGACAGGGCCGGATATCGAGTGCCTGCATGGCTTTGTGCTCGTGTGATTGAAGGAGCAGGTGCTCAACTTAAACTTGCTGAACGCCCAACAAGTAAATAACCTAACAGCAACCTTTGCAGCGAAGCAAGTAGCTGTCGATCACTTACCTTGTGTTCAATCCGGAGTCTGCATGTCTACTGATACCGCTTTTGTCCCTGGCCGCGGCCTTGCGCTGCAACTCAATGGCCATATCGCAACCTTGAGCTTCAGTCGCCCGCCGTTGAATTTTTTTGATGCCGAGTTGATTCAGGACCTGGCCAACACCTTGGATTACCTGGACCAGCTGCCCGCGTGCCGGGTGACGGTGCTGGTCGCAGAGGGCAAAGTGTTCTGCGCCGGTGCCGATTTTTCCGGCGCTGATCAGTGTGACCCGCAGTATCCGCGGCGGGTTTACAAATCGGCTGTGCGCCTGTTTCGTACCCGCAAGCCATTGATCTGTGTGGTCGAAGGCGCAGCGGTGGGCGGCGGATTGGGTCTGGCTCTGGTGGCCGACTTTCGTGTGACCAGCGAGAAAGCACGCTTCTCGGCCAACTTCAACCGTTTGGGCATTCATCAAGGTTTCGGCATTTCGGTTACCATGCCGCGCCTGGTCGGTGTACAGATGGCTTCATTGCTGATTGCCACCGGCCGTCGCATTGACGGTCGTGAGGCGGTGGGCATTGGCCTTGCCGATGTACTGGCCGAACCTGGCCAGGAGCGTCAGGCTGCGCGCGAGCTGGCCGCAGAAATTGCCGCCAGTGCGCCCGGCGCGGTGGTGTCCAGCCGCGAGACCCTGCGAATGGGCCTGGCCGATGCCGTTGACCGGATCATTGATCGTGAGGCCAGCGAGCAGGAATGGCAGATTGTCAGCGCCGACTTCGCTGAAGGCACCCGTGCCATGGCCGAGCGGCGCCAACCCGTTTTTACCGGTAAGTAAGGAATTACTTGATGGAACCCGCTGATAAAACCGCCGCCCACGGATCCCGCCGTACCCAAGCCGAACGCCGTGGTGAAGCCGAGCAACGCCTGTTGCAGGCGGCACGGCAGATTGTGGCACGCAAGGGCTGGGTCGGCATGACCTTGTCTGAAGTGGGCGAGGAGGCGGGCTACAGCCGTGGCCTGGCGACTCACCATTTTGGCAGCAAGGCCGGCCTACTCCGGGCGCTGGCGGGATTCGTCAATGATAATTTCATGAGCCTGGTGCAGGTCGAAGCGCCGAAATGGCGTCCTGGCCTGGACGCGCTCAAAGGGTTTGTCAGCGTCTACCTGGGACGCAGTGACAGTGATTGGGTTAATAGCCGTGCGCTGTTGTCATTGATGGCTGAAGCGGTGACCCAGGATTCGGAAACAGCGCAGATCCTCGCGCAGTACAACCGCACGGTGCAACACCACCTGGCTGGCTGCATCAGCGACGGAATCGCCGCGGGTGAAATTCGCGTCGGGATCGAGCCGCTGGCCGGTGCGGTGCTGATCCTCGGCACATTACGTGGGTCGATGCTGCAGTTTCTACTCGATCCTGAGGGTATCGAGCTGGCGTTGCTGCACAAGCAATTGCTCGATTTCCTGGATACCGCCATGGCTGTCTGAGCCCAGGCTCAGTCGAGCCAGCCGCGAGTCCTGGCGATCGACACCGCTTCGGTACGACCGCCGGCGCCGAGTTTGCTGTTGATCTTGCGCAGGTGTGACTTGACCGTCAGTTCCGACAGGAACATTTTTTCGGCGATTTCGCGGTTGCGATACCCCAGTGCCAGCAATCGCAACACCTGCAATTCACGCACCGACAAGCTATTGGGGGCATTTTCTTCACGCTTGGTTTGCGGCGTAGGTTCGTCCTGGCTGCGTTGCAGCAAATGGGCAACAAAGCGGGCTTCAATGCCCAGGGTGCTTTCCTGGCCGTGGAAGGTCACCGACCAGCGTTCCAATACCGCCGCCAGGGGGGCGCCTTCGTCGAGGAAGGTGCGAATAAAACCTACCGGGCTGGCAGCGCGCAAGGCGATGGTCAACTGTTCCAATGCCTCTGCTGGTTGCTTACGGGCCTCGAACGCCAGTACCAACAATAAGCGCAGCTTTAGTGCGCGACGCAGCTGGTTGCGTTGCAGCGCCTGTGTCATGGCCTGCTGTACATCGTCCGGATTACCGATGCCCTGAGCGATGTTAAGGCGCTGACGGCCGATGAAAGGGGTATCGACATCGTTGGCAGTGAGCAGTATCCCGGGCTGATCCCACTCACTGAGCTGCTCGGCCGAGCGCATGGCATGGTCAGCGGTATCCAGGCGTTTTTCCAGGGTGGCGACCCGCGCGCGCTCAAGCCAGGTGGAACACAGAATGCGCGTGGAACCGGCGATCCGGCCCAGTTGGTCAAGGTCGGCCAGGTAGCGCATCCATCCGGGACGGTCGTCGTGCAGATAGGCGATACGCGCCAACAGCACATGGGTGGTGATCAGTGAGTCCGGGGCCGCGTGGTCGCGAGCATAGGGCAGCAGCTCGGCGAGTTTGTGCTGCGCCTGCTCCAGTGCGTCGGTTTCGTACATCACTAGACATAGTGTGGTTTGCAGCACGGGGAAACCCACTGGTGAGGTGCCAGCCCAGGACTCCCGGCTACGCCGGTTGGCGGCCAGCAAACGGCTCAAACCGCTGTCCAGCTGCCCTTGGGTGATGTCCAGCATCGCCTCCAGGCTATCGGTGACGTCGCGCAAGTACGACGACTCGCTTTGTGCTTCAAGCAGTTCATCGCTGCCGAGTAACTGCCGGGCTTGGTCGTAGTGACCACTGTAGAGCAGGCTGCAGGCCTGGACATAGGCGGCGATTCGAAAGGGCGACTTGGACTGCGGCGGTAGCCGTTGCAGCAGTTCGCGACTACTGTGCAAGGCTTCGTCAACGCGGTCGTTGATCAACAGCAACAGGCAATGGATATGGTGGTGTTGGTCGGCCAGAGTCGGGTTTTGCATGATCTGCAGCGCTTCTTTGTAGCGGCGCGCATGAATCAGCGCCCAGGCGTACGCAATACCCAGGCCCGGATGTTGCTCGCGAATAGCCTCGGGAATACGCGACAACCAGCGCATCATCAAGCTTGCATGGCCGTTCTCCACCAGCTTGTCGACGTGTCGCGCCAGCTGGCAGGCAGCTTCGTCGATATCTTCGGCGGTGAACAAATGCTCCAGCGCCTCCACCCAGCGGTCGCTGGCGAAATACCAGCGCGCCGCCGCGTGGTGTGCCTGCCCGTACCAGTCCGGGTGCTGTAGTGCCAGGGTCTGACGCAGAAACTCGGCAAACAGGCCGTGGTACTCAAACATCTGGCGCGGTTCGTCGATGGCGCTGATGAACAGGTTGGCCTGCTCCAGGGCCTGGATCATCGTCCGGCTGTCGTTGCGCGCAGCAACCGCATCGCACAACGCCGGGGAGAACTGCTGGAGTACGCAGGTCTGCAACAGAAACTGGCGACAGGGTTCGTCCAGCCTGGCCAGGACATCTTCGGCCAGGTACTCGGCTAACGCCGGCGTCGCGCCGCCGAAGGAACTGATGAACGCAGGCACATCGTCGTGGCGCGGCAAGGCCAGCGAAGCCAGATACAAACCAGTGAACCAACCGCCGGTTCGCTGGTACAGCCGGGATATCTCATCCTGACTCAACGACAGTTGCCGCAGCTCGCGCAGGTACTGGCCGGTTTGCTCAAGGTTCAGTTGCAGTGCCTGGCTGTCGATTTCTAGCAATTGCCCCTGCGCGCGTAAACGCCCGAGATTGAGTGCCGGGGTGATGCGCGTGGCCAATCCCAAGGTGACATCGGCCGGCAGCAGTTTGAGCAACTGCTGGATGAAGTCGAGCACCTCGGGGTTATTGATCACCTCGAACTCATCGAGTAGCAACGCAAAGGCGTCCTGGCAGCAGGCAACCTGTTCGATCAGGGCCTGTTGCGCCTGGAGTGGATCGGCCGGCAGCGAGCTGCCAGCAATCAGTCCCAGCTCACTCAGACCACTGTGCAAGGTCGCCAGCAAGCGCTGCAGATTGTTGTCTGCCGCGTCGAGGTTGCACCACAAGGTCGGTTTGCCTACCGCCTGGCAGCGTGCCTGGTACTGGGCAAGCAGGGTGGTCTTGCCTGCACCGGCGCAGGCACTGATCAACAGCAGGCGCAGACCCGGCTGCTGAGGGTCAGGTAGCAACGCCGGGCGCTGCAGTTGCCCCGGCAGAAGCGATGGCACAAGGTATTTGCCCGCACGAATTGGCAGCACTACTCCCTGCACTGGTTCGTTTGAACTACGTTGAAAACCTTCCATGCATCCTACCTTTGGTTGTCGTCGGGACGGTCTCGGCCTTCCTACTATCAGGCACTTAGAGCTCTACCCGAATCGCGGTTCGAGCCGTGAGTGTAACGGTCCGATGCGTGATTGACAGCTCCCGAACCGATCCCTTTTTAAGGAAGACCCAATCGCATGAGTGCCAATGAAAACCTGCGTGGTGCCGAGGTCAGTGTCGTGCTTGAAAAGCAACGCGCCGCGTGCCTGGCCAATGAGCCCTGGACGGCTGAACAGCGCTGCGAACTGATCGACCGGGCCATCGGCCTGCTGGTTGATTATCAAGAGGATATCGTCGCCGCCCTGGCGGCCGACTTCGGTCATCGCAGTGATGACTTCTCACGTTTGTTCGACGTGCTCAGCCCGCTGGCGTCGATGAAGTACACCAAAAGCAAGGTCGCCGAGTGGATGCGCGATGAGCCGCGCCAGACTGATCGTGGTGAAGCCTGGGTACGCTACCAGCCGCTGGGCGTGGTGGGCATCCTTACTGCCTGGAACTTCCCGGGCAACATGATCTTCAATGGCCTGGCTGGCGCTCTGGCAGCGGGCAACCGGGTGATGATCAAGCTGTCGGAATTCAATCCGAACACCAGCGCACTGATCGCGCGGATCTTCCCGACGGTGTACGCCGAGGATGAAGTGGCCATCGTTACCGGCGGTGCCGAGGTTGGTCAGGCCTTCTGTGCCCTGGCGTTCGACCACCTGCTGTTTACCGGCTCCAGCAGTATTGGCAAGCAGGTGATGCGCGCAGCGGCCGAGAACCTGGTGCCGGTGACCCTGGAGCTGGGCGGTAAGTCGCCAACGATCATCTCGCGCTCGGCCGACCTGGCAGCCGCGGTGAAGAAAGTCATCACCGGCAAACTGCACAACGCCGGACAGATCTGCCTGGCCCCAGACTATGTGTTTGTTGCCGAGGAGAAAGTCGCGGAGTTTGTCAGCTTGGCCAAAGCCGAAGTGGCCAAGCTGTACCCGACGCTGAAAAGCAACCCCGATTACACCTCAGTGATCAATGCCCGGCATTTCCAGCGCCTGCAAGGTTATCTCGGCGAGGCGCGGGCTGCGGGTGTACAGGTCGTGGAATTGAATCCGGCGCAAGAAAACTTTGCCGACCAGCCGCACCACAAGATCGTCCCGACCTTGCTGATCAACCCCGATGACAGCCTCAAGGTCATGCAGGACGAAATCTTCGGACCGTTACTGCCAATCAAGCCTTACAGCGACATCCAGGAAGTGGTTGCCTACATCAACAGTCACCCGCGACCTCTGGGCCTGTACTACTTCGGCAACCATGACGCTGAAGAAGCCTTCGTGCTCAACCGCACCACTTCCGGCGGCGTTTGCGTCAACGATGTACTGCGCCATGCCGGCGTTGAAACATTGCCGTTTGGTGGCGTTGGGGCCAGCGGGATGGGCGCTTACCACGGCTTCGATGGTTTCCGCACGTTCAGTCATGCCAAGGCGGTGTTGCGCGCGGCCGATGGCCCGGACCTGATGCGCCCACCCTATACCGATCAAGTGCGACAACTGGTGGGGTCGCTGATCAAGCGCTGAACCGCCTTTGCCACTGTCCAGCTTCGCTAATAAAGAGAACAAGACTATGAAAGCTGCCGTATTCCATACCCCTGGCTCACCCTTGACCATCGAAGAGGTGGGGATCAGCAAACCCGGCCCGCACGAAGTGCTGGTGCGCACTGTCGCCGTAGGTGTTTGCCATTCGGATCTGCACTTTGTCGACGGCCACTATCCACACCCGGCACCGGTGGTGCTCGGCCATGAAGCCTCGGGGATTGTCGAGCAAGTCGGCGAACTGGTGCGCACGGTAAAGCCGGGTGACCATGTCGTCACTTGCCTGTCGGCCTACTGTGGCCATTGCGAACACTGCGTGACCGGCCACCTGTCGCTGTGCGTATCGCCAGACACCAAACGTGGCAAGGGCGAAGAACCGCGCCTGACCTACGTGCAAAAGCCGATGACCCAGTTCATCAACCTGTCGGCTTACGCCGAACAGATGCTGGTGCACGAGCATGCCCTGGTTGCGATCCGCCGCGACATGCCGCTGGACCGTGCGGCCTTGCTCGGTTGCGCGGTAACCACCGGCACGGGGGCGGTATTCAACACTGCCAAGGTGCGTCCTGGTGAGACCGTGGCGGTGATCGGCTGTGGCGGTATCGGCCTGGCCACCATCAACGGTGCGGCACTGGCGGGGGCAGGGCGGATCATTGCCATCGACATGCAGGATTCCAAGTTGGAACTGGCCCGGCAATTCGGCGCCACCGACGTGATCAACCCCAAAAATGGCGACCCGGTGCAGCAGGTGCAGGAACTGACCCGAGGCGGTGTGCATCATTCCTTCGAGTGCATCGGCCTCAAGCAAACCGCCGAGCAGGCCTTCACCATGCTCGCCCGTGGCGGCTGTGCAACCATCATCGGCATGATCAAGCCGGGCTTGAAGCTGGATATTGATCCGCTGATGCTCCTGCACGAACGCCGAATCCAGGGCTCGTTCATGGGCTCGAACCGCTTTCCGGTCGACCTGCCACGGCTGACCGATTTCTATATGCAGGGTCGACTGAAGCTCGACGAAATGATCTCCCAGCGAATCAAGCTCGAGCAGATCAACGACGCCTTCGATGAGCTGCGTCGCGGCGAACTGGCACGCTCAGTCATCGTCTTCGACCAGTAACCGTCCCTGGCCGTCGCAGTGCCCAGGCCTGCGGCGGCCAAGCCTTGCCGGTATCGACACAGGTAGCTGGCGGGTAAATCCCCCTATCGAGGTTTCAGATGGATATCCATTTCACTCGCGATGAGCTCGCGTTTCGCGACGAAGTGCGCGAGTTTCTTGAGCAAAACCTGTCCAAGACACTGGCCGAGCGGGTTCGCCACGGCAAAAGCATCTCCAAGGCCGACAACGTTGCGTGGATGCGCACCCTCAATAACAAGGGGTGGCTGGCGGCCAGTTGGCCAGTAGAGCACGGCGGCACCGGCTGGACAGCCGTGCAGAAGCATATTTTCGATGAAGAATACAGCCGGGCCGGGGCGCCGCGGATCATCCCGTTCGGCATCAACATGGTCGGGCCAGTGATCTGCAAGTTTGGTACGCCCGAGCAACAAGCCCACTTCTTGCCGCGCATCCTGGCCTGCGAAGACTGGTGGTGCCAGGGCTATTCCGAGCCGTGCGCCGGTTCTGACCTGGCCAGCCTCAATACTCGCGCGGTGCGCGAGGATGAATTTTATGTGGTCAACGGCCAGAAAACCTGGACCTCCACAGCGCATCTGGCCGACTGGATGTTCTGTCTGGTGCGTACCGACGCCCAGGCCCAGGCTCAGCGCGGTATCTCGTTCCTGCTGATCGACATGAAGAGCCCCGGGGTCAGCGTGCGTCCGATCATCACCCTTGATGGCGGTCACCACGTCAACGAAGTGTTCCTCGACAACGTGCGGGTGCCGGTGCGTAACCTGGTCGGCCGCGAGCATGAAGGCTGGACCTGTGCCAAGTACCTGCTGACCCATGAGCGCACCACCATTGCTGGCATCGGTATGGCCAAGGCCATGCTCCAACGCCTGAAACAGGCGGCGCAGATCGAGCTGCGCAACGGCAAGCCGATGATCGAGGACGCGCATTTCCGCGCTCAGGTTGCCGAGGTCGAGATGCAACTGATGGCCATCGACATGAGTAACTTGCGCATCCTCGCCGCCGCCCGCGATGGCGGCGTGCCCGGTGCGGAAAGCTCGATCCTGAAGATCAAAGGCACCGAGATCCGTCAGGCCATTACCTACCTGCAGTCCAAAGTGGTGGGCAACTATGCGCTGCCGTACCTGGAAAGCGAACTGGGCTACGGGCACGGCGAGGAACAGTTGCACAACGACTTCAGTGCCACCGCCACCTGCCAGTACCTGGAAATGCGCAAGGCTTCGGTCTACGGCGGTTCCAACGAAATCCAGAAGAACATCATCGCCAAGATGATTCTCGAACTCTAAGGGGCAGGCCATGGACTTCAAATTGACCCAAGAGCAGCACATGCTGCAAGACACCGCTGCACGCCTGGTGCGCGACACCTATAGCTTTGAACAGCGCGAAGAACACCGGCAAAGCCCGCGCGGCTTCAGCTATGCGTTCTGGCAGCAACTGGGCGAACTGGGCCTGACCTCGGTGCCGTTCGACCCGGCCTATGGCGGCTTTGGCGGCAACGGCGTTGACGTGATGTTGGTTGCTCAGGAGCTGGGCCGTGGCCTGTGCCTGGAGCCGTTCCTGCATTCAGTCATTTTCGCTGGCGGTCTGATCGAGCAGTTGGGCAGCCAGGAGCAGAAAAGCGAGCTGTTGCCGCAGGTAGTCGGCGCTACGCTGCAACTGGCCGTGGCCTTGCAGGAGCCACAAAGCCACTATCAACTGCATGACGTGCAGACGCGCGCGGAGGCGGTGCAGGGTGGCTGGCGTCTGAGTGGACGCAAGTCGGTGGTGGTCGCTGGTCACTGCGCCGACGTGTTGCTGGTGTCGGCGCGCAACAGCGGCGATAGCCGTGATCAGGCCGGTATCAGCCTGTTTCTGGTCGATCCGAAAAGCCCGGGTGTAAGCCTGCGCGCGTATCCGAGCCTGGATGGCCGAATGGCCTGCGATGTGCTTCTGGATCAGGTATCGGTCAGCGCCGGTGCCATGCTTGGCGCGCCCGGCGCGGCGCTGCCGGCACTGCGCTACCAGCAAGGCCGCGCCATTGCCGCGCAGTGTGCGGAAGCAGTGGGCAGCATGAATGCCACCTGCGAGCTGACCCTGGACTACCTGAAGACGCGCAAGCAGTTCGGCCAGCCGATCGGCAAGTTTCAAGTGCTGCAGCACCGCATGGTCGATATGCACATCGAACTGGACCAGGCCACATCCATGGCGATGCTCGCCGCCTGCGTCGCAGATCAGCCCGACAGTGATGAACGCACCCGCACCCTGTGCGCAGCGAAATTCATCGTCTGCCGGGCCGCGCGCTACATCGCCGACCAGGGGATTCAACTACACGGCGGTATTGGCCTGACTTGGGAATACGTGCTGTCGCACCACGCCAAGCACCTGTTGATGGTCGCCCGGCAGTTAGGCGATGACGACTATCACCTGCAGGTGTACAGCGAACTGATGGCCGTTGTGTAAACCGTCCCCGAAGAGTGGAGTTAGCTGATGAAAGTCCTCGTAGCAGTCAAACGCGTGGTCGATTTCAACGTCAAGGTGCGCGTCAAGACGGACCACAGTGGCGTTGATCTGGCCAACGTGAAAATGGCCATGAATCCGTTCTGCGAAATTGCCGTGGAAGAGGCGGTGCGCCTCAAAGAGCAAGGCATCGCCAGTGAAGTGGTTGTGGTCAGTGTCGGCCCTGGCGCCGCCCAGGAACAGTTGCGAACCGCTCTGGCCCTGGGCGCAGATCGCGCCGTGCTGGTAGAAACCCTCGATGAGCTCAACGCCCTGGCGGTGGCCAAGCTGCTCAAAGCCGTGGTCGACAAAGAGCAGCCGCAGCTGGTGATCCTCGGTAAGCAAGCGATCGACAGTGACAACAACCAGACCGGGCAGATGCTTGCGGCGCTGAGCGGCTTTGCTCAAGGCACCTTTGCTTCTAACGTCGAAATCGCCGGTGCGCAGGTCAAGGTCATTCGTGAAATCGACGGCGGTCTGCAGACGGTTGCCCTGAACCTGCCCGCCATTGTTACCACCGACCTGCGTTTGAACGAGCCGCGTTATGCGTCGCTACCGAACATCATGAAGGCCAAGAAAAAGCCGCTGGATGTCGTCACGCCAGAAGCATTGGGGGTTTCCACGGCCTCCAGCAACAAGGTCCTGAAGGTCGAAGCACCCGCTGCACGCAGCGCCGGCATCAAGGTCAAGTCGGTGGCTGAACTGGTTGAAAAACTCAAGAACGAGGCGAAGGTAATCTGATGGCAATCCTAGTTATTGCAGAACACCAAGACGGCGCCGTCGTCTCGGCAACCCTGAACACTGTGACCGCAGCGACGCAGATGGGGGGCGACATTCATGTACTGGTGGCGGGCCAGGCAGTGGGTGCCGTGGCTGAAGCGGCCGCCGCCATCGCCGGGGTGACCAAGGTACTGGTGGCCGACGATATTGCCTATGCCCATCAACTGCCGGAAAACATCGCACCGCTGGTAACGGGCCTGGTGATCGAACAAACGGTGATCTACACCCACGTGCTGGCGCCAGCCACCGCCAACGGCAAGAACATCCTGCCACGGGTGGCTGCGGCACTGGATGTTGACCAGATCTCCGAGATCATCGCGGTGGAGTCGTCCGACACCTTCAAACGGCCAATCTATGCCGGTAACGCCATTGCCACGGTGCAATCGAGTGCGGCGGTGAAAGTTATTACGGTTCGGGCAACCGGGTTTGCGCCTGCTGCGCAGTCGATCACCGGCAATGCGGGCGCTCACTGTGCGGCGATTGAGCAACTAGGCGTTAGCCATGACGCCGGTGTTTCGCGTTTTATCGACGAGCAACTGGCCAGATCCGACCGTCCCGAACTGACCGCCGCCAAGATCGTCGTCTCCGGTGGGCGTGGCATGCAGAACGGCGACAACTTCAAGCACCTGTACAGTCTGGCCGACAAGCTCGGCGCTGGGGTCGGCGCCTCTCGGGCGGCGGTCGATGCCGGTTTTGTCGCCAACGACATGCAGGTCGGCCAGACCGGCAAGATCGTTGCCCCGCAGTTGTACATTGCGGTGGGCATCTCCGGTGCGATCCAGCACTTGGCCGGGATGAAAGACTCCAAGGTCATCGTTGCGATCAACAAGGACGACGAGGCACCGATTTTCCAGGTCGCCGATTACGGCCTGGTCGCCGACCTGTTCGAGGCGGTGCCTGAACTGCAAGCGGCACTCTGATTCGCTACCGCGCAGCGTTGTGCCCGCTTGGCGGGCCCAACGCGTGCCAAGGAGAGCTCCATGAACGACGCCGTTGCACTGCCCGCCGTAACCGATGCAGAGAGCCTGGAAACCCGCGAGGTGTTTCGCAAGGTGATCCTGCGCTTGTTGCCCTATCTGTTCCTGGCCTATGCCTTGAACACCATCGATCGCCTCAACGTGTCTTTTGCCAAGCTGCGCATGGCCGAAGACATTGCCTTGACCGATGCTGCGTATGGTATCGGTGCGGGTATTTTCTACCTGGGCTACATCCTTTTTGAGGTGCCGAGCAACCTGTACCTGCAACGGATCGGCGCGCGGGCGACGTTGACGCGGATCATGGTGCTGTGGGGCATCGTCACCGTGGCGACGGCCTTTGTCACCAGCGCCAACCAACTGATCGTGGCGCGGTTCTTTCTCGGTGTGGCCGAGGCTGGATTTTTTCCGGGGGTGATTCTGTACCTGACGTACTGGTTCCCGCCGGCATTGCGCGCGCGGATCACCGCGGTGTTTTTGATGGCGGCGATGATTGCCGGCATTGTCAGTGGGCCGTTGGCCGGTTGGATCATGACGCACCTGCATGGCTGGATGGGCCTGCGCGACTGGCAGGTGCTGTTCGTGGTTGAAGGCATTCCGGCGATGGTGCTGGGGGTGTTCGGCTGGTTCTGGCTGGTGGATAAGCCGGACGATGTCCACTGGTTGACGGCCCGCCAGAAGCAACTGTTAGCTCGTGCACTGGCACAGGGGAAGGGCGCAGACACCACCAAAGCCAGCCTGAGTGAAGTGTTGCGCAATCGGCAGGTGTATATCGCAGGTCTGGTGTTCTTTTGCCTGTACAGCGGTTCGAACACGGTGTCGTACTGGATGCCGACGTTGATCCGCGGGTTCGGCGTGCAGGACCTCAAAACCATTGGTCTGTTGGCCAGCCTACCGTACCTGGTGGCGCTGGTTGGCATGTACCTGCTGGCACGCAGTTCGGACAAGCGCCTGGAACGGCGTTGGCATGTGGCGCTGACCGTCCTGGTCAGTGCAGGGTGTTTTGCATTGTTAGGGCCCGCGCAAGAACACCTGGTGTTTTCAGTCATGCTGATGACCGTGGGGGCTGCAGCGGCGCTGGCATCCTTGTCGTTGTTCTGGACCATCCCGCCAGCGCTGCTGAGCCCCTCGGCAGCGGCGGTGGGGATTGCTGTGATCAGCTGCATTGGCGGCATGGCCGGGGTCATCAGCCAGGTGGTGGTCGGTGCGATCAAGACGGCGACCGGTAGTTTATATCTGGCCTTTGACGTCATCGCCGTGGTGTTGGTGGTGGGGGCAGTGCTTTTATTGATAGCGATCCCAGCGAAGCAATTAAAGGAACGGTCACCCAGCTGAGCGCGCAGGTACTGTGGGAGCCAGTCTTGCGGGCGATGGCATCGGCGCGGTGCCTGCATCGCAGGCATGACTAGCGCCCAAAAAGAAGGGCTACCGCAGTCCTGATCGATACCTGCTCAAGCAATCCAGCCGCGCGCGCGGGCGATGGCCAGTGTTTCAGTGCGACCGTTGGTGTCGAGTTTGGCGTAGATCTTCTGCAGGTGCGACTTGACGGTAAATTCGGAGAGAAACACCTTCTCGGCAATATCGCGGTTCTTCAGGCCCACTGCCAATAGCTGAAGGATCTGATACTCGCGCCCGGTCAGTACCTGCTGGGCGCCGTTATCGTCCTGTTCGCCCGGATTGACGTCTGCATGCCGCCCCAGATGTTGCAGCAGGTCATCAACGAAACCAGGCTCGATGCCCAGTTCCTTGCAACGCGGCTTGCCCACCACGGCCCAGCGCTGCACCAGGCCTGCCAGGCGTTCGCCTTCTTCGATGAAGGTGCCGAGAAAACCCTCATGGCTGGCCAGGCGCAAGGCGTCATTGAGGGCCTGGAATGCCTCCTGGGATTGCTGCTGGCTGTCTAGGGCCATGGCCAGGAGTATGTGCAGCTTCAACTCGCGACGCACATGCTGCCAGTGCCGGGCTTGTTCGATGGCCTGGCGCAGGGACTTGGCTGCGAGCACGCCTTCACCCTGGGCAATGCGCAAGCGCTGGCGGGCGATGCTCGGGGTGTCGACCTCGTTGGCAAAGCGGATGAAGTCCGGCCGGTCCCAGTCGCCGTTCAATTCAGCCGAATGCAGCGCCTGGCTGGCCACATCCAGGCGCTGTTCGAGAATCGCCACGCGCATTCGTTCCAGCCAGGCCGAGCATTGCAGGCGGCGTGAGCCGACTTGCTGGCCGATCTGCTCCAACTCGACCAGGCAGCGCATCCAGGTGGTGCGGTCGCCCTTGTTGTAGGCGATGCGGGCGGTGAGCACATGGGTGACGATCTGATTTTCCGGTGAGATGACCTGTTTGGCAAAGTACAGGCAGCGCGACAGGCACGTGTGCGCCTCATCGAAGGCGGCGCTTTCATACATCAGCAAACCATGAAAAATATCCAGCGACAGCTTTGCCTCATGGGGTTTGAGCTGACCGCTGCCGTGCGGGGTTTCCACAGCGCTCTGCATTCGGACCAGCGCATTGCTCAGGCGCCCCTGGATCAGGTCAAGGATGCTTTCGTTGACGCTAAAGGTGTGGCGCAAAAAGCTGACGTTGATCCGCGGATTACGCTGCAGCGCCGTCGACAGCAGGCTGCGGGCTTCATCGTAGCGGCCGTTGGCGACCAGATTCATCGCCACCGAGCTGGCCAGCACCATGTACAGGTGCACTTCATCGGCGGGCATGCTGGCGAGCAATGCCAGGCCCAGGCTGCAACATTCCTCGGCCTGGTCGATGGCGCCCAGTTGCAGGCAGTGCAATACCTGACCGACGTAGGCGTACTCGGGACCGTTGACCTGCTCCAGGCGCTGGGCGACCTGCAAGGCGTCCTTCATTCGCGTGGTAGTGGCCAGTAGCCAAGCGTAGGACTTGCACAGGTAAGGGTAGGCGTCGCGGGTTTCCTGGGCGATGCGATCCAGCCAGCGCAGCAATAGCCGGGTACGGCCGCTGTCGATCAGGGTGTCCAGGTGCTGGTTAATACGTCGGGCGGCTTCGTCGTGCAGGCCGGCGCTGAACAGGTGCTCGATTGCCGGGATCGGTTGCGCGGCGTTGAAGAACCAGTTGGCCGCCGTTTCGTGCAGGTTCTTGGCCATATCCGGGTGTACACGCTCCAGTGCGTGGCGCAAGAAGCTGGCGAACAAATGGTGGTATCGGAACCACTGTTGCTGACTGTCCACCGGCACCAGGAACAGGTTGGTACGGTCAAGGTGCTCAAGCATTGTCGCGCTGTCGCTGCGGCCCGTAACGGCCTGGCACAGCGGCACGCAGAACTGCTCGAGGATGCTGGTTTGCATCAGGAACAGGCGGCACGCTTCGCTCTGACGCATGAGGATATCCTCAGTCAGGTACTCGGCCAACTCCAGGTTTGAGCCTGAGAATGAGGCAATAAAGGCCGCGTGGTCATCGCGGTCTTTGAGCGAGAGGCTGGCCAGATAAAGCCCGGCGATCCAGCCTTCCGTGCAGCGGTAGAGCGTTGCCAGCTCATTGTCGCGCAAGGGTATCTGGCGTTTGTCGCGGATAAAGGCCATCGATTCTTCAGGGGTGAAGCGCAAGTCGCCCGGCCTGATCTCCAATAGCTGGCCACGGGCGCGGATACGGCCCAGGCCGATGGCTGGCGAAGCCCGGGAGGCCATGGCCAGGACGCACCCGGCGGGCAACAGCTCGACCAGTTGCTGGAGTAATTCCAGCACCTCGGTGTTGTGAATCACTTCGACTTCATCCAAGAGGATGGCAAAGGGCCGAGGGCTGGCGGCGATCAACTCCAGCAGGTCCTCTACCCGTGGTGACGAACCGGGTTCCACGGTCACCGGCAGATAAGGCTGCAGCCCATGGGCCAACAGGCGCAAGAAACGCGGCAGGTCATTGTCGGCGGGCTCAAGGTTGATCCATAGCACCTGTTTACCGGTCGTCAGGCAGTGGTCACGGTATTGCTGCAACAGGGTGGTCTTGCCGAACCCTGCTGCCGCGCGAATCAGGATCAGCCGGGTGGTGTCACCCTGGGCCATCTGCTGCAGCAGACGCGAACGCTGCAGGTGACTGTCGGCGGATTTCGGGCAGGCATATTTGGTGGAGGTTCTGGCGGTGGGAACCCCGTCATGTGCTTCTGGCATTGTAAACACTCCACTGGCGTCCCCTGCGGCCGATGCGGCTGGCGCAGGGGATCGAATTATTATTCTGCGATCAGCGCATTTTGCCATGCGCCGTCGATCAGCGGGGACTGCACCCGACAATGGAATGACAGGCATCCCGGTGGCGGTGTCCGATTATTGGGCACAACCGCCCTGCATTGAAACAGGCCCACCCGGTGGGGGTGGCTCTCGTGCGGTGGCTGCCCATGCAACGATGATCAGGACACGATGCAACGGGGTTGGCCCGTTGTCGCCTGAACATCGGGCTGCGGCGCAAAAGGTTCCTGGATGGACGTTCAACGCACGTTTTACCGCGAAGATCATGAGTTGTTCCGCACGGCAGTGCGGCGCTTTCTGGAACGCGATTATTTGCCGCGCCAGGAGGCGCATGCACCCCTTGAGCGTCAGCTGTGGCTGAAGGCTGGGCGTGAAGGTTTGCTGTGTGTGACCTTGCCTGCACAGTTCGGGGGAGGTGGCGACTTCGGCCACGCCGCGATCATCTGCGAGGAGTTTGCCCGTGCCGGTATCCATGAGCGAGTGATGGCCCTGCATTCGCAGACCATCGCCCCGTGCATTGCCAGCTTGGCCGATGAACAACAGCAGCAACGCTGGCTTCCCGGGATTTGCAGCGGCCAGACCCTTCTTGCCTTGGCCGTTTCCGGTGCTCATGGCGGGGGGGCATGGCCGCCGCTGGCGGTGCGCGACGGTAATGACTGGCTGATCAACGGCAGTACCTGCGCGGTGGGTAATGGCGGCGACTTCGACCTTCTGCTGCTGGCCTGCCAGACCGTCAATGTCGACGGTAGCACGGGCTTGAGCCTGATCATGGTTGAGCGTACCTGTGCCGGTGTGCACCGTACGCCTGGTGCCCCGGCCTACGGCGACGCCGAGGGTGTGGTATTGAGCCTGGCCGACGTGCGCGTGCCGTTTAGCCATCTGCTTGGCGATGTCGGTGGCGGCCAAGCCTACCTGGATGCAGCCTTGAGTCAGGAGCACTTGCTGTCGGCGATTTTTTCCGCCGCTTATCTGGAACGCTTAGTGGACCTGAGCCTTGACCAGGCCAAGCGGGTCGACGATCAAGGCCAACGGTCTTGGGACCGTCAGAACACCCGTTATCAACTGGCTGACATCAAAGCACGCGCGGTGGCCTTGCGCCTGATGGTCGACTATTACCTTGGCGCACAGCTGGGTCGAGCGCTGACACCTGGACAGGTGGCTATTGCCGCGGTGTTTGCCCGCCAAACCTTGAACTGTTGCGTGGGGCACTTGCGTCCACAGACTGACGACAAGCCATTCGCAGCAGGCCTGATGCCAGGCCCTGCGCAATGGCCCTTGCATGAATTCATCGCTGACGCGATGTGACACCCCCCTCGATTGACCCACCATTCAGGACATCACCATGAGTGAACATGTACTCGTAGCCGGGGTCGGCATGATCCCTTTCAGCAAACCTGGCAACAGTCCCAGCTACATCGACATGGGGGCAGAGGCCGTGCGCCTGGCGTTAGCCGATGCCGGCCTTGATTACCACCAGGTGCAGATGGCCTTCGCCGGTTATGTCTATGGCGATACCACCTGCGGGCAAGCGGTGCTGTACCGAGTAGGGCGCACCGCGATTCCGGTGTTCAACGTCAACAACGCTTGCGCCACTGGCTCCAGCGCCCTGTATTTGGCCCGCGCTGCGGTGCAGAGCGGGCAGGTCGAGTGCGCCCTGGCGGTAGGTTTTGAGCAGATGCGTCCAGGGCCGACCCGCTCAAATTTCGACGACCGTCCGCTGCCGCGCGGCGAGTACCTGCCGATCCAGGATGAACTGTGCAGCGATGCCGGTGAAATTCCGCGCAACCTGATTACCTTCGGCGGTGCCGGGCGCGAGCACATGCGCAAGTACGGCACGCAGATGAGCACCTTCGCTGCAATCCGCGCCAAAGCCAGCCGCCATGCCGCCAACAACCCGCTGGCGCTGTTCAAGAAGGTGGTGACCACCGAAGAGGTGATGAACGACCAAGTGATGTGGGAAGGGGTGATGACCCGCATGATGGCCTGCCCACCGACCTGCGGTGCGGCGGCAGCGATCATTTGTTCACCGGCCTTTGCACGCAAACATGGCCTGCGCCGCGACGTGGCGATCCTCGGGCAGTCGCTTGTGACCGACCCGGTGGAATCGTTCGAGCCCAAGACCATGACCGGCTTTGTCGGTGCCTACATGACCGAGCGTGCCGCAGGTGCGGTGTATGAGCAGGCCGGTGTTGGTCCGCAGGATATCCGCGCGGTCGAGTTGCACGACTGCTTCGCTCACAACGAACTGCTGACCTACGAGGCCCTGGGCCTGTGCCCGCAGGGTGGCGCTGAACAGTTCATTCTCGACGGCGACAACACCTACGGTGGCCGCGTGGTCACCAACCCCTCGGGCGGGCTGTTGTGCAAAGGCCACCCCCTGGGTGCCACGGGCCTGGCCCAGTGCTATGAACTGACCCATCAACTGCGCGGCAGCGCCGGTGCCCGCCAGGTCGAAGGCCTGAAGCACGGCTTGCAACACAACCTCGGCCTGGGTGGCGCCTGCGTGGTGACCCTCTACGGCAAGCAGTAACGGCCTTTGAACAACAACAAGAGAACGACCCCATGGACAAGACACTTGCAGGAAAAGTTGCCATCGTCACCGGCTCTGGCCGAGGTATCGGCCGCTGTGTAGCACTGAAGTTCGCCGAAAAGGGCGCCCGGGTGATCATCAATGACCTGGACCAGGCGCCCGCTGAAGAAGTGATCGCCGAAATCCGCGCACAGGGCAGCGACGCTGTCGCCTGTATCGGCAACGTATCGGCACCGGACTTTGGCGAGCGCATCGTGCAGACCGCGCTGCAGGCGTTCGGTCGTATCGACATTATCGTCAACAATGCCGGCTTCACCTGGGACAACGTCATCCAGAAGATGGGCGATGAACAATGGGATGCGATTCTCGACTGCCACCTCAAGGCGCCGTTCCGCATCCTGCGTGCGGCCTACCCGTACTTTCGCGAAGCCAGCAAGGCCGAAGCTGAAGCGGGCCAGGAAGTGTTCCGCAAAGTGGTCAACATCTCCTCGGTGTCGGGCACCCAAGGTAATGCGGGCCAGGTCAACTATTCCTCGGCCAAAGCCGGGATCATGGGCATGACCAAGACCCTGGCCAAGGAGTGGGGGCGAATGAAGGTCAACGTCAACTGCGTGGCGTTCGGCTTTATCGAAACACGCCTGACCCAATCGACCACTGAAGAAAAGACCGTGCAGGTCGAAGGCCGCGACATCAAGGTCGGTGTACACCCGGACCGCATCGCCGCCGCCAGCCGTGAAATCGCGCTCGGCCGACCAGGAACTGCCGAAGAGGCGGCCGGTTCGGTGTACATGTTCTGCATTCCTGAATCGGACTATGTCACTGGCCAGACCATCATCTGTGGCGGCGGCCGCGGCGGCTTCTAAGCCCACGCGCTGTTGTGCCGGGAACGCTTTGGGTTCCCGGCCTGCTTGCCCATCGTGCGAACCGGCTATATAGAGAAGCAGTCCCATGACGACTACCACGCCAGTACTCACCCGTACCTTGCTGCATACCCGTGAGATTTTCTGCCAGGGCTACCAGCGTAGCGACGGCCTCTTTGATATCGAAGGGCGGCTGCAAGACCTGACCAACGCGCCCACCGACCTGCCGTTCCACTCGGTGGGCGAGGGCGGCACCATTCACGACATGCGCCTGGTCATGACCATTGATGCCGACATGGTTATTCAGCACATCGTCGCTACCACAGCCGTGGGCGCCAGTCCGTTTTGTGCCGAGATCAGTAGCGCCTATTCGCGTCTGCAAGGGGTAAAGATCGCTGCGGGTTTCAAACGCAAAATGAAGGACATTGTCGGCGGCGCGCAGGGCTGTACGCACCTGACTGAATTGCTTGAACGCATGGCCACCACCGCCATGCAAACCCTATTTTCCACCTATCGGGCGCACGCCAGCCAGCGCGCGGCCAATGGTCAGCAGCGGCAAGTGGCGGTGCGACCCTGGGTTATCGGCACCTGCCACGCCTACCGCGAAGACGGCGACGCGGTTCGGCTGTTGTGGCCCCAAGGGCTGCCGAAGGCCTGATCCTATTACTTAGTGGAGCCTCTATTTATGCTGCCATTGCAATCCACTGCTGCAAGCCTGTCGCCCGAGCACCAAGAAATCCGCCAGGCGATCCTGAAGATCTGCGAACGGTTCGACGCTGATTATTGGCTGGAAAAAGACAAACACGGCGGCTTTCCCCACGACTTTCACCAGGCCCTGGCCAGGGATGGTTGGCTGGGCATCTGTATTCCCGAAGCCTACGGTGGCTCTGGCCTGGGTATCAGTGAGGCGACGGTGATGATGCAAGCGATCGCCGAATCAGGCGCAGGCATGAGCGGAGCTTCGGCGGTGCACATGAACATCTTCGGTTTGAACCCGGTGGTCGAGTTCGGCTCCGAGGAGCAAAAACTGCGCATGCTGCCACCGTTGATTGCTGGCGAGCACCGCACGTGCTTTATGGTTACCGAGCCTAACACCGGTCTCAATACCACCCAGCTCACGACCCGCGCCGTGCGCGACGGCGACCATTATGTGCTGCACGGGGTCAAGACTTTCATCTCCACCGCCAGTGTGGCCGAGAAGATGCTGATTCTGGCGCGCACCACGCCGCTGGAAGCGGTGAAGAACAAGAGTGAAGGGTTGAGCCTGTTTTATACCGATTTCGACCGCAGTTGCATCCAGGTGCATGAAATCGACAAAATGGGTCGCAAGGCCATCGACACCAACCAGGTGTTCATCGATGGCTTGCGGGTACCGGTGGCCGACCGGATTGGTGAAGAGGGTAAGGGTTTCAAATACATTCTGCATGGCATGAATGCCGAACGTATCCTGGTGGCCGGTGAAGCCGTGGGCCTGGGGCGTGCGGCGCTGGCGCGGGCGGCAAACTATGCCCTGGAACGTGAAGTGTTCAACCGGCCGATCGGCCTGAACCAGGCAATCCAGCACCCGTTAGCCAAATGCTGGATGGAGCTGGAAGCTGCCAACCTGATGGCTTTTCACGCCGCTTCGCGCTTCGACGGCGGCCAAGAGTGTGGAGTCGAAGCCGGCGCCGCCAAGTACCTGGCGGCTGAGGCGGGCTACCACGCCTGTGAAACCGCAGTGATGACCCATGGCGGTTATGGCTATGCCAAGGAGTATCACGTCGAGCGCTACCTGCGCGAAGCGATGATCCCGCGCATCGCCCCGGTCAGCCGGGAAATGATCCTGTGCTTTATTGCCGAGAAGGTCCTCGGCATGCCCAAGTCCTATTGAGGGGTGAACATGGCCATTGATGAGCCTACAGTCCTGTCGTTGGAGGTGGGCATCTATTGCGATGACTTGCCGGTGGGCACCCGCTTTCACAGCAAAAAACGCACGGTAACGGAAACCGATCTGGTCAATTTTACCAACCTGACCTGGTTGACCGAGGAACTGTTTACCAACGCCGAAGCTGCAGACCGGGCGCGGATGGGCATTCCCGGCCGAGTGGTGCCAGGCGGACTGGTCTATACCTTCGCCGAGGGGTTGGTCGCAGCATCCTTCCAGGCCTCGGGATTGGCATTTCTCAACGCGAACCTGAACATGCAGGGGCCGACCTTCATCGGTGACACCCTGCATGTGCAGTGTGAGGTTGTCGAGCAGCGCATCAGTTCCAGGCCTGATCGGGGCCTGGTGCGCACGCGCAATTCGGTAATCAATCAGCGCGGCGAGACGGTTATGGAGTACACACCGCTGCGCATGATGCGCGTGCGACCAACGGGGTAAGCCGGCCATGCGGGATGAGCATCGGCTTGTCCCGCATGACTGTGTTGTGCCGGGAGTGGCGTTACTGCGGGTTGTCGCCCATCACACCTTGGGCCGTCCAGTGGCCGATGCGTTGCTCATTCAGCCACCCGGCCAATGCCTGATTGACACCGGCCAGGGTGGCGGCCTGTGGCGCTGTGGGTGTCGACGCCGGTGTACGACTGAAGCGTGGCGCCGGTGCTGGCTGGACGACCCCGTCAGCTTCGACAAAGGTGCCTCGGGCCTTCAAGTGCGTGTGGTCCGGTGCCTCAGCGAACGACAACACTGGGGCGAAGCAGACATCTGTGCCCTCCAGTAGCTCGCACCATTGTGCCCGTGTGCGTTGGGCAAAGGCTTGGGCAAACAAACGGCGCGCCGCTGGCCAGTTGCGTGGGTCGTGCTGCTCGCCGATCAGTTGCGGATCGATCTGCAGATGGCGCAACAAATCGGCATGGAAGCGGCCTTCAATCGGGCCAATGGAGAACAATTGGTTATCGGCACAGGGGTAGACATCATAAAAGTGCGCACCGGAGTCGAGCACATTGCTGCCACGCTGAGGGTTCCAGCTGCCAGCCCCGACCAGGCCGTAAAACACCGTGGCCAATGGCATTGAGCACGCCGGTCAAGGCGATGTAGTTGATGTCGTGACCGGCAGCTTTGGCCAGCGGCCCGGTTTGCCCCCAACCAGTGATCCGTCCGTACACCAGCCTTGGGTTGAGTGCCAGGAGTGCTTCCGGACCCAGGCCCAGGCGTTCGGTGACGCCGGGGCGGAAACCTTCAATCAGGGCGTCAGCGTCGGCTACCAGTTCCTTGACCAGCTCGACTGCCTGCGGGTCTTTCAGGTCCAGGGCAATGGCGTGGCGATTGCGCAGCAGCAGGTTGAATTTGAGCGGCTTCTTGACGCCCAGATCGACTGCCTCTCGACGCTCGATACGCAACACCGTAGCGCCCAGGTCAGCGAGCATCATCGCTGCCATGGGGCCGGGGCCGATACCGGCCAGTTCGACAACTTTCACACCAGCAAGTGGGCCCATTTGTGTCTTCCTTCGCAGTGGTTGAGGGCGCGCCGCCACGGCACGCATAGTCATCGGCCCATGATTGGCCAGCCGTTGCCAGGCGTCCAATACTCGATCCAGATCACCCGATACGCACGGCTAATGGCCTAGCAGAGTTAGCATGGAATTACGTCAACTCAAGCAGGTTCTGGTGCTGGCCGAGACCCTCAATTTTCACCGGGCTGCTGAGCAACTGCACATGGCCCAGCCGCCGTTGTCGACCTCGATCAAAAAACTCGAAAGTGAATTGGGTATGCTGTTGTTCGAACGCTTGTCGAGTGGTTTGAAACTGACCCCGGCGGGCGAGGCGGTACTGCACTATGCCCGGCGCTCGCTGTTCTTCGCCGATGAGATCCGCCGTGCCGCGCGTGACGGCCAGCAAGGCAGTCAGGGGCGGGTGCGGGTTGGTTTTGTCGGCTCAGCCGCGTTCGCGTTGATGCCGAAAATCATCCGTAGCTATCGTGGCCAGTTCCCAGCCGTGCAGCTGCAGATTGAGGAGTCTACTACCAGTGATTTGCTCCGGCGTATTGAGGAGCACTCGTTGGACGTGGCCCTGGTGCGCTACCCGGTGCTGGAACCGGCGGCAGCGAAGGTCATTCCTTTGCAGCGAGAGCGCATGGTCTTGGCGGTCAGTGCCGATTCGCCGCTGGTGGGGCACGTCGGGCTGAAACTGGCGGACCTTGGTGAGCATCCCTTCATCGTCCACCCCCGCAGACTGGTGCCGGGCATGCATGCCATGACCCTGTACGCCTTCCAGATTGCTGGTATTCAGCCGCCTATCGTCCAGGAGGCGGTGCAGGTGCAGACTGTTCTGGGTTTGGTTGAAGCGGGCCTGGGCGTGGCGCTGCTGCCGGATGCGCGTGTCGTTACAGCGGCGCGGGGGTGGTATTCCTGCCGCTTGATGAGTTGGCTGACAGCTTGGTGATGGGCACTGCGGTGGCGGTGTTGGAAGATACGATCAACCCGACAGCTCGTTTTTTCATCGAGCACGCTATGGGCGCTAACCGATAGCAATCCGGTATCGGCAAGCGCAACATTAGCCCGTACACTGCAGCGTCGCGCTGGCCGCTTTCCTGGAAGTTTTCGATCATGTCGTTACCGCCCGATTCAGGCACTGCTCCGAGCTCCTCAGCTCACCTTGAGCATGCCGATCATTACAGCGTCGACACCAAAGTCGTACCGCCCCGTGGTGCGCGCCGCCTGGTGGCCCGTGAGGGCTTGCTGGGACGCTTGCTGGACGCCCGGCGCCAGCGCTGCGTGGTGATCCAGGGGCCAGCAGGGTCAGGCAAGACCAGCACCTTGCTAGGCTGGCGGCGCGAGTTGCTGGCATTGAATTTCGATGTCGCCTGGTTGTCGTTGGCCGCTGAAGACAACAACCTGGAGCGTTTTTGTCACTGCCTGCAGGCCAGCCTTGCCGAGATCAACCCCGAACTTGTCCGCGATGCAGGGTTCTTACTTGGCCGCGATAACGGCGACATGGCCTTGGAGCATTGGGTCATCACCCTGGTGCAAAGTATCGAGCAGCATGGGCGTGAGCTGGTATTGATGCTTGACGACCTGCACCATGTGCAGGATCCGCGTATCGTGCAGGCGCTGCAGTGGCTGCTCGATTACGCCCCGGCCAAGTTGCACTTGGTGTTCTGTTCGCGCATGGCCATGCCGCTCGGCCTGGCACGCCTGCGCGCACGCGGGCAAGTCAGCGATTTCGACCTGCGCGATCTACGCTTCAGCGCTGAAGAGTCGGAGCGCTTTCTGCGCGAACAACTCGGCAGCATCGACCCGCGCGACGCTGCCGTGCTGCACGAACTGACCGATGGTTGGGTTGCTGGGCTGCAATTGTTTGCAGTGGACCTCAAGGCAAAGCAAGGCGGGCGCTTTGATCGTGTGCAGGTGCGCGACCCCGGTGCCTTCGCCAGTTATTTCGAACGTGAAGTATTGGTGCGACTGCAACCCGAAGACTTGCGCCTGCTGACGCGGGTGTCGATCTGCGAACGCTTCTGTGCGTCATTGTGTGCAACGCTGCTTGGCCAGCCTCATGCCATTGCGCGGATGCTCACCCAGTTGACCCGCTTGGACAGCGACAACCTGTTCATCACCCAGGTCAAGAGTCACGACAGTGAAACTTGGTACCGCCTGCATCCGCTGCTGGGCAAAGTGTTGCGCGCACGCCTGGACGCACAGCCGCAGGAGCATCTGGTCGACCTGCATGCCACCGCCCGTGCCTGGTTCAGCGAGCATGGTCACCTCGATGAGGCCGTGCGCCACGCCGTACAGGCCGGCGACGCTGAAGCGGCGGCCGACATCGTCGAGGCCTGCGCCTACGACCTGCTCAGCCGCGGCGACCTCAGCCAGGTTTCGGCGCTGCTGCGTCGTCTGCCCAAGGAACAGACCGATGCACGCATCGGCTTGCAACTGGTGATGGCCCACCTGTCACTGTATGCGCGCAATTTTCCTGTGGTGCAGCAAAGCATGGAGCTGCTGCAACGCCAATACGCGGCCCTGGACCGTAACCAACAGCATGTGTTTACGGTGCTCAAAGCGAGCCTGGCCTTATGCCGCGACAACAGTGACGCGATGTTCAAGGTGCTGCCCGAACTGCTCGCCGTTCCCGCGGACGCCGATGATTTCGCCTACTCTGGCCGCAACAATACCTTGGCCTGGTTTTACATGTACCAGGGCGAATTCGAGCAGGCCAGGACAGTGCTCGAAGGCGCCGAGCGCCTGCAGGGTTCATCGCGTCGCAGCCTTATGGGCCGCTGCCTGAACGGTATGAGCCTGGCACTTGAAGGCCGTATCGGCGAGGCCGAGCACCTGTATCGCGAAGTGCTCGATGAAACCGAGCGTCATGGTGTGGCCTATCTGATTGTCAGCAGCTTGGCCGCCAGTCTGCTCGGCACTGCGCTCTATGAGCAGGGTGACTATGAAGCAGCCTGCCAGTTGCTGGAACCGCGGATGCGGCTATTGGAACGGGTGGCGATACCCGACAGCGTATTGCAGGCGATGCAGACCCTGGCCATGGCCCATTGGTTGGCCGGTCGCCACACTCAAGCCTGGCACTGGGTGGAGCGTTTGGAGCAGCATGCCGAACGCTATGAACTGGATCGTTTGCAGGCGTCGGCATTGGTCCTGCGCATGCGCTGGTCGCAACAAAGCGGGCAGGCGCAACAGGCCGATATGGCCCAGCAGCAACTCGAACAGATTGCGCTGCGCCTCGCGCCGCAGGGGCCAGGCACCCTCTTGGATACCCTGACTGTATGCCGCCGTGCCAGCGCTGAGCGCTTGCTTTACCGCGGTGACTTTATCGGCGCCAGTGCTTGCCTGCAGGCCTTGATCGACACATCGGTGCGTGAGCGCCGCTGGCGGCGGGTGGTGCCGATGCTGCTGCAGCGGGCGGTGAGCGAGCAAGGGTGTGGGCGAGCGCAGCTGGCCCGCGAGCTGGTCATCGAAGCCTTGCGCCAAGGCCATCGGCTTGGCCTGGTGCGCAGCCTGCTCGATGCCTGGCCGGGTATTGCTGCCGTGCTCGAAGTGCTGCAGCAGGAACAGGTGCTCGATCCGGTACTGGCGTTCTACACTCGCCGGTTGCTGGAGATTGCTCGCGGCAGTGCGCTCGGTGCCAATCGTGCCGACGACGAGGGTGCGGCGAAACTGCTCAGTGTCCGTGAGCTTGAGGTGCTGAGCCTGGTGGCCAGGGCACTGCCGAACAAGAAAATCGCGCGGGTGTTGAACCTGTCACCGGAAACGGTGAAGTGGCACATGAAGAACATTTTCTACAAGCTGGGGGTGACAGGTCGCGACGAGGCTATCGCCAAGGCCCGCGACCTGGACCTGAAACTGCCCGACAACACCACGTTGTGATCAGCGTTGACGCAAGGCGTTACCGATAAAGGTCGCCTTGCCACGGGCGACCAGACGTTCACCGTCGAGCAGGTCGAGGCTGGCGTGGTAGAGGGTCCGGCCCAATCGGTGGACCTGGACATGCGCCTCGACCCAAGCGCCCAACTGTGCCGGGCTCAAGTAGTCGATGCTCAAGTTGATGGTCGCCGGTGGTATGTCGCTGTCAACGGCATCCTTGAGCACCCGACCGAAGGCCGTGTCGGCCAGAGTGGCGAGAAAACCACCATGGGCGATTCCCAATGGGTTGAGGTGTTCTGCGCGGATCCGTGCCGCCATCACGGTGCGCTGCGGGTGGTAGTACAGGCCGGTGCACTGGGCAACGAAACCGGCCCGCAGCAATGGTATGAAACCAGCAGGCGGTGCGTCGTCGACAATCAGCGCAACGCTTTCGGGAATCGCCGTGCTCATGTGCGTTCACTCCTTGCCGGTCGCGGCCAACGATAGAGAAACGGCTCTTTGCGCATAAATCGTGCGGTCGCTTCTTTGAAGTAGTCGCATGTCATGGCGATGGCCTGGGCGCTGGCTTCATCGGCCAGCTGGCTACTCCAGTCATTGTTCAGCGAATGGTCGAGCAGGCGTTTGGTCATTGCAAAGGCCGTAGGCGACAGGGCGGTCATGCTGCGCGCCAGTTCCGCGGCCCGTGCCTGGACTTCGGCGTTGGCCACCACCTCCAAGAGGATGCCTATTTCCAACGCCCGGGCTGCATTGATCTCGCCTGCTGAATAGATCAGCTCGCGGGCCTTTTGCAGGCCTACCAGGCGCGGGAGGATATAGGTGGCGCCCATGTCCGGCACTGCACCAATACGCGCGAATGCCATGCAAAATCGCGCCCGCTCGGAGGCCACGATGAAGTCCGCTGCCAGCGCCAGGCTGAACCCCGCACCCATGGCGACACCGTCCACCGCAGCGATAACCGGACAGGGCAGTGCCGCCAGGGCGATGACCGCGTGGTTGGCGATTTCCATTCGTGCCCGTAGTTCAGCGGCAGTAAATGCCATGCGTGACATCCCTCCGACATCGCCGCCAGCGCAAAAATCCTCGCCAGCGCCGGTCAGCACCACCGCGCGTACCTGCGGGTCGCGACGGATCTGCTCAAGGGCATCGAGCAGGGCGGCGCCCATTTCAGCGTTGTAGGCGTTCTTGACGCCTGGGCGCGACATCACCAGGGTGGCCACACCTTCGTGCCTGGAAAATTCAAGTGTTGACATCAGACCTCTCCGTTCCAGCGTCACAAATGCCCCGGCTATCAACAGCCGGGGCACGATGTATGCCTTAGAAAGTTCGCGCGATCAGCTCTTTCATGACTTCGTTGGAGCCACCGTAGATGCGCATTGGCCGGGTGTTGATGTAGAGGCGGGCGATCGGGTATTCGAGCATGTAGCCGTAGCCGCCGTGCAGCTGCAGGCACTCATCGATGATTTGGCAGGCCTGGGTCGAGGTCCACCACTTGGCCTTGGCTGCAGTGGTCGCGTCGAGTTGGTGCTTGACCATCTTGTTCATGCACGCATCGATGAAGGTTTGCGCGATGGTGACGGTGGTCTGCATTTCCGCCAGCTTGAATCGAGTGTTCTGCATGTCCATCAGTGGTTTGCCGAAGACGTTGCGGTCCTGGGTGTACTTGATGGTTTCTTCCACGGCGCGCTCCATCGAACCCAGCGCGTTCATGGCGATGAACATACGTTCTTCAGGCAGTTGCTGCATCAGTTGGACAAAACCCTGGCCTTCCTGCGGGCCAAGCAGGTTGTCTACCGGCACGCGTACATCGTCGAAGAACAGCTCGGAGGTGTCCTGGCCTTTCTGGCCCAGCTTGTCGAGGATGCGACCGCGGCGAAAGCCCGGCAGGTCCTTGGTTTCCAGAGCGATGATGGAAATGCCCTTGGCGCCCAGGCTCGGGTCGGTCTTGCACACCAACAGGACCAGGTCGGCAAGGTAGCCATTGGTGATAAAGGTCTTGGAACCGTTGATGACGTAGTGGTCACCGTCACGGATGGCTTTGGTCTTGACGTTTTGCAGGTCGGTGCCAGCGCCGGGCTCGGTCATGGCGATGGCGGCGACCAGCTCGCCGCTGGCCATCCGTGGCAGCCAGCGTTGTTTCTGCGCCTCGCTGGCGTAACGCAGGATGTAATGCGCACTGATCGCACTGTGGACGTTGGTGCCCAGGCTGGTGGCCACGGCATGGGCCAGCTCGTAGCCAACGATGGCGTTGTGCGCATGACTGCCGCCGCCACCGCCGTATTCCTCCGGGATACCCGGGCAGAGCATGCCCATTTCACCGGCTTTTAACCAGGTCTGGCGGTCGACGTGCTGCTGCTTGGCCCAGCGTTCTTCATGGGGTACCAGCTCTTCGGCGGCGAAGCGGCGTACCGATTGCTGGAAGATGGCCATGTCTTCGGTAAGCCATGATGGTCTGTAGTCGCTCATTGCAATCCTTAGGGGGGAGGGGCGGTATCGCCATCCTAGGGAACCGGACGCAGCACCTGAGAGCGCCGAAGGGATGATGCTGCGGAGTATGCAGCGCATCGTTCGAATGGGCGTAGCGAGGGAGGAGGGGCGTGCCCTGCCGCTGCCGCGTATGGCTACTCCCTTGCGACGTTCCTTCGAACGCCTCCCGGTTAATCCGCAACTTTCATCCCTTCGACGGTCGTAGCACGGGCGCTGCCACTTCTAGGATGGGTACCCATGACCACCGGCCCGCCGGCGGCTAGCCAACTGAGTGAGCATTGCAAAGGACATCAAACGATGAGCGACAAAGTGGTGGTAGCCGGGGTCGGCATGATCCCTTTCTCAAAGCCCGGTGCGAGCCCTAGTTATACCGACATGGGAGCGCAGGCAACGCGTTTGGCGCTCAAGGATGCCGGCATTGAGTATGACAAGGTGCAGATGGCATTTACCGGATATGTCTACGGTGACTCCACTTGCGGCCAGACAGCCCTGTACGAAGTCGGCCGCACCGGTATTCCGATCATCAACGTCAACAACAACTGCTCCACAGGTTCCACCGCGTTGTACCTGGCACGTGCTGCGGTAGCAAGCGGTCAAGCTGAGTGTGTATTGGCGCTGGGTTTCGAACAGATGCAGGCCGGTGCCTTGAAGTCGCACTGGGACGATCGTCCGATCACCCGCGCCAGTGTTGTCCATGTGATGGAAGACCTGACCCGCGATGTTGACCTGCCACGCGCCTTGAAGACCTTTGGCGGTGCTGGCCGTGAACACATGCACAGGTACGGTACGCGTATGGAAACCTTTGCCGCCATTCGCGCCAAAGCCAGTCGCCACGCGGCCAACAATCCCCTGGCGCTGTTCAAGACCATTGTCAGCACCGAAGAGGTGATGAACGATAAGGTCATGTGGCCTGGGGTCATGACCCGTCTGATGGCCTGCCCGCCAACCTGTGGCGCTGCCGCGGCGATCATCTGCTCGCCGGCGTTTGCGAAAAAGCATGGCCTGCGCAGCGACGTGGTAATTCTGGCGCAGTCGATGGTCACCGACCCGGTGGAGTCCTTCGATCCGCCGTCGATGATCGCCTATGCCGGCTTTCACATGGCCCAACGCGCCGCCGGCCTGGTTTATGAGCAATCCGGTTTCGGCCCCCAAGACATACGCGCCGTCGAGTTGCATGACTGCTTCGCCCACAACGAGCTGCTCACCTATGAAGCCCTGGGCCTGTGCCAGGTGGGCGGTGGTGAACAGTTCGTCCTCGATGGCGACAACACCTATGGCGGCCAGGTGGTCACCAACCCTTCCGGCGGTCTGCTTTCCAAGGGGCACCCCCTGGGCGCCACGGGCCTGGCCCAATGTTACGAGCTGACCCACCAGCTACGGGGCACCGCCGACAAGCGCCAGGTCGATGGGCTGAACATCGCCCTGCAGCACAACCTGGGCCTGGGCGGCGCCTGTGTGGTGACCATGTACGGCCGCAACTGAGCCGGTTCGCTGTCCCTTACAACAACAAGAGGAATCACACACATGGCTGACAAGAATCTGATCGGGCACAAGCTCGGGACGTTCTCCACCGAAGTAGAAAAGGGCCGCCTGCGCTTCTTCGCCAAGGCGATTGGTGAAATCGATCCGGTCTACACCGACGAAGCCGTCGCCAAGGCGGCGGGACACAAGTCCCTGCCAGTGCCACCGACCTTTTTCAAATGTCTGGAAGGTGAGGGGCGTGACCTCAACACCTTCCTCAAGCTGGTGGACTTCGACCTCGGGCGGATTCTGCATGCCGAGCAGTCATTCGTGTACCACCAGATGGCCTATGCCGGTGACGTGCTGACCTTCGATGCAGTGATCTCGGAAGTCTATGAGAAGAAGGGCGGTGCCCTGCAGTTCGTGGTCACCGAATCACGGGTGACCAACCAGGATGGCGAGCACGTCGCCGATGTCCGCTCGTCTCTTGTCCAGCGCTGAGGAATTGCCGATGTCTGTTGCCAATCACGTTCAGTTTTCCGATCTCCAGGTCGGCGACGAAGTGCCGCTGCTCAAACTGCAGCCAGTCAACCGTACCACCCTGGCTCTGTACTGCGGCGCATCGGGTGACCACAACCCGATCCACGTCGATATCGATTTCGCCCGTAAGTCGCGCATGCCCGATGTGTTTGCCCACGGCATGCTCTCGGCTGCCTACCTGGGTCGCCTGCTGACCCAGTGGGTGCCGCAGCAGCAAGTGCGTGCGCTGTCTGTTCGGTTCACCGGCATCACTCAGTTGGGCCATATCCCGACGTGCAGTGGCAAGGTCACCGAAAAGTTCGAAGAGAACGGCGAGAAGCGCGTACGTCTGACCATTCGCTGCGCCAACCAGTACGGCGAAGACAAACTGCTCGGTGAAGCCGTGGTCGCCCTGGCCTGATCCCCCTCCAACGCATTTAAGGAATCGATTGATGAAAAAGCTTGAAGGCAAAGTTGCCCTGGTCACCGGCTCCGGTCGGGGTATCGGCCGTGAAGTCGCGCTGCAACTGGCGGCCTACGGCGCCAAGTTGGTGATTAACGATCTGGACGCTGAACCTGCCGAAGAAGTGGTCACCACCATCCGCAACGCCGGTGGCGAAGCGGTTGCCTGTGTGGGCAGCGTCACAGCCCCAGACTTCGCCGAGCGTCTGGTCAAGACGGCGGTCGACAACTACGGCGCTATCGACATCATCATCAACAATGCCGGTTTTACCTGGGACAACGTGATCCAGAAGATGAGCGACGAGCAGTGGTACGCGATCATGGATTGCCACCTGACGGCGCCGTTTCGCATTCTCCGTGCCGCCCAGCCGGTGATCAGCGCTGCAGCCAAGAAAGAAGCCGCCGAAGGCCGCGAAGTACTGCGTAAGGTCGTCAACATCTCCTCCGGTGCCGCCGGTGGCAACGTCGGCCAGAGCAACTACTCCTCGGCCAAGGCCGGCATGCTGGGCCTGACCAAAACCCTGGCCAAAGAGTGGGGGCGCCTGAAGGTCAACGTCAATGCCGTGGCGTTCGGCCTGGTCGAAACCCGTCTGACCCAGGCCCTGGCCGGTGAAGACAGCAAGACGGTGAATATCGAAGGCCGTGAAATCAAGGTCGGTGTTCAGCAGTCGCGTCTGGACAGCGCCAGCCAGACTATCCCACTCGGTCGCCCGGGCAAGCCCGAAGAAGCTGCCGGTGCGGTGGTGATGTTCTGCCTGCCCGAGTCCGATTACTGCTCCGGTCAGGTTATCTACTGCGGCGGTGGCCCAGGCTCCAACTTCTGATTGCTCCTTTGCCCTGCAGCCCCGAGTGCCGTTGCAGCGCCGGGGCGTATCGAACAAGAGGTCTGTGCAATGCTGGAAAACTACCGCTCACCGTGGATGAACGAAGACCTGGAACAGTTCAGTGACATGGTTCAGCGCTTCGCCAAAGAGTACATGGAACCTAATGAATTGCACTGGCGCGAGCAACACTATGCTGACCGTTCGGCCTGGCTCAAGGCTGGCGAACTGGGCCTGATCCTGCCTGATGTACCCGAGGAGTACGGCGGTGCTGGCGGCGGCATTGGTCACTATGCCTGCGTCGTACAAACCATGAGCTCGTTCGGCGGTGGCCTGGGCATCGGCCTGAGTCATATCGTTGCGCATTACATTCTTGAATCCGGTACCGAAGCGCAGAAGAAACACTGGCTGCCGAAGATCGGTTCCGGTGAAGTGATCTGCGCCATTGCCATGACCGAGCCGGGTGCCGGCTCCGACTTACAGTCGGTACGGACCCGCGCGGTGAAGGAGGGCGAGCACTACGTCATCAATGGTGCCAAGACCTTCATCAGCAATGGCCAGACCTGCGACATGGTCCTGGTGATTGCCAAGACCGATATCAGCCAGGGCGCCAAAGGCGTTTCGCTGTTTATGGTCGATACCAATACCCCGGGTTTTCGCCGCGGCAAGCTATTGAGCAAAGTCGGCATGCACGCTCAAGACACCTCGGAGATGTTCTTCGACGACGTCAAAGTGCCGACTGATTGCCTGCTTGGCGAAGTCGAAGGCCGCGGTTTCTACACCCTGATGAGCCAGCTCCCGTACGAGCGCGCGCAGATCGGTGTTGGCGCTGTCGCGGTGATGGAGCGCGCCTTGCGCCTGACCGTGGAATACACCAAAGACCGCAAAGCCTTTGGCAAGCCGGTCATCGATTTCCAGAACAGTCGCTTCGTCCTCGCTGACGTCAAGGCCACGGTGCTCGCTGCCAAGACCTTTGTCGACCTGATCGTCCAGCGCTGGATCGACGGCAGCCTGGATACCACCCTGGCGTCGATGGGCAAGTTCTGGCTGACCGAACGCCAGGGCGAAGTACTCGACCGTTGCCTGCAACTGTTCGGCGGTTACGGCTACATGAACGAGTACCCGATCGGGCGGATGTGGGCCGATGCCCGGGTCGCACGGATCTATGGCGGCTCCAACGAGATCCAGCGTGAGGTGGTGGCCCGCTCCCTGTAACCCGAGACACAGGCAGGGCTGGCGCTGCGTGTTAGCCCGCCGCACAACGCGACTCGATCCAAATCAATCCAAGAATAAAAAGTTATTTGGAGTTCAGTATGTACATCACTCAAGGACTGCATCGTCAACTGCAGAGCCGACCGCAAGCGGTGGCCATCCGCGCCCAGGGCCGTAGCACCACTTATGCCGAGTATGGCGACCGGGTAGCGCGGCTTGCCGGTGCACTGAAAGGGTTGGGCGTTGCCAGCGGCGACCGCGTGGCCATGCTGGCCTTCAACTGCCAGTACTACCTGGAGTACTACCTGGCCGTACCGTGGGCCGATGCCGTGGTCAACCCAGTGAACTTCCGGTGGAGCGTGGCGGAAATCGTCTACTCGTTGGAGGATTCGCAAACCACCGTGCTGATTGTTGACGATCGCCACAAAGACATCGCGCAAAAAATCATCGAGCAGGCCACCACGTTGCGCCAAGTGATCTACGCCGGTGATGGCCCGACTCCAGCGGGAATGCTCAATTATGAAACCCTGATTGCCAACAGCGCCCCAGTCGAGGACGCACGACGCGGCGGCGATGCTTTGCTAGGGATCTTCTATACCGGCGGCACCACCGGTTTTCCCAAGGGGGTGATGCTCAGCCACACCAATGTGGCCTTCTCGGCAATGAACTCGGTCAATACCGGCAAATGCAGTGTCGATGCACGCTTCTTGCACTCGATGCCGATGTTTCACCTCGCTGATTTTGCCGCCATGGTCGCGCTGTTTGTCACCGGCGGCACGCATATCGTCCTGCCATCCTTTACCGCGCAGGCCGCGCTTGAAGCCATCGACCAGGAGCAGGTCAACGAAGTGCTGTTGGCACCGACCATGATCCAGATGCTCCTGGACTGGTACCAGAGCCAAGGTCAGCACCTTGACGTCAGTTCGCTCAAACGTGTTGGCTACGGCGCTTCGACCATCACGCCATCCTTGCTTGACCGTGCGCAGGCGATGTTTACCAATGCCGAATTTTCCCAAGGCTACGGCATGACCGAACTGGCTCCTGTGGCCACCACCCTGGGGCCTGAGTACCACACGCCCGAGCACCAGGCCAGCGGCAAGATGTACTCGGCCGGCCTGCCGGGTATTTGTGTCGAAGTGCGGGTGGTCGATGCCCAGGACAACGAAGTGCCGCGCGGCACCGTGGGGGAGATTACCGTTCGCGGCCCGAATGTGATGCTGGGTTACTGGAAAAAGCCAGAAGCCACCGCCGAGGCGCTGCGTGGCGGCTGGATGCACACCGGTGACGGCGGTTACATGGATAAGGATGGTTTTATCTACATCTGTGACCGACTCAAAGACATGGTGGTCAGCGGCGGCGAGAACATCTACAGCGCCGAAGTCGAGACCGCCATTGCCAGTCACCCGGCCGTGGCACAGAGCGCTGTGATTGGTATTCCCTGCAAGAAATGGGGAGAGACCGTGCATGCGGTGATCATCCTCAAGCCGGGTGTGGTCGCCAGCCCAGAAGACATCATCGGCCATTGCCGGGAACGGATCGCCGGCTACAAGGTGCCTCGCAGCATCGAGTTCCGCGAAGCGCTGCCGCTGACGAGCGTCGGCAAGGTGTTGAAGACCGAACTGCGCAAGCCGTTCTGGGAAAACCACAAGCGCGGGATCGCCTGAGTCTTGTGTGCCGCGCGGCCATGACGGCCGCGCTTTTCTTTCGTAATCGCAAAGACCAGAACCGCACCGACGCGTGTGGCAGGCCTTCCTTGCGTCCCGTGTACACCGGAGTACCCATGAACCTGACGACATTGCGCGCCATTCGCGCTCCGCACCTGCTGGCCGTCGCCGTGGCCATCGCCGTTCAGTCCCAGGCCGATGCCAAAGACTTCACCATCGGTGAGCTCGAAGGCAGCTTTGATTCCTCGCTGTCGATTGGCGCCAGTTGGGCCGTGCGCGGCCCGGACCCGGACTTTATCTCCAACTTCAACTCACAGGGGGTCAGGGGTAACGCGGCGTCGCGTACCAACGACGACAACCGGCTGAACTTCAAGAAGGGTGAAACCTTCTCGAAGATCTTCAAGGGCGTGCACGACCTGGAGCTCAAGTACGGTGAGACCGGGGTATTTGTCCGTGGCAAGTACTGGTATGACTTTGAACTCAAGGATGAAAGCCGGCTGTTCTACGACATCGACGACAGTGGCCGTGACCGCGCCGCCAAATCGTCCGGAGCAATGTTCCTCGACAGCTTCGTGTACCACAACTACAACCTCGGCGCCCTGCCGGGCAACGTTCGGGTCGGCAAACAGGTCGTCAGCTGGGGTGAGAGCACCTTCATCGGCAACTCGATCAACACGATCAACCCGATTGACGTTGCGGCCTTGCGCCGCCCCGGTGCCGAGGTCAAGGAAGGCCTGATTCCGGTCAACATGTTCTACCTGTCCCAAGGCTTGACCGATAGCCTGACCGCCGAGATGTTCTACCAGATCGAATGGGAAAGCTCGGTCATCGACAACTGCGGCACCTTCTTCGGCAACGACGTCACCCCTGAAGGCTGTACCGACCGCGCAGTCTTGGCCGGCCTCGACCTGCCGCCCGGCGCCGCCAGCAACACCGGTGTCCCTGGGGTCAATGATGATGCCTACATCACCCGTACCAAAACCAAGGATGCCCGCGACAGCGGCCAGTATGGCCTGGCGCTGCGTTGGTTTGTGCCGGAGATGAACGATACCGAGTTCGGCTTCTACGCCATGAACTACCACAGCCGTAACCCGAGCCTGAACTTCACCCGCGCCACCAATACCGCCAATGCGGTCGCTGCCATTCGCAGCGCCAGCTACAACGTGGTCTACCCCGAAGACGTGCGCCTGTACGGCGTGAGTTTTGCCACCAACGTTGAGGGCACCGCGATCGGTGGTGAGGTCAGCTACCGGCCGAACATGCCACTCAACCTCAACGGTGCCGACATCAACCTGGCGGCCTTGGGCAACCCGACCTCGCCACTGTTCCAAAGCGGTAATTCCGACAACGTCGCCGGTGCCGGTCTTGATGGTTACAAGCGTATGCCGGTGTTGCAAGCCCAGGTCAGCGCGACGCATTTCTTCGATCAGGTGCTGGGCAGTGACCGTCTGACCCTGGTTGGCGAGGTTGGCTACAACCACATCAACGGCCTGGGTTCCAGTGACGGCAGCGACCTGCGTTTTGGCCGCAACACCGTGTTCGGTGCCGGTGAACTGGTCAACCAGGCGGTCTGCATCGGCGCGGTACAACCCGTGCCGGGGCAACCCGGCGTCACCACCCGCAGCAATCCGCAGCAGGAATGCAACAGCCATGGTTTCTACACCAGCAGCTCCTGGGGCTACCGAATGCGCGCCAAGTTCGACTACCCCAACGTGATTGCCGGCATCAATCTGTCGCCCAACGTCGCCTGGTCGCATGACGTCGATGGCGTCGGGCCGAACTTCGAAGAGGGCACCAAGGCCGTTAGCCTCGGTGTGGATGCCGACTACCTGAACACCTACACCGCCAGCCTCAGCTACACCGACTACTTCGGCGGCAAGTGGAACACCAACACTGATCGCGACTACGTCGCCCTCAGTTTCGGCGTGAACTTCTGACACCCATCAGCGAGAGGAACAACAACAATGAAACCTTTACGTTTTCTACTCACCGCCTGCACCCTGTCCCTCGTTGCCAGCAGTGTCATGGCTGCGGTTTCTGAACAGGAAGCCGCCAAGCTGGGCACCAGTCTCACGCCCGTGGGCGCAGAAAAGGCAGGCAACGCCGATGGCAGCATCCCGGCCTGGACCGGTGGCCTGAAAACCGACGCAGCACCGGTTAGCAATGGCTTCATGGGTAACCCTTATGCCGGTGAAAAACCTCTGTTTGTGATTACCGCAGCCAACGCCGAGCAGTACAAGGACAAACTGACCCCAGGTCAGTTGGCGATGTTTAAGCGTTACCCTGAAACCTACCGCATGCCGGTGTACAAGACTCAACGCAGCGCGACCATGCCGCAAGCGGCCTATGACGCGGCGAAAAAAAGCGCGGTGACTACCGAAGCGGTCAACGACGGCTACTCGCTGAAGAACTTTGAGCAGTCGCATTACTTTGCCTTCCCGATCCCGAAAAACGGTCTGGAAGTGGTGTGGAATCACCTGACGCGCTATCGCGGGCACAACTACATCAACGTCCAGGTTCAGGCGACCCCGCAGGTCAACGGCGACTTCACGCCGGTGCACATCGAAATCGCCAGCGGCTTTCCGTGGATCATGGCAGACGCCAAACCCAAGGACATCAACAACATCTTGTTCTTCGCCAAGCAGACGGTTACTTCACCGGCGCGCATGGCCGGTAACGTGACGTTGATCCACGAAACCCTTGATCAAGTGGCCGAGCCGCGCATGGCCTGGGCTTACAACGCCGGTCAACGGCGTGTGCGCCGCGCCCCGCAGGTGGCCTATGACGGCCCAGGCACCGCCGCTGATGGCTTGCGCGTAGCGGACAACGCCGACATGTACAACGGCGCACCGGACCGTTACGACTGGAAGCTGGTGGGCAAGAAGGAAATCTACATCCCCTACAACAGCTATGTGCTGCAATCACCAACGCTCAAGTACAAGGACATCATCCAGCCCGGCCATATCAACCAGGACTTGACCCGTTATGAGCTGCACCGGGTATGGGAAGTGGTTGGCACGCTCAAATCTGGCTCACGGCATATCTACGCCAAACGCAACATGTTCTTCGACGAAGACACCTGGACCGCTGTGGAGATCGACCACTATGACGGTCGTGGCCAGCTGTGGCGGGTCAGTGAAGGGCACACCTACACCGACTACGTGCAAAAGCTGACAGCGTTCGCTGGCATCGGCACCTATGACCTGATGGCCGGTCGTTATGTGGTGGCGAACCTGGGCAACGAGAACAAGCAAGGCATCAATTACGCCTATCAGCCGAGTGTCAACGACTTTACCCCCGCGGCGTTGCGTAACGCTGGTATCCGCTGAGTTTATGAGCAATAGCTGTTCGCCCGTCACATCGGGCGGACAGTACCCCGTTGAGCAACTTTCCCCTTGATTAACACCGTGTAATTCCCTGATTCAGGAGCACTGTAATGTCGCAAAAACCTTACGTTGTCGGCGTCGGTATGATTCCGTTCGTTAAGCCTGGCACCAGCGGTACCTATATCGAGATGGGTTCGCAGGCGGTACGCCTGGCCCTGGAAGACGCTGGCCTGGATTACAGCCTGGTGCAGCAAGCCTACGCCGGATATGTCTATGGTGATTCCACCAGTGGCCAGGCGGCGTTGTATGAGGTTGGCATGAGCGGTATTCCGTTGGTCAACGTCAACAACAACTGCTCCACCGGCTCCAGTGCCTTGTTCCTGGCACGCCAGGCGGTGGAGAGCGGGGCGGTGGACTGTGCCCTGGCCTTTGGCTTCGAGCAGATGCAGGCGGGTGCGCTGAAGAGCGTCTGGGACGACCGCCCGCGTGCGACCACGCACATGACCCAAGCGGTGATCGATGAGCTGTGCGCCGATGTCGCCGGTATCCCCAGTGCGTTGCAAATGTTTGGCGGCGCGGGCCGCGAGCACATGCAAAAGTACGGCACGCAAATGAGCACCTTTGCTGCTATTCGCGCCAAGGCCAGCCGTCATGCCAGCAACAACCCGCTGGCGCTGTTCCGCAAGATTGTGACGACCGAAGACGTGATGAACGATCAGGTGATCTGGCCGGGGGTCATGACTCGTTTGATGGCCTGCCCGCCAACCTGCGGTGCGGCGGCGGCGATCATTTGCTCCGAAGCGTTTGCCAAGAAGCATGGCCTGAACACCGATGTGGTGATCCTGGCACAGTCGTTGACCACCGATACGGCGGTTTGTCATGAAGCGATGTCGATGATTGAGGTGGTGGGTTTTGACATGGCGCAACGGGCTGCCCAGGCCGTGTACGAGAAGGCCGGTGTTGATCCGCAGGACATTCGTGTGGTTGAGCTGCACGACTGCTTTGCTCATAACGAGCTGCTGACGTATGAGTCCTTGGGGCTGTGTGCGGTTGGTGGTGCTGAGCGTTTTGTGCTTGATGGTGACAACAGCTATGGCGGTCAGGTGGTGACTAATCCGTCGGGTGGGCTGTTGTCCAAGGGGCATCCGCTGGGCGCCACCGGTCTTGCTCAGTGCTATGAGTTGACTCACCAGCTGCGTGGTACCGCCGATAAGCGCCAGGTTGAAGGGGCCAGCCTGGCCTTGCAGCATAACCTGGGGTTGGGGGGGCTTGTGTGGTGACCTTGTACGGTCGCAGCTGATCCAACGCGCAGGTTTGGCCGGGCCTAGTGCCCGGTTTTTTTTTGTAGGAGCCAGCCTTGCTGGCGATGCTATCGATGTGGTGTCAGGGGAGACGCGATTACACGACAAAAAAACGCCCGGTGCAGAGCACCAGGCGTTTGTTTGCAACAATCAGAACTTATTGGCTCTTGGCAACCTGCTCAACCTTTTGCATCCGGCTGGTGTCCATCAGTACCAAACCGAAGGCCATGCCATACATCAGCCGTCCCTGAGCATCGACTTTGATCGGCGCATACATGCCGTTGAACACCGGATCGCTACCCGTGGCGATTTCCAGCACGGTCTTACCCGTGTCCAGGTCCATACCAATGTGATAACCCTCACCCTGACGTGCTGTGTAAACACCGTTGATCAAGGCCATACGGCTACCGCCACTGATCATCGGTACCACCGAAACCGAACCGACGTCGGTACGGGTCCACAAGGTGTTCCACTGATCCTTGGCACTGTCCCACTTGAGCATCGCCACACCCTTGGCAGCCGGGCGGGTCATGCCGTTGAGCATGGTGACGTAGTAGCCAGACTTGGCCAGTGCTGGCTTGTCTTCTGCTGGGATGTTGTTGACCACGAACGCATGGCCGTCATACACAGCGACTGATTGCTCCGATTGCACCGTCGGGATCGCATCGCCCAAGTCCACGGCACGCTGGTCGGCAATCCGCGGCGACAGGGTGCCTGGCTTTTGTTTCCAACCAGCCGGGATCTGGTCACGCCACATGGCGACCAGGTTCATTTTCTTCGAACCGTCAGTGAACACCACCAGCTTGTCTTCGTCTGGCCCGTACCCCATCAGGGTCGGCGTGGCCCCAGTACCATCGGCGATTTTCACCGAAGAGAAGCGTACACCACGCTCATAGGGTGCTTTCCAGGCACCGCTGGCCTCGTCAGCATGGAGCTTGCCGTCTTTATCGACAACCAAACGGTACATGTTCTGGTTGGACGCGACATACACCGCGCCACCATTGACTTCAGGGCCGGTGGAGAAGGAGTTGAGGAACACCTCGTCATTGCCTTCAAGGCGGTAGCTGTCGATCAGTTTCAGGGTGTTGCGATCGAGGGTGGCGACGGTGCCACCCATTGTGTTGATCACCAAGTAGCCATTGAGGGTCATGCCCATGCCGAAGGTGGTGTCCATCGGCATACGGACTCCGCGCTTGGTCCGTTCGTTGTCGAACAACGCGTCTGGCAGTTGCACTTCTTGGGTCAGTTTCATCCCGGACGTGGGGTCTTTGGGGTCGTTCTGGTCGATGCGGAAGACACGACGGGCACTGGCACCGATAAAGGCGTTGTCGCGGGTCAGGACCGAGTAGATAGCGCCACCCAGCAGTTGATCGGTGGTGGCCGTGAGCATGCGGTTGGGTTGCGCCTGCATGTAGTCAAGCAGACCTTTTTCGTCCTTGGCGTCGAGAAATTTTTGGGTCTGGGCGGCTTGGTCAAGGCGTTGCTCAGGCGTAATTGCCTTGAAGTTAGGCAGTTTCACGGGCAGATCGACACGGGCGATTTCGCTGAACGTGAAGTCATCATTGATCTTCAGCTTGCGTAGGGAAAAACCGGCCCAGTACCAGTACACGTCGGTGCCGTTCACCTTGTCAGTGTATTGCATCAGGCTGCCCGACTCGTTGGGCACCACCCGGTAAGCGTCTGGGGTCATCTTGTACGAACCGCGTGCGACGTTGATGGCGGTGCTGTCGGAGGCGCCATCGTTCCAGTGCGTCTGGTTGTTGTATGACTGTGCCAGGTACGGGTTGGGTGGGGCGACCTGGGTTTGCGCCGAAGCCACTGCAGGAACGCTGAGGCAGCAGGCGGCCCAGAGGGCCCAGTGAGGAGGTAACTCAAACATACGCTCTTATCCTTTTGTTGTTATTGCCAGCGGTTGCCAGGTCCAGAGTAGCCAGCACCGTGGGTGGCTAAAGCCCCCCGTGGCGGGGGGCAGGATTGCACGGTTGTCCTCTGCTAGCGTGCCCGCATAACAACAAGTCCACTGTTTTAGGAGAGCACATGCTGTCAGGTATCAAGATTGTCGAAATCTGCGGTATCGGTCCCGGGCCGTTCTGCGCCATGCACCTGGCGGATCTGGGTGCCGATGTGATTGCGGTTGAACGCGCCGAATCCACGTCGATCACCGGCGACAAAAATGCCCCGAGCAACCCGCTCAATCGCGGCAAGCGCTCGGTGGTGGCGGACCTCAAAAGCGCTGAAGGCCGAGCGCTGGTGCTCAAACTGATCGAAAGCGCCGATGTGCTGATCGAAGGCATGCGCCCGGGTGTGATGGAACGCCTGGGCCTGGGCCCGGAACAGTGCCAGGCGCGTAACCCGGCGCTGGTCTATGGGCGCATGACTGGCTGGGGTCAACACGGGCCGATGGCCAATGCCGCCGGCCACGACAACAACTACATCGCCTTGTCCGGTGCGCTGTACCACAGCGGCACCGCGGGCGAAGCGCCGTCTTCGCCGATCACCCTGATCGGTGATATCGGTGGTGGCGCGTTGTATTTGGCAATCGGTGTGCTCGCTGGCGTGCTCAAGGCGCGTCAAAGCGGGCAGGGCAGTGTGGTCGATGCCGCGATCGTTGATGGATCGGCGCACATGATGCAGCTGATGATGTCCCTGGCCAAGCGCGGGCTGCTCGACGAACAACGCGGCAAGAGTGTTCATGACGGTTCGCATTTTTACGCGACCTATCGCTGTGCCGACGATCGTTACGTCGCGCTGGGCTCAATGGAACCGCAATTCTACGCACTGCTGCTGGACAAGCTCGGCCTGCAGGCCGATCCACGCTTTGCGCGGCAATGGGACAGCAACGCCTGGCCAGCAATGCGCGAGGCGTTTGCCGAACTGTTTGCCAGCCAGCCTCGCCAGTACTGGTGCGATCTGCTTGAAGGCAGCGATGCCTGTTTTGCCCCGGTGCTCAGCCCCCGTGAAGCCGCCCAGCATCCACACATGCTCGAACGCAACGTGTATTTCGAACGCGATGGGCTGCTCCAAGCCCATCCGGCGCCACGTTTCGACGGCCAAGTGGTGACCCCAGGCGCCATCCCCACCCGTGGTGCGCACACCGAACAAGTGCTGGCCGCTATTGACGCCCGTGACCTTGCCGGGCTCTGGGGCCGCTAGCGTTTGATCCTCTTCACCAGGGTGAGAGTAGGCGCAAGGAAGCGCCAATTGCCGCTGCCACAAACATCCAGGCTTGAGTATTTAACGCCACTCGTCCGCCGTTTGCGCAATTAAAACGAATCCACCGTACTGGCTGAACTCCTACCTTATACACGGCACCTGCTGTGTAACGTTTCATCCAGTAAGAGGTGAAAGATCATGGCTCACAATCAAGACAAAATGGGCAACCAAGGCGGCGCAAAAGGCGGTCAGGGCAATCAAGGCAATCCTGCCAATGACCGGAACAAAGCATCGGAAGCGGGTCGCAAAGGCGGTCAGGGTACTGACAAGGGTGGTCAACAGCCAGGCGCTGGCGGTGGTCGCACCCAGAAGTAAAGGGCCGTTCTTGGCTCTGGCTGCAAACCGCGGCGGGCGCCCGCAAGCTGCAGTGCGCCCGTTGCCGCATCGTCGGCAATAGATTATTGACCGGGAGCTGCTCCATGACCGTCATGCCGCCTGCCGTAAGGGTTCCCGCCGTTGACCTGCAAGCTGCTTCAGGGCTTGTGCTGCGTTACCACTCACTCCTGTCAGGCGACCAGCGTGGCAGCGCCCAATGGTTGCGGGAGCAATTGGACCGAGTCGCCACACGAGTGGATGACCTGCCGGCATCTGCGCAATCGCTCTCACGTTGGAGCTGCAAGCGCGCCGCCCAAGTGGCCAAGGCCTACGCTGTGTATTTACAGGGCAGACGCAATGGTCAACCTCGGCGCTACTTCCTGAACCGGTCGCATGCGTTGTATTTCCTCCAGCAAGTGGCACCGACCAAGAAAGTCGACGGTGCCTGGCTGTATGGCATGCTCCGACACTGGCAGGACCCACGCTACCACGGGCTGATCCGCACTTACCTTGAAGAACTGGGCGACGGTGTTGCGGCCTGCAATCATGTGCTGATCTATCAGCGTCTGCTCAGCCAACTGAACTGTCTGGAGCCTGTGCCACTGGCCGACGAGCGCTACCTGCAAGGTGCCTTGCAACTGGCACTGGGCTTTAACAGCGATGATTTCCTGCCAGAGGTGCTTGGCTATAACCTCGGCTATGAACAATTGCCCCTGCATTTGTTGATCAGCGCTTATGAGCTGGCGGAGCTGGGTATCGACGGCCATTACTTCCGCCTGCACGTGACCATCGACAACCCTGCCAGCGGTCATGCGCAAAAAGCCGTGCAGGCTGTGCAGTCGTTGTGGCCGGGCAACGCTGACGAAGATTTTTATCAGCGCCTGAGCTGCGGCTATCGCCTCAATGATCTGGGTGACAACACGCCAAGCGTGATCGCCAGCTTCGACCTTGAGCGTGAGCTGTTGGCGGCGTTGGAGCGCAAACGCAGCTTCGGCCAGTATTTGCATTCCGACTACTGCCGTGTGCAGGGACGTACCGTCAATCAATGGCTCGCGCTACCGGGCAGTGTGCTGGCGTTTCTTCAGGCACTCGAGCATCAGGGGTGGATCAAGCGCAACCAGGACCCGGCAGGCAGTCGCTTCTGGCAGTTGGTCGAAGGTCCCAGGGCCGTCATGTTCGGTGTGTTCAGCCCCTACGAAAAGCAATTGCTGCACGATTGGATCGCCGCTGACTGGCAGGCACCCGCCGCCGCTAAAGTCGGCCACTGTCCGACGCCCGATGCAGTGGAGCAGCAGCCTGAAGTGCCAGCGCCAAGCGCCATTGACGCGCTCATCAGCAAGATGGCCGGCGCCGCGCACGCCTTGCCCGAAGGTCTTGCAGCGACACGTGCGTATATCCGCCTGACCGGCCTCGGCCAAGGGAGTGCCCACTGATGCAATTGAGCGCAGAACAACGTGCTGCCGATCTGGCCCTGTTGCAACTGGGCCGCCGCTTGCGCGCTGATGGTTACCGGTTCACCTGCGTGACCCCGGCTACCCAGGCACACAACAATGCCCGGCCCGAGGCGCAGCAGGCACATTCGCTACGTGATGTCTTTGGTTGGAACCGCCCGTTCGCCGAACAGCTGCTGTGCGCTGATCAGCTCAAACAGATGGAAGTCGCAGCGATCCTCAACCGCGAAGGGCCGTGGCTGCGCAGTAACGTGCGCTGGTCGAGCCTGGATGACATGCTCTTGCTGCACAGCGGCTTTCCCACCCAAGAGACGGACGCAGTGTTCTTCGGTCCAGACAGCTATCGTTTTGCCCAGGTTATCCACGATCATCTGCAGCACCGTTACCAGCCGGTCCAGCATGCGGTGGATATAGGTTGCGGCAACGGTATCGGTGCCTTGCTCATTGCCCAGGCGGCGCGCCATGCACAAGTGACGGCTGTCGACATCAACCCTAAGGCATTGCGTTACACGGCAATTAATGCGGCACTCGCCGGGGTCGCCAACCTTTCCATTGAACACAGTGACATTCTCGACGGCATCAGCGGCAATTTCGACCTGATTGTTGCCAATCCACCCTACATGCTAGATGCCCGCGAACGCACCTACCGTCACGGTGGCGGTGCTCTGGGCGCGGCGCTGTCGTTGCGCATACTCGAACAGGCGATACAGCGCCTGTCCGCGGGCGGCACGCTATTGCTGTATACCGGCGTAGCCATCGTCGACGGCCGCGATTGTTTGCTGGAGGCGTGCCGCACAACCCTTCAAGGCCAACAGTGGCAATGGCACTATCGCGAGCTGGACCCCGACGTGTTTGGCGAGCAACTGCTTGAGCCTGGCTATGACCAGGTCGAGCGCATTGCTGCCGTGGCTTTGAGCGTGACCTGTAACCCAGGCACTGACAGCGCTGATGAACGCACCATGTGATTTCGGCATTGAAGAGGAGTATTTGCTGGTCAACCTGGCCAGCGGCACGGTGCTGGCCACCCCTTCAATGGCGGTTAACCGCCTGTGCCGAGAGGTAATGGGGCGTTACTTTGCCGAGGAGATGTTCCGCAGCCAGATTGAAATTGCATCGCCGGTGTTTGCCAACCTGCATCAAGCCCAGGCGTTCTTCAGCGAAAGCCGTGAGCGCTTGAACCGGGCATTAGCGCAGGAGGGGGTCGGCCTGTATGGGGCCGCCAGCCATCCCAGCGTGCGCTGGCAAGCTCAGCATCAACGCAGCGGTGAACACTACAAACACGTGTTCGAGGATGTCCAGCACGTTGCCCGCTGCAGCGTGCTCAGCGGGCTGCACGTGCATGTCGGGGTGCCGGCGAGCTGCGATCGCATGCAACTGATCAACCGTGTGCTGCCGTGGATACCGCTGTTGCTGGTGCTCAGCGGCTCCTCACCGTTCTGGGGCAGCCAGGCGACTGGATACATGAGCTACCGGCGGGTGATCTGCGCGCAATGGCCGCACATGGGCTTACCTGAGCAGCTGGCCGATTGGAGTGCCTATCAGCGTTATCGCGCGCTGCTGCAACGTACCGGTGCACTGCCCGAGGCCGCAGATCTGTGGTGGGTGATCAGGCCTTCGCGACGCTTTCCGACGGTGGAGTTGCGTATCTGTGACGCCTGCCCACGGCTTGAAGATGCACTGTGTATCGCCGGCCTGTTCCGTTGTCTGGTCGAGTCTTTCAGGGTCGACCACTACCAACCTGCAATATTGAGCCGTGAGCAGCGCTGGGTGCTCCAGGAGAACTACTGGCGTGCGCTGCGCTATGGGCGCCATGGGCAGTTCATCGGACAACATCAGCAACAACCGGTTGACGCTCTGGCCTGGCTCGGCCAGTTGCAAGGGCAACTGAACTGCGCAACGCTCGATAGCGAACGGGCCTTGCGGCACGCCCGGCGGATCTTGCGCGACGGTAACAGCGCCGACCGCCAGTTGCGCTGCTATGCCCAAGCAATGCGCAGCGCTGTAGGTAATCGCCAGGCATTGCGTGCAGTGGTTGACCACGTAATGGAAGAAACCCGTGGTACGCGGTATCAAAGCAGCGAAGCCGTGCATGGCCTGGCATGAACAAAAAACCGTCCGTCGGCCCGCCGCTCAGTTACGGCAAACCAAGCCGGCGCCATTGGCGTCGAATCTGTAGTGCCCGCCCATCGGTGTCGCACGTTCAGGAGGTGGCCCATGCCCAACAGCAAACCGCGTGATCAATTCAGCATGCAAAACCCGCTGACCCAATATCCGCATCCACCGTTCCCCGCCCAGAGTCAACCTGCACCGGGGCTCGATGCCAAGATGCACCCGGAGCCTGACCACGGTGAACAGACCTACAGGGGCTTTGGCCGCCTGGCCGGGCGCAAGGCGCTGATCACGGGTGCCGATTCGGGTATCGGCCGGGCCGTGGCTATTGCCTTTGCCCGCGAAGGCGCGGATATCGTCCTCAACTACCTCCCGGTGGAGCGCAGTGACGCCCGTGAAGTAGTCAAACTGATTGAGGCCGAGGGCCGTCAGGCCTTCGCCATGCCTGGCGATATCAAAAACGAGACCTTCTGCAAACAGTTGGTCGATCAGGCCCATGAACAACTGGGCGGCCTGGATATTCTGGTCAACGTCGCCGGTAAGCAGGTGGCGCGCAAAGAAGTCGGGCAGATCAGCAGTGAACAGTTCGATGCCACCTTGAAGACCAATCTGTACGCGATGTTCTGGCTGTGCCAGGCGGCAGTGCCGTTGATGCCGGCCGGAGCGACCATCATCAATACCGCCTCGATTCAGTCTTACCAACCCTCAGCCACGTTGCTCGACTATGCCACGACCAAGGCCGGCATCGTGGCCTTCACCAAGGCCTTGGCCAAACAGGTGATCGAGCGGGGTATCCGGGTCAACGCGGTGGCCCCAGGGCCGATCTGGACGGTGCTGCAGCCCAGTGGCGGGCAACCGCCGGAAAAAATCCCCGATTTTGGCGCGCACACGCCGATGAAACGCCCAGGCCAACCCGCCGAATGCGCGCCACTGTATGTGTTGTTGGCGAGCCAGGAATCAAGCTATATCACTGGCGAGGTGTTTGGCGTTACCGGGGGTAATCCATTGCCATAGGTCCGGGCCAGTAAACCTTCCCTGCGCCCAGCAGTCAGTGACAGTAGATGCCCACCATTTTCGGGCGTGAGGAACACAACATGGTCAGAGCCATCTGGAAAGGGGCGATCAGCTTCGGGCTGGTGCACATTCCCGTCAGCCTCAGCACCGCCGTGCGCAGCGAACGCATCGATTTCGACTGGTTGGACAAGCGCAGCATGGATCCGGTGGGCTACAAGCGCATCAACAAAGTTAACGGCAAGGAGGTCAACAAGGAAGATATCGTCAAGGGTGTGGAAGTCGAGAAGGGTCGCTACGTGGTCATCAGCGAAGAAGAAATTCGCAGCGCCCGCCCTGAGGCGACCCAGACCATCGATATTTTCTCCTTCGTCGATGCTGGCGAGATTCCTTTGCAGCATTTCGATACGCCTTATTACCTGAGCCCGGACCGTCGGGGTGGCAAGGTCTATGCGCTGCTGCGCGAGACTCTGGAGAGCGCTGGCAAGGTGGCCCTGGCCACTGTGGTGTTGCATACCCAGCAGCATTTGGCGCTGTTGCGCCCACTAGAAGATGCCTTGGTAATGATTACCCTGCGCTGGCCGCAGGAGGTGCGAGGGTTGCAGAGCCTGGAGTTGGACACGAGTGTTACCGATGCCAAGGTCGACAAACGCGAACTGCAAATGGCTAAACGTCTGGTCGAGGACATGAGCGGCAACTGGGCGCCAGATGAATACCACAACGTATTCAAGCAGACCATCATGGATTTGGTGGCAGAGAAGGCCAGTAAAGGCAAGGTCAGCGTGGTCGAAGCGGCCAAGGAGGGTGGTGCAGAGAAAGGCGCGGACATCATCGACCTGACTGAGCTGCTCAAGCGCAGCCTGGGGGGCAAAGGTGGGGCGGCGAAGAAGTCCAGCAAGAAAGCTTCCTGAGCTGATACCGCGTCGACAGCTTCGCCAGCAACGCTGGCTCCTGCAGGGGGGAGCGGGATTAGCGTCGGACGGCGTTTTCCTCGACATCAGGTGAAGTGTGTTGCGCCAGGCCTTTGAGATAGCTGGCGAACCCTTCCGGTGCCCGACTATCTGCCCGGCTGCTGGTTGCCACACTATGCTGCGCGGTCCATACAATTCGCGCGCCATTGGCCATCAGGGCATGGACCAAGTGCACATCCTCATGGGCCGGCAACGGGGCAAAGCCGCCTACGCGCTGGTAGGCGAGGGCGCACACGCCAAGGTTGGCACCATGGATATGCCGGTGGTTCTCGCAAGCCAGGTAGCTGTTGCGATAACGCCGGCGTAATTCGCCATCCTGCCAGCCTTGCCAGCGCTCGACATGCACGGTGCCGCACACCGCATCCGCCGCACACTGCAGTTGCCACGACAACCAATGCGGCGGTACCCGGCTATCGGCGTCAGTACAAGCCAACCAGCTCGCGCCACGCTCAAGCATCAACGCCGCGCCCAGACGTCGGGCTATGCCGACGTTACCGGCATCCACCTGCAAGGTGTGCACCCCATGGCGCTGGGCAATGGCTGGACTGCTATCGCTGCAGCGGTCGAGCACTACCAGTACTTGCACCTGCTGACCGCATTGCTCAACCTCGCGTGCAGCCCGTTTGACCGCCGACAGGCAGCGACCCAGGCGTCGCGCTTCATTGTGCGCGGGAATGATGACGGCAATCATGCGCAGGTCTCTTCGAGGTCGACGACACTGGGCCGGCACGCCCAGTATTCCAGGAGAAAATCCGCTTCTTCGTGGCGATATACCGGGTACAAGGGTAAATGCCTGGCCAGTAGCGTATGCACCTGGTGTCCGGTTTGTGGGCAGCCTGCGATGGGGTGAAGCCAATGGCAGGCCAGTAGGCCGCCGCTATCGTCCAGGCTGGCCAGCGATTGCTCTATCACTTGTAACCACTGGGTTGGGTCCAGGTAGTAGCCGATCTCACTGAGGACGATCAAGTCAAAGCGCCCACACGGCCAATCGCCCGGCAGATGGCCCTGATCGACACGCACATGGGTGGCGTTGCGCAGCCGCTTGCGCGCGAGCAAAACGGCGGTCGGATCAATGTCCTGACACCACAGTTCGGCGCAACGTTCGGCCAGCGCAGCGCTCAGTTCGCCATTGGCGCAAGCCGGCTCAAAGACCCTTGCGTAATACTGGCGCGGCAGGCTGGCCATTAGCAGCTGACGCTTGCGACGCTCGTACCAACGGCTGCGGAACGCCCACGGGTCATCGTTGTTTTTGTACAAGTCGGCGAAGTAACCGGCATCAAGGCTCATAGGAACACCAGTTCAAAGGGTTGCAGCAGACACTCCAGCAAGGCTGGGGGTAGTACTGCATCCTGGCCATTGTCTGAGCGGGTTTGGCTTGCATGCGCGGCAATCGCCCGGCGTTTGCGCGCCAGGCTTTGTTCGTCGAGCTGAATCCGATGCGCGCGTGACCATGGCAATCGGCTGTCTTCTGCTGTGGCCCAGTGCCAGGCCCAGACGGGCACTTCCACCAGGCGCACACCCCGCGCCCGGGCGGCCTGGGCGCAGGCCCTGCCGACAGCCTCATGGTCGGCATGGCCGTCGTCCTGCCAAGTGGTGAGGAGCACGTCTTGCGGGGTGAGCAATTGGATAAGATAATTGACCAGGTAGGCTTCATCGCGAGCCACGGCACTGTCTTTGAGTCGCAGTCTGCGCCAGTCGAGGTCATTGACTGTCAGGTCCAGGCATTGCAGCGCATGGCGGCTCTCCATCGGCCGATCATGGCGCAAGCGGTGCTCGGTCCATTGCCTGGAACGCCGATGGCTGGCTTCACCATCGGTGACCGAAATCAGCAGTAACGCGTGCTCTCGACCGTGGAAGCTGCACAGCAACCCGCCGCAGGCAAGAATTTCATCGTCAGGGTGCGGTGCGACGACCACCAGACGTTGGCCGGGCAGGCACAGTTGCGCAGGGCTAATCCAGCTGGCGCGGGCTAGATGGGCTGACTGCTGCCAGTGCGCCCACGGTGTGCCTTGATTCGCGGCAATTCGATTATTGCTCATAGCTGCCACGCTTGAGCAGGGACTTGCGCCACCTGTTGGCCCAAGGCTGCCAGGTCTTTTTCGGCGTGACTCTGGCGCAGGAACACCGGCAGGTCGGCGCTGAGCCGGGCAAAGTGGCTGCTGCGGCAGAACGGTGTGGCACCGAGGGCACGGCCAACATGGCGGATGACCTGCTCGACAGCGTGCTCCACCTGCGCTCGTACACGGCGGACCTCAAAGCCGGCATCCGCGCTTGGCTGACGATCGATCCAGGCGGCGCATTCGCGCAAGGCTGCGCGGGCGCCAAGCAACGCCGCATCGACCGCACCCAGGTGCGCATCGGCGTGAGGGTCCGGGCGAGGTTGCCGACAGTGTTCACGCAAATAGTCGGCCAAGGCCTGCGCCGCGCCATACCAACACGCGGCGATACCCGCCCCTCCATGCCAAAAGCCGGGACGTGCCAGGTACTGCCCGGGTTGACCGACAGCGATGCCTGGCGCTTCATCGAACACTATCTCCACACTGGTGGTAATGCCCATGCCTACGGCTTGCCACTGCTCAATATCAATATGCTGGCTGGGGTGCGAAAGCTCGATAGCGACCAATTGCGGCTGGTCTTGATCATCCCAGGCGGTGAGCAGCGCCCGGTCGATCTGCAGGGCCCCGGAACACCAGGCTTTGCGGCCTCCCAGGCGCACCTGGTGACCCTCTCGAGAGACGATCCGCGTGCGAGCGTAAGGCGGCTCGGCAGCCCAGACGCCCCAGATGCCATTGCCGACCAGGTGCGCTGCCGAGCATTCGGAAAGGATCGCCAAGGCGTCGGTGTGGCCTTCGTACAATTTGGCCAGGGCCAGGTCGCAACCGGCGACCCGTGCCAGCGTCTGCCAGCGCTGCAAGGTGTGGCCTTGACCGGGTAGCGGCAGCAAGTCGAGATGATCGTTCTGCAGCGCCTGCATCAGCGCTGGCAGCTGGGTATCGAGGTTAAGCGCCTGGGGGCGTTTGGTGAAGCTGTGCAACAGGCGGTCGAGGTTGCCCAGATCGGAATCCTGAATGATGCTCATGAGATTGACTCCTTGGGCCCGGCCTGGGCCGCCTTGGCGTTTTTTTTCCAGCCCCGCAGGTTCATGGCACACAGGCAAAACTGCAGGACGATCAAGGCCCAAGCCTGGATCTGCCAGCCCCAGGCCACCCACAACACATTGCTGCTGATAAAGCAGCAAAAGCCCAGGCGCCGACGGCGAGGCTGGTTCGAGCCGATGCACCAAGCGGCAAGCACCGTGAGCACCATCGCCGGCCACTGCAACAGGTCGACCCACGGGTTCATCAACTGAGCCCCAGCTGCTTGCGCATGGCGGCGGTTATTGATTGCCGGGTGTTGGCGTATTCAGCCCAAGGGTCATCAATCTGTGCCAGGCGTTCGCCGAGGTTGAACAGGTTCCATTGGTTGGCGCCTTTGAGTTGCGCCAGTTCCTCGCGCCAGATCGGCAGCGACACCGGCAGCCCCTCACGGGCGCGCAGCGAGTAGGCGCAGACGGTGGTCGCGCCCTTGCTGTTGCGCAGGTAGTCGATGAAGATCCGCCCGACCCGGTTATTTGGCCCAGACACCGCCGACAGGCGATCAGGAAACACCCCGGCCAAGTGATCGACGATGGCGTGGCTGAAGTCTTTGACTTCATCCCAACCAGCACGGCGGGTGAGCGGCACTACCAAGTGCAGGCCTTTACCGCCACTGGTCTTGATAAAGGTGCGCAACCCCAGTTCGTCGAGCAGAGTCAGGGTCAGCTGCGTGGCCTCCAGCATGGCTTTCCATGGCAGCGCCGGGTCCGGGTCGAGGTCAAGAACAAAGCGGTCGGGTTTGTCGAATTGCTTGTCGGTAGCGTTCCAGGTGTGCAGCTCGAGCATGTTCATTTGCACGGCACCGAGCAGCGTGTCTGGACGATTGATGACCATCGCCGCTTGACCGGCCTGGTCCTTGTTGTAGGTGACGAGGTGGGGAATACCCAGGCTGCTGGCGTTTTTCTGAAAGAACAGTTCGCCATCGAAGCCGTCCGGTGCGCGTACCAGGGCCACCGGGCGCTGCTTGAGGTGTGGCAGTATCCACGGCGCTACTTGGGCGTAGTATTCGGCGACTTGACGCTTGGTTGCACCGCTACTGGGATCAATCAGGCGATCGGGATGGGTCAGGCGTAATTCGCCCAGGTCTTCGGGCAAGGCCATGGTTTTATTCGGCATAGGGCGCTCCAGGTCAATCGCCGTCGCAGGTTTGTCATCGCGTAACCCGTGAAACACCGCATGACGAACAATGCCTTCACGGGTCATCTGCGCATACGCGACTTCGGCCAGCAGGCGCGGTTGCAGCCAGTGCACGCCGCGTGCCTCGGCGCCGCTGGGGGCATTGATCAACACAGGGCGCTCAGCGGCCAATGGCTTGAGTCGGGCATGAATGCTGTCGAGGGTGGTCGCACTGAAGCCGGTGCCGACCTTGCCGGCGTAACGCAATTGGCCGCTGTCATTATCATGCAGGGCCAGCAACAGCGCGCCGAATGCATGGCGGCTACCTTTCGGGTCGGTGTAGCCGACGATAATGAATTCCTGGCGTTGCTTGCATTTGAGTTTGATCCAATCGCGGCTGCGTCTTCCGACATAACTACTGTCCACGCGTTTGCCGATCAAACCTTCGAGCTGCATACGGCAGGCGCTGTCGAGCAGCGACGCGACGGGCTCGTCGAAGTCGGCAGAAAATTCCAGTTCGCTGGCTGTGTTGTGTTCGAGCAATGCGTGCAGCTGGGCACGCCGCTCTTGCAACGGGCACTGGCGCAGGTCCTTGCCATTGAGGTAGAGCAAATCGAACAGGTAATAACGGATTTGCTCGTCACTATTGCTGTCGAAGGCGTTCTGCAGCGCTTGGAAATCGGCAACGCCCTGTTCGCCGACGACCACCATCTCACCATCGAGCCAGGCCGACTTTAGCTTCAAGGTACGCAGCGCTGCGACCTGATGGGGCATCTTGGCGCTCCAGTCGTGGCCGTTGCGGGTGAACAGCCGTACCTCGTTAGCCTTGATACGCGCAAGGAGGCGGTAACCATCGAACTTCACTTCGTAGCGCCAGTCGCCACTGGGTGGGGACTCGACCAGTGTCGCTAACTGCGGATGCAAGTGCTCTGGCAGCTTGGCCTTACGTGCGGCGCTGGCACGTGCAGGACGTTGGCCGGCTGATGAAGTGGCTTGGCGTGGGAGCAAGGTACGCTCACTGAGCACACTATCGGGCTGCGCCTGGACAATATCGTAGTCGTCGGTACTGCGGGCTTCGTTATCTTCGGATTTGACTAGCATCCACTGCTCTTTTTTGCCGGCCAGGCGGGTACGAAACAGGTTCCACACCCCAGCCAGCTTCTCGCCTTGCAGGCGAAACCGCAGCTTGCCCTTGGCATAGGCCTGGCGGGGGTCACCCTCGGGCTGCCAGACCCCGCGGTCCCAGACGATCACATCGCCGGCGCCATAGTGCCCTTCAGGAATGGTGCCTTCGAAGCTGGCGTAGTCGAGCGGGTGATCTTCGACATGCACTGCCAGACGCCGAACCTTTGGATCAAGCGACGGCCCTTTGGGGATTGCCCAGCTTTTCAGGGTGCCATCGAGCTCCAGGCGAAAGTCGTAGTGCAGGTGGCTGGCATCGTGTTTCTGGATGCAATACTGCAAGGCATGCGCTTGTTTGGCGCGGGGTGCTTTGCCCATGGGTTCGGAGGTGGCGTTGAAGTCACGCTTGCGTTGGTATTCCTGCAGGGGCTTGGCCATGGCGACTCCAGGACAATTGGCGAGTCTCTAGAGGTGGGAGGGCGGCGCGAGGGGGAGAGTTCAATTTAACTGGATACCCACAAACCCACAGACGCTCAGGTCTTGCGCAAATCGCGCTTGACCTGCTGGCGCATCGCCTTGGCACGTTTTTCCAGAACCAGATAGGCGACCAACGCCAACAACAGCGGTATCAAGTAGTACAGCGTGCGATAGCCAAGCAGCGCCGCGACCAGCGTGCCTTGGCCAAGCTGACCCTGCAGCAGGGCCAGGAATACTGTCTCCAGTACACCCAGGCCTGCGGGCACATGGGCTATCACCCCGGCGACACAGCTGATCAGTAAAATCCCCAGAATCGACGGGTAGAACAGCTCATCGGGCAACAGCCAGTAGATCAGCGCCGCCATCAATGCCCAGTTACTCGCGCCCATAGCTACCTGAATCAGCGCCAGGCGCCACGACGGCAGGGTGATCTCATGGTCGCGCCAGCGCCAGGTACGGCGTCGGGCGAAACCACAGGCCAGCAGGTAGGCGACGGCCAGTAGCATCATCAACATGCCGATCAGTTGTAAACCCGTTGTGCCGACTGTCCAATTGGCCGGCAATTTGACTAGGCGCAGGGCGAATACCGTGCCCGCGAGGGCCAGGTAACCGACCCAGTTGGTGAGGATGCCCAGGCTGATGATCCGGGTGATGGTTGCCGTGTCCAGGCCCAACCGGCCGTACAGGCGATAGCGCAAGGCCACGCCACCGACCCAGGTGGTGAAATTAAGGTTGAAGGCATAACAGACGAAGGCCACTGGCAGTACTTGACGCACCGGCAGGTGATGGCCGGTATAGGCACGCCCGAGCAGGTCATAGCAGCTGAACAGGATGAAGCTGCACAGCGCCAGCCCCAGACCGACGGCCAGGGTCAAAGGGCTGTAAGCCTGCAATGACTGTTTGACTTCGTTCCAGTCCAGGTTGCGAGCCAGGAAGTACAGCAGCACGGGGATCAGCAGCAAGAACAACACCGTCAACAACCGCTTACCCCAGCTGAGCCAGCGCTGTTGCTGCATCAGGTCTTGCCCTCATGGAAGCTGCCATCGGCTTCAGTGTCCGGCTGTAGTGACTGCAACTTCTGGCGGTGGGCGGGGAACCAGCCGGCGATCACCGGAAAGCGCCGGATGATATGAAAACACATGAAAATCAACGGTGCGCGCCACCAATAGCCATGGACCATGCGTTCCAGGGTGACCGGCTTGCAGTGCTGGGCCCCGAGCTCACTTAAATGCTCATACAGATGCTGATTGAAGGCGCGATCGCGGATCAGCAGGTTAGCCTCAAGGTTGAAGGCCAGGCTCAGCGGATCGAGATTGCTCGAACCTACCGTTGACCACTCGTCGTCAACCAGGGCGACCTTGCCGTGCAGCGGACGCTGGCAGTACTCATAGATGGTCACGCCGTCGCGCAGCAAATAGTTGTACAGCAGCCGCGAGAGGGCGCGAACCCAACGCATGTCCGGTTGCCCCTGGAGGATCAGGGTGACCTGGACACCCCGGCGCGCTGCATTGCGAAGCTCGCGCAGCAGGCGATAACCAGGGAAAAAGTAAGCGTTGGCCACCACCAGACGCTTGCGCGCCGAGCGAAAGGCCTGCAGGTATTGCGCCTCGATGGCATTACGCTGACGCTGGTTGTCACGTTCAACCAATACAGCGCTGACTTTACCCGTCGGCTGGCGCGGTGGCCGTACCTGGCTGGGCGGCTCCAGCACCGGCGCCAACAGGCGGCGGCTGGAGGCATGCAGTTGGGCAACCACCGGCCCGGTCACTTCCACCGCATAGTCTTGTTTGGCCATCGGCCCATAGTCACCCAGGTGGTCAGCGCTATAGTTGATACCGCCGATGAACGCCTGCTCGCCGTCGACCACCACAATCTTGCGGTGCAGGCGGCGGAACAGGTTGGTGCGCATCCCGATCAGGCGCGGCTGCGGATCGAACACATGAAAACTGATACCGACTTCGGTCATGGCGCTAATGAATGTTTGTGGCAAGTCAGCGGTGCCATAACCATCGACCGCCACTTCGACCCGTACACCGCGTTGCGCCGCTTCAATCAGCACCTGTTGCAGCGCTTGACCCACCTTGTCATCAAAGATGATGAAGGTTTCCAGCAACACTTCTTCTTGGGCCTGAGCAATTGCTGCGAACACGCGGGGGTAGTAATCCTCGCCGTTGATCAGCAGCTGCACACTATTGCCATCAACCCAGGGTCTGTTCACAGGTTCACCTGCGCTGCCAGCGGAGCATGGTCAGAGAGGTGCGACCATGGCCAGCTGGACAGCACCTGGGCGTCGGTGGGGTAGGCGTTACGCAGGTAGATACGGTCCAGGCGCAGCACTGGCAAACGGGCCGGAAAGCTGCGTGCCAGGGCGCCACGAATCTTGCCGAAGGCTTCGAGCAGGCGTTGACCAAGCACGATATCGGCCTTTAGCCGCCAGTCATTGAAATCCCCGGCGATAATCACCGGAGCATCGGCCGGCAGGGTATCGAGTAATTTCAACAGCAAGCGCACCTGTTGCTGGCGATGGCTTTCGCGCAGGCCCAGGTGCACGCAGATAGCATGGACCTGATCATGCCCCGGCACATCCAAGCGAGCGTGCAACAAGCCGCGCTGTTCGTTGCCGTCGATCGACACATCCAGGTTGTGGTATTCGAGGATCGGGAACTTCGACAACAGCGCATTGCCATGATCGCCATGGGGATAAACTGCATTACGGCCATACGCGAACTGCGGCCACATACTGTCGGCGAGAAACTCATACTGCGGAGCGTCTGGCCAGGCTGGATGGCGCCGGGCATGCTGGGTGTGGCTGCCATGCACCTCCTGGAGGAACACCAAGTCTGCCCCGGTGGTGCGCACGGCCTCGCGCAGCTCCGGCAGGATGAAGCGCCGGTTGAGGGCGGTGAAGCCCTTGTGCACGTTGATCGTCAGCACGTTCAGGCGGTGCACGGCGGTGGCCCGGTCGATAACACAGGTGGGCGCTGGCGAGGTCTTGGTCACAATTACTATCACCGTATGGGTCCATACGCTAACGACCGATAGCCGGCGCTACGGTTCAGCAGGAATGACGAATGGTGTTCACGTTGGCGAAAGCGTTGAACTTTGCCCGCCACTACGTTTCCACCGCTTAGCGCGATAGTGGTCTATTTGCCGCAAAACACCGCCTGATAGCGGTTCGCCGCACTAACTGGAATGACTCGCCATCACAGGAGGCCACCATGGCCAGGCACATCATCCACTTCACCGGCCCGATCAATTCATCCACCTGCGGCAACTTCATCACCACCTGTGCGCGTGCTCAGCGCGAGGGCGCCGACGTGTTGCAGATCAATATCGCCACCATGGGCGGTGAGTGCAGCTACGGCTTCACGCTGTACAACTTCCTGCGTGCTTTGCCGCTGCCGGTGCATACCCACAACCTGGGGACGGTGGAATCGATGGGCAACATTCTGTTCCTGGCGGGTGAACAGCGCACGGCCTGTGCACACAGCAAGTTTCTATTTCACCCTTTTCATTGGACCGTGCACGGCTCTGTGGACCATGCACGGATGGCCGAATATGCCATGAGCCTGGACTACGACCTACGCCTGTACGCCGAGATTGTCGCCGAACGTACCCGAGGAGCAGCAGAACCGCTGGATATTCCACGCTACCTGATGGCCTACCCACGCATCCTCACGCCCCAAGAGGCACTGCGAACCGGCATGATTCAGGCTATCGATGACGCCCCTGTCGCCGCCGATGCTTGCCAATGGAGTGTGCATGCCTGATGCGTATCACCAGTCCACGGCGTAGCTCAGCGCCAAGCGGAGGCCTGCGCATTCGGGTAGGGCGCTGCGGCGACAGGCCGAAGTTGGAATGATGCAGATCCTGCAGCTAGGCTACCTGATGTCTGTAAAGGCACATCTCATCACAGAGGAACACCGCTCATGACACACAAACTTGTTCGAAACGCGTTTGTTATCGGTCTGTTGAGCACCGCCGGGGCGTTGGCGCATGCTGACCAGGCTGGTGGCAATGGCTGCGGCTGGGGCAACATGCTGTTCGAAGGCAAAAACGGCTTGTTCCCACACCTGTTGGCAACCACCACCAACGGCACGTCGGGTAACGCCACCTTCGGCCTGACCTCAGGGACCAATGGTTGCGATTCAAAAGCACACTTGGGGTACGGTGGCCGCTCATGGCTGGCAATGAACAATATGCTCGATACCATTGCCGAAGACATGGCTCAGGGCCAGGGTGAAGCCTTGAACGCTTACGCCACGCTGTTGGGCATCGACCCGGCTGATCGCGCCCATTTCGCCCAAGTTACCCACCAGAACTTCGCCACAATCTTCACAACGCCGGATGTGACCGGGGAACAGGTGCTGAGCAATACCTTGAATGTCATGAGCAGCGACCCGCAATTGGCGCGCTACGCGAAGATGCCGAGCTGAATGGCGGCGCTTGCACAGGCGTGGGCAGAGGAGGCAGCAATTGACGGTGGCAGTAGCGAGGGGCGAGCCTGGTGCTCGCCCTTGGCTGCTTCGACGTCACTATTGCGCCACTGCGATACAGCTAGGCTGCGCGCTCCAGCGCACCCAGCAAACGGGTAAATTCCTTCGCCAGCTTATGAGTGGGTGCCAAATGCACGATAGGCACTGACGCACGGTGCGACTCGCGCATTTTAATCGAGCTGCTGAGATAGACCGGCAGCACAGGCAAGCCCTCGGCAAGTAGTTCGTTAATCAGCGTCTGGTGCAACACGGTGCGGGCAGTGAACTGATTGACTACCACACCTTCGACCTGCAGCGACTGGTTATGGTCGTCGCGCAAGTCATTCACTTGCGCAACCACACTATACAGCGCCTGGCGCGAAAAGCTGTCGCAGTCAAACGGGATCAGCAGCCTGTCCGCCGCGACCAGGGCGCTGAAGGTGTAGAAGTTGAGCGAGGGCGGCGTATCGATGTAGATGCGCTCGTAGTCTTCGGAAAGCTCAATCAACAGCTTGCGCAGTTTGTTGACCTTGAATTTGCTCTCAAGCTTTGGCTGCAGATCGGTGAGTTCCGGGCTTGCTGTCACCAGATGCAAATTGTCATAAGCCGTCTCGGTGATTGCCACTCGACACTTTTTGCTGGCCGGGCCGCTGGATAAGGTCTGTTTGAAGAAGTCGGCGATACCCGGGGGAATATCATTGTTGCTCAGGCCAGTAAGGTAATGCGTGGAGTTTGCCTGGGAATCAAGATCCACCAGCAGTGTGCGATACCCTTCGGCAGCACTGACGGCAGCAAGGTTGCAGGCGATGCTGGATTTGCCAACGCCACCTTTCTGATTGAATACGACGCGACGCATGCGGCTAAGATCCTTGTAAGTCCTGCGGCCGAATAAAAAATCAGGAGCAACGGCGATAATATGACCGAAAGGTTTCATTTATAAGACAGGTAACCATCCTCAGCGTAGCGGGCTGTTGCTATTTCGGCTGAACCCTCTGACTTTGCCTGTGCATCACCCATGCCAAGCTCTTTGCTTCTTCAGCTTCTTGGGCCGCCATCAGGGCTGCCACGGGGTTGCACGGTACTGGCCGCCGGGTGGTGGGGTTACGCGCCAAGGCCATGCAAGGATGCCCGCGATGGGTAAACGCGTAAGCGATGATCCAGGCCTGATGGACCCTGGACCGAAATCGCGCAAAGGCCATGTTCATCAGCTATCTCCTCTGCAGACTGTGTACTGGCGAGATACTGACGCACAGCGACAGCCACGCAGCATCAGGGAGACATGAAAATGCTGTAGTGGACGCACTACAGCGCATTTGTCGGCTAGCCTTGAAGCCAGTTCGCGTTATGAACGCAAAGGAACTGAACCCGTGAGCTGATCCCATGAATAGCCAATGAGGACCGCCGCCATGACCGCTCCTACTGACAAGCCTGTTACCGATCCCGACAATCCGCTGTTAGTGCTCAACGCCTTGGCCACGCCTTCGAGGCGCAACTTCTTGCGCACCCTCGGGATTTCCGGCATGGCTGCGGCTACAGCACCGGTATGGGCACAATCCAGGCAAGCAGAAACACCCATCAACGACAGCGATAAACCTTTGGTCAAAGGTGAGCAGCGCATCACCCTCAAGGTCAATGGTCAGTCACATACCCTCAATGTCCCCGGCAATGCTGTGCTGTTGGATGTGTTGCGTGATCGCCTGCAACTGACCGGCAGCAAAAAAGGTTGTGACCATGGCCAGTGCGGCGCTTGTACCTTGCACGTCAATGGCCAGCCGGTGAACAGTTGCCTGTCATTGGCGGCCATGCACCAGGACGACGACATCACCACCATTGAAGGGCTGGAGCGCAATGGTCAGCTACACCCGCTGCAAGAAGCGTTCTGGGCCCACGATGCGTTTCAGTGCGGTTACTGCACCTCGGGGCAAATCATGACGGCAGTCGCCATCCTCAACGACCCGAACATCGGTGCGGATGACGCCAGCGTGCGTGAGGCCATGAGCGGCAACATCTGTCGCTGTGGCGCCTATAAGAACATCCTCGCTGCCATCCAGGACGCGCGGGGCAAGATGCAGGGGGCCAGCTGATGAGACCCTTGGACTACCTGCGCGCCACCAGCCCTGAACAGGCGATTTCACTGCATGCGCGTAACCCGGCCAGCGCGTACCTGGCAGGTGGCACCACGCTGCTGGATCTGGTCAAGCTCGACGTCATGCAGCCTGATCGTGTCATCGACGTACATACCCTGGGATTGAACCAGATTGAGGTGTTGAGCGATGGCCGCACACGGATTGGCGCCATGGTCACCAATACCCAGCTTGCCCATGACCTGCGAATCAAGCAGGCCTACGCCGTACTGTCGCAGGCGCTGCTCAGCGGTGCCACCACCCAATTGCGCAATAAGGCCACCACCGCTGGCAATGTGATGCAGCGGGTACGCTGCAACTACTTTCGCGACGGTGTATCGGCCTGCAACAAGCGCGACCCGGGTTCTGGGTGCGCTGCGATCGGCGGCCATAATCGCAGTGTGCATGCGGTGCTGGGGACCAGCGACCAGTGCATTGCCTGCCATCCCTCGGACATGTGCGTTGCCATGGCAGCGATTGGCGCCACGATAGAAGTGCTGGGGCCTTCAGGGACGCGGGCAATCGATTTTCTGGATTTTCACCTGTTACCTGGCAATACACCCTGGAAAGAGCATGCACTGGCTAAAGATGAACTGATCACCCACGTGACGCTGGCTGCGCCATTGGCGGGCAATACATCCGCTTACCAGAAGTTACGTGACCGGGCCTCTTATCAGTTTGCCCTGGCGTCCAGTGCAATCATTCTGGTGATGCAGGGCCAGGTGATCAAAGAAGCGCGAATTGCCCTGGGAGGCGTTGCCACCAAGCCCTGGCGGGCACTGGAGGCCGAACAGGCGCTGCGCGGTGTAACCGCTGACCCGGCACAATTTGCCAAGATTGCCGCGATGGCCCTGCAAGGCGCTGTACCTTTTACTCATAACGCTTACAAGATTGCGCTTGGCCAGCAGGCCATCGTACGCAATCTGATGACCTTGAGCCGCGGAGGTGCAGCATGAGCGAATCCATCATCGGCGGATCGCCCCGGCGCATTGACGGCCGCCTGAAGGTAACCGGGCAGGCCCTGTATACCGCAGATCAACATCCACCAGGCATGCTGTTCGCCTATGGCGTGTTCAGCACGGTGGCCAGTGGTTCGATCAAGTCCCTGGACAGCGAAGCGGCCCGGCGCAGCACCGGCGTGATCGACATTCTGCACCACGGTAACTTCCCTGAGGCTTTTCACACCTCACCGGTGCCATTTTCATTGGCTGGGGTACTCACCGGCACACGCACCGACGAGAAACGTTTACCGTTCGAGGATGAACGCATCCTCTATGCCGGGCAATTTGTCGCGCTGGTCATTGCCGATACCTTTGAACATGCCCGCGAGGCGGCAATTAAGGTCACGGTTACCTACAACGCCAGTGCGGCGATTGCCAACCTTGCCCAAGGTTTGAAACACAAAGCGCCGGCCGATGGCGGTCAGGGCCACAAGCGCGGCGATCCGGCGGCAGCCTTCGATAATGGCGTACAGCAAGTCGATCAGACCTACAGCACCCTGGTGCAAACCCATAACCCCATGGAAATGCACGCGACGGTCGCGATCTGGGAGGGTGACCGCCTGGTGGTGTACGAAGCCACGCAATCGGTGGTGGTTCAGCGCAACACATTGGCGCAGGTATTTGGCCTGCCACCTGAAAAGGTGGAGGTGCGAGCACCGTTCATAGGTTCAGGCTTTGGCAGCAAACTGTGGGTCTGGCCACATTGTATAGCCGCGTGCGCTGCGGCGAAAAAGTTGGGGCGGCCGGTACAATTGGTGGTGCCACGGGCGCAAATGTTCACCACCGTAGGGCACCGTCCACAAACCCGCCAACGCATGCGTTTGGCCGCGGATGCCGAGGGCAAGCTGGTGTCGTTGCGACATGAGTCGCTCAATACCGCAGGCTTTGGTGACAACTATGTCGAGAACTGCGGCGGCATGAGCGCCAGCCTTTATGCCTGTGCCAATGTTGAAATCAGCCATGGCATCGTCCAGGTCAACCGCGGTGCTCCCACCTCGATGCGCGCACCGGGCGCCGCCCCCGGCCTGTTTGCCCTTGAATCGGCCATCGACGAACTGGCCGAGAAATGCCAGATGGATCCTCTGGGGTTCAGACAGCTCAACTTCGCCGAACACAATGAGCAGGACAATCTGCCCTGGTCGAGCAATCACCTGCGAGAAGCGTTGGAGCAGGGCGCTCAGCGTTTTGGCTGGGCCACACGTAAAGCGGGCATTGGCAGCATGCGCGATGGCCATGAAGTCATCGGCTACGGTATGGCCCAGTGCAACTGGGATGCCTTTCGCACTCCCGCCCAGGCACGGGTGGCGATTAAGTCCGATGGCCGTGCCCAAGTATTTTGCGCCGCCCAGGATATTGGCACCGGTACCTATACCGTGATTGCCCAATGCGTCAGTGAACTGACCGGCTTGCCGATGGACAAAATCGATGTGCAACTGGGCAACTCATCGTTTCCCCCAGCGCCTGTTTCTGGAGGGTCGTGGCTCACCGCCAGCGTGTTGCCAGCGGTCGCCGAAGCCACACGCAAGGCACTTGAGCAGCTTAAAGGGTTCGCCGCGAGCGAGCAGGGCGGCATGGCCAACGTCAAGCCCGAGGCCATGATGGTGAGCAACGGCACGTTATCAGCGGGTGATCAGCGCGAAGATTTTGCCAACGTACTCAAGCGCCTGAAGATCGCCAGTGCTGAAGGCGAGGCCAGCACTGGCATGGTCGAGAAGCCCAAACATGCCTTCAGCTCCTTTGGCGCGCATTTTGTCGAGGTGCGCTGGGACCCGGGAATATCCCGGTTGCGGGTGGCGCGGGTGGTCAGTGCGATCGACGTAGGCAAGATCGTCAACGCCAAGACCGCGCGAAACCAGGTCGAAGGTGCAATTGTCATGGCGATAGGCATGGCGCTGTTCGAAGCTACCGATTACGACGAACGCAACGCGATGCCGGTTAACAACAACTATGCCGAGTATCTGGTACCGGTGCATGCCGATCAGCCGGAGATTGAGGTGATCCTGCTCGACTATCCCGACTACAACCTCAATGAGTTCGGTGCTCGCGGAATTGGCGAAATCGGCATCACTGGATTGGCTGCGGCAGTGGCCAACGCGGTGTACCACGCTACGGGCAAGCGCGTGCGTGATTTACCGATCAGTCTTGAAAAGTTGATGGAGGGCATGCCCACGACCAGTACCTGACCCGGAAAAGCACCGCGGTCAGTCTATTCAATTAGTCGCGTCGCGATGTGCGTCTGGCTACCCCGGCTACGCTCACGGGCGTGAGAGGGCGGCCAACGACTGCATTGGCTTCAGAAATCCAACTGTGGATACCCGGAATCGACAGGCTTTGGCCAACCTCAAGGGCACACAGCAGCACCAACCCGATGACAAGCAAGCCAGCCGATTTGATCAACAGGTTCATTGGTCTTTTCCTCTTAAAAAGTTGCTCGGCAAGTCCTCGGTGTTTGGCAGGTCTTTGAGGTCAATCTTTTTCGCCTGGCTAGAATTTTTGAACGTGAAGTCATCCGTCGCGACCGCCTCAGCCGTTTTCCAGTCACTCAGCTGAATGCTGTACTGCGGCCCACCGGCAATCAGTTTTGAAGTGATGACATACCGGCACGGGTAGGGGTGTTCGCCCTGGGCGATCCATATCTGCCAATCCACTTCTTTTTTTCGAAAGGCCAGGTGGTCGCATTCAACGCCACCCATCACACCGCTGCCCAGGTCCTTGATGTCGGTTACTCCCTCCATCAATTGTTTCTCGGGATTGGACATGAACAGGTCGGCTCCCGGCAGCGGCCTGTTGTATTGATCCCTGAGTACATCGAGTAAATGATCAAGGTCCCCCGGGATTGGCACCTGCGCGTAAAGGTTTTTACCTTTGCCGAACAGAGTCAGGGTCTTGCCATCAAAGAGCATCTCAATGTCGGCAAAGCCACTGGCCCGCGTACTGCGTATCTTGTCAGGGCGGTTGATCACCACCATGCCGGACCCGGCCAATGCGAGTCGCTGCTGATCTTGGGTGACGACTTCAAGGAGGGTGTCATAGTTGAATGACAGACTTTTTTGCGCCGACATATAGTCGGACATGTTCTTGAGTTGGGTTTTAGCGTATGCCTCATCGGCGTGCGCAGTGGTTGCCGTGGCAAATCCAATGATCAATAGCAGACCCGCTTGGTTGATGCGGGCAACTGAGGATCCGATCAACGTTTTGGCGATCTTTTCCATCGGGGTCACCGCTTTAAGAGTGCCGAAGTGGCAGTGCGGATCTATAACGTTAGTTGCATAACCTTTTGCCTGCTGTCCCTTTGCCGACCACTCATCTGAAGCCGTGCTGACGCAGATCGACAAAGAAAAAGTAGCAGCAGGCTATTTTTGATAGAGGAGGGTGACCGCCCACAGCACCAAAGATGCCTGCTGCTACGAAGCAGGTATGACCTTCACGTTTCCGGTCACAACTTGTCTGTTCTCGATAGTGGACAATCAGGGCGATAGAGAAAACCACCTGTAATGGGTAGTCGCCGGGGGGGATGTCAATTGCTCTCGTTCAGGCAACTGCCGAGCGAGCGTTGACTGATGGGTTTTGAGACTTTCAATTAATGCGCAAGCCCAGCTCGGTGCTGGGCTTCTTGCATAGGGTGCCGCTAGTATTTGATATCGCGAGCGGTATCGCGGGTATCTTGCTTGGTGTCGCGCTTGTCCTGGCGGCAGTCGGCCCGGCTCTTTTCATCACCTTCCTTGCATTCTTCCTTGGTTTCCCGAGCGGCGTCGCGCCCTTCCTGTTTGGTATCACGCGATTCCTGACGTTGGTCCGCCTGGTCGGTCGCGTAGCTCAACGTGGGAACACACACGCTGCCGGCTGCAATGGCCAGTGTGGTCAGGGCGGTCAAATAGTATGTGCGAATCATGATCTTCCTCCTGTTCCAGAGTACTCAATCACTTCGTGTCGCTGTCATCCACTGCAGGCGCTGACCGAGGTGGTTGGGCCGCGCAGAACGAAAAAAATTCGTTGGGGTGGGAATATTAACGATAGGACGATATAAGCCATCCTACAAGGACGGCGATGCAAGGTGGGTGCAGCGATTGGGGTTACAACGTGAGCCTTGGAGAGACCTCAAACTGAATCATGCTCGGTAAACGCACCTTCGCATTTTGTTGGCCGGGCAAGAACTTAAACACTGGCCGCAGGTCTGACGTTTCACCTAGATACTCGCCTTTGGAGGCGTAAAAATCATGCAGCAAACCCTGGTGGCCGTCGTTGCCAGTGCATTTGTCTTGGGGACAACAGCACTGTTGCCTAGCGAACTTTCGCCGATTGGCTCGGCTGTGGATGGTTGTCTTTGAAACCGTCATTCAGTACGCAGAGACCCGGCCTTGGGCTGGGTTTCTTGCATCTGCTACCGGGCATCATCCTGGCGTTCTGCGCGGGTGCTCCGCTTTGTTCGGTGGCTGCCGAGCGAAGCGCACATGCACAAAGCAACAGTGCATCCACCACCTTGATTGAAACCGCCTCACGCCAGTATGAAAATGGCCAGTTGGACCAAGCAGCTGCCACGCTCGAACGTGCCCTGCATATCCAGCCAAACAACCCGGCGACGCTACATTACCTGGGAGTGTTGCGTCTTCAGCAGGGGCAATACCAGCAGGCTGAAACATTGGCAGCGCGCTCAAACCTGCGGGTTGGTCGCAACGTCAGTTTACGTAATCGTAACTTCCAGTTGATTCAGGCCGCGCAGCAGGCCCGGGATTCAAACACCCCAGCCGATATGGTCGCCGTGCAGGAGGGGTTGTAGGGGCGGCCCAAAGGTGTGCTGTTCACCGCTCGGCAGTATCCCGTGAGTACCGCGTTTTCAGCACATACCGCAGCGATGCTGCCAGGGTTTGGCCATGGCTGAGCCCGTCGAAGTTGTGATACTTCAGCGTCAATCCAGTTGTTCCTTGCAGCGCCTCCAGCAATTGTCGCGTCAGGCGCTCCGCTTGCGGGTCGACCGGCCCGCGTGGGGTGGCGGGTTCGGCGCTACCGCGCATCAACAGGAGCTGAGCGTGCTGTCCGTGCAGGCGCTGCGCCAGGCCCCGGGTGTGCGTGAGGATCGCTTGATCTCCCCACCACAGCGATGGGCTGGCCGCCGCATAATGCTGGAACGCTCCCGGCTGCGTGAACAACGCATGCAGCACCAACAGGCCGCCGTAGGAATGCCCCCATAGCGTTTGCTCGTGGGTATCGATCGGCACCTGCGCGGCTACAGTCGGCTGGATGCGTTCGCGCAGCAGCTCGAGAAACGCGTCGGCACCACCGCTGGGTTGCCCAGTCAGTGGATCTTCCTGCTTCGCCACCCCTGCAAGACGCGGAGTGTAATCGAAGGTGCGGGCGGTGCGCTCTATGCGTAGCGGTGTCTGGTAACCGATGGCCACCAGCAGCGGCGCACGGCTTGGCTCCAGCCGCTTGAGCTGCTCGGCATCCAGAGCACCGATTGCAGCGTTGCCATCGAGCATCCATAGCACTGGGTAGCCATCTTTGGGGGCAGGGTAGCGCGGTTGGCCGATCCAAAGCTGGTAATGGCGCTGGCCGTCGGCCGAGTCCAGTTGCAGGCTGCTGAAGCGGTAGGGCAGATCCTGGCGTTGCAGCAGCCGTGTGTCCATCGACTGGTCCGGCGCCGGCTGCGCCTGGGGTGCAAGCCCAGGCAACAGCATTGCGAAGGCCCAGGCCAGGGGCCGGGTAAAAAATCTCATCAGGCGATCTCGTTATAGGTTCAGAACGATGCGGTCAGGCTGGTGTACAAGGTGCGGCCGGGTTCGTTGTAAGTCGCGGCGCCAGCGCCTGCGATGTTGTTCACGCCTTGGGCGTTGCCTTCGCGGTACAGGCGTTTGTCGAACAGGTTGTCGACCCCGGCGGTCAGGCTCAGGTTGCGGGTGATGGCGTAGGTGCCGCTGACGCCGGCAATGGCGTAGGGCGACAGTTGGTTGTTGGCGCTGCCGGTCACGCGGTCGCCGTGGTAGTCGTATTTCTTCGGTGTCTGCTTGCCGTACCAGGCCACGCTCGCCTGCAGCGACAGGTCGTCGCTGGCTTGCCAATCGAGCATCGAGTTGAGGGTGAAGCGAGGGGTTACCGACAGGTAATCGCCGGTTTCCTTGTTTTTCGATTGCAGCATGTAGGTGAAGTTGTTGTTCCAGGTCAGTTGCGTGGCCAGTGGAATGGTCAGGGTGCCCTCCAGGCCTTCGACCAGTGCTTTGGGTACGTTCTCCCACTGGTATACCGCGGCGTTGGCATTGCTGCCGCTGCCACCTGAAGCCTGGTCCACCGGCGCCAGGCCGGACTCGACCTTGTTCTTGTAGTCGTTGCGAAAGTACGTAAGGCCAGCCACCCAGCCGTCAGCCTTGTACTCCAGGCCCAGTTCTTTGTTGACGCTGGTCTCGGCCTTGAGGTTCTCGTTGCCTTGCAGGTAGCAACTGGTGGTTTGCCCGTAGCAGCCCTGGCCACGGCTGTAGAGCAGATAGTCGGGGTTCAGCTGATACAGGTTCGGCGCCTTGTAGGCCCGGGCGATACCGGCCTTGAGGGTCAGCGTCTGGGTCAAGGCATGGGACAGGTTGAGCGAAGGGCTCCAGTTGTCGCCGACGATGCTGTGGTGGTCGAAGCGCAGGCCCGGGGTGAGCATGGTGCCGGGCGCCAGCTCGATGTTGTCTTCGGCGAACAGCGAGAAGATCTGCGCCGACGACGAGGTGTCACGACCGCTGCTGGTGAGGCCATCGACCGCACCGCCTTCAGTGGTGCTTTGGCTGTTGGCACTTGGGTCGTCGAGTTTCTGTTGCATCCATTCGCTGCCCAGGGTCAGGGTCTGATCCAGGCCAACGTGCAGGGGCAGGTTGACCTCGCCGTGGGCAGTGAGGTCGCGCAGCACTGCAGTGTAGAAGTTAGTATCGCTGAAAATGCCCTCGGTGCCGCCGGCCAGCCCCTCGTTGATGCGGCTGTTACGGGTCTTTTCGTATTGCAGGTAGGCCATGGAACTGCCGAAGTCCCATTCGCCGCGATGGGTCAGCGAGTAGTTTTCGCGGTAGGTGCGATTGGTCTCATGGCCGAGCATGCTTTTCACATTGGCGTTGCTGTTGGTGTTCTGGGTATCGCCGGTATAGAGGTTGCCCTGGCGGCTGAAGCCGGCCTCGATATCCACGGTCTGTTCCGGGCTCAGGCGCCAGCTCAGCAGGCCGTTGAGGTCCTTGTTGCGCACGCCTTCGCGGCCCGCCGGCAGCGTCCCGGCCTGATTACCGGTGCGCGCCGATTCGTGACCCTGGTTGATATCCCAGTCGTCGGCATCGGTCTTGGCCACATTGCCGTAGACCCGGTAGCTGAAGTTTTCGGTCAGCGGCCCGTTGAGGCCGAAGCTCATGCGCTTGGTTGCGCCTTCGTCCTTGTGCGTCGGGAAGTTGGTGTAGACCGTGGCGTTGCCGTGGGTCGTGGCCCCGGCCTGTTTGGTGATGATGTTGATCACCCCGCCAGCCGCACCGTTACCGTAGCGGGCAGCGGCCGGGCCACGGATAACCTCGATGCGCTCGACCTGATCGGCCGGCACCCAGTTGGTGTCGCCACGGCTGTCGCGCTCGCCGCGCCAGCCATAACGCACTGAGTTGCGGCTGCCCACTGGCTTGCCATCCACCAGAATCAAGGTGTTTTCCGGGCCCATGCCACGGATATCGATCTGCCGGTTGTTGCCGCGCTGGCCGCTGGTGGAGTTGCCGGTCAGGTTGACCCCCGGCATGGTGCGGATGATTTGTGACAGGTCGTTGGCGGGCGGGCGCTTCTGGATATCTTCGGCGGTGATCACTGACACGCCGGGGGCCTGTTTGGTCTCTTCCTTGGCGGTGGCGACGATGGTCTGGGTTTGCAGTACCAGGGCCGGCGGTTGGCTGTCCTCAGGGTTTTCGGTGGCGGCGTGTACGGCGCAGGACAGCAGGTAGCAGCTGGACAGCAGGAAGGGAACCAAAGGGCGCAGCGAACGGGACGACATCGTTGATCTCCGGGGACAGCGTGGAACGGGAAGATCACGAATGATAATAACTATTGTTTGATAGTAAAGCGCATTAACTTTCTAAACACTTCTCGCCCTCTGCCGCGGGTAACAGCAGGTGTAGGCACAGCCCGGGCTGGCCATTGCTGGCCCATAAACGGCCCTGCTGCAGCTCGATAGCGCGGCGGGCAATGGCCAGGCCGAGGCCGAAGCCCTCGCTGCTGTGGTTGGCCAGGCGTTGGTAGGGCAGGAAGATCCGTTCCAGGTCCTGCTCGTCGACTCCGGGACCGTGATCCCTTAGGCACAGGTGCCAGCAGTCACCCTCGCGGCGTCCGCTCAAGCTCACCTGGCCGTCTACCGGCGAGTGGCGGATGGCGTTGCGCAACAGGTTTTCCAAGGCTTGAGCCAGGCTGTCGAGGTGTGCCTGGACGCAACAGTCGAGGCCCAGGGAGCAAGGCAAACGCACCGGATCCCAGCCACTTTCGAAACAAGCGTCTTCGCGCAGCGCTTCCCATACCGAGAGCAGCAACACCGGTTCGCTGGGCAGTTGCGGGCGTTCGGTGTCCATCCACGCCAGGTCCAGGGTGTCTTCCAGCAGGCGCTGCATATCGTCGATTTCGCGGTCCAGGCGCTGGCGTAGTTGCTCCGGCGCCAGGCCGCTGTCATGGGCAATACGCAGACGCGCCAGAGGCGTGCGCAGCTCATGGGACAAGGTGCGCAGCAACATTCGCTGCTGGCCCAGGCTCTGGCGCAGGCGCTCGGCCATATGCTCGAAGGCGTGCGCCAGTTCACCGAGCTCGTCACGCCGGTCGAGCAGTGGCATGCCCGGCCCGTCGCTGTCCAGGTCGTCGGCACGCAGGGCATCGGCGCGGTTACGCAGGCGGTTGAGCGGTACCACCAGGTGGCGATAGATCAACAGGCCGAGCAGGGCGGCCAATAGGGTCGGCAGCAGGCCGTGGCTGATCAGGTGGGTCCAGGGCGTGAGGCCGCCGGGCAGCAGGCGCTCGGGCAGTTGCAGGACCAGACGCCCCTGTTGTGGGTACTGCGCAAACTCGATGCTGACATACGGCAACTCATCCTGCAGGCGGCGGCTCATGGGCCAGTCGAGTTTGCGCATGAAGGTCAGGTGGCTGGCTTCTTCAGCGCTCAGAGGTGTACTGCCCAGGCTCTGCAGGTGCGGGCCGATGATCGCCACCCAAGTGTCTTCTTTGGCCGACAGTTCGGCGCGAAATCGCTCGATCCCGAGCTCACCTTCTGTGCGCCAGATGTCCTGGGCCTGCTGCGCGTAGCGCGCCAGGTAAATGCGGTCGGCGGGGTCGAGGAAATAGGTCTGACGCTCCGCCGACAGGCCCCAGATCCAGATGAACCAGGTCAACAACAGGCAGAAACAGACCTGCAACAGCGCCAGCTTCCACAGCAAGGGATGGCGACGCATCAGGTTTTTTCCGTGTCTACCAGCAGATAGCCCTGGCCGCGCACTGCCTGGATCTGCAGATGGTTTGCACCGACCGCGCTCAGCTTGCGCCGCAGATTGCAGACATGCACATCAAGCCCGCGATCGAGGCGGGTGTAGATCCGGTGCAGCACGTGCTGATAGAGAAACACCTTGCTCAAGGCCTCACCCGGGTGCTCGTACAGGGTGACCAGCAAGCGGTATTCGGAAGCAGTCAAGCCGGCGTAGCGGCCTTGATGGGTGATGTCCTGAGCGGGTTCGTCAAACAGCAGCGCGCCGTCCTGCCGGGTCGTCGGTGCACGTTGTACCATCGCTATGCGCCGCAGCAGCGCATCGACGCGGGCATCCAGTTCAGCCAGGCTGAACGGCTTGGGCAGGTAGTCGTCGGCGCCCCGGGTAAAACCGGTAATCCGGTGCTGCTCGGCACCCAGCGCCGACATCAGCATCACCGGTATGTTCTGGTTGCAGCGCAAGGATTCGAGCAGCGATAACCCGTCCAGACCGGGCAGCATGATATCCAGCAGTACCAGGTCAAAGCGCTTGGTCTGTATAGCGACCAGCCCAAGGGAACCGTCTGCGCAGGCGGTGACGACAAAGTTGCGCTGGCGGAAGTGCGCGGTCAGATCGTTGCGCAGCCTAGCGTCGTCTTCTACCAAAAGCAGGTTAGGGGGCATGATTTCTTTGATTTAATGAGAATGGTTCACAGTCGCGAATATCTCATTTTTATCAAGGCTGTGCAATTGTACGAAGCGTCACAGGGGAGTGACGAGCAAGCCTCCGCAAACGGGCTGCCAACCTTTCTGGTCGGCGTTATGCTGAGCGCCTAACCCTTGGACATTCAACATGCGTACCTTGATGCTGTTACTCGCTGCCTGTGTTGTCGCAGGTTGTCAGGCGCCGTTGCCGGTGGCGAATCCACAGATGGCCTGGGTCGATTTCTCTACGCCATTCCCTAATGACCGATTGCTCTTGGCTGAGCGCCTGGATAAGCAGAGGCTGAGCGATGGGCGCTTTTTCCAAGTCACCCCTGGCAGCCATGAACTGATCGTTCGGTTTGACTTCGAAGTGGCCGGCGGCGCGGGCGTAGGCTTGATGGGTGGCCCGTCCGTACGCCTTTGTTACCTGACCTTCAATTACGCGCATTTCGAAGCGGGCAAACGTTATGTGCTTGAGGGGCGCTCGATGGCGTTCACGCCTGAAGGTCGGTTGTACAACGACAAGCGTGAGATTGTTGCACAAGTCAGCGACTTTTATTGCCTGATGTGAGGTGAAGCAGCGCCCGGTCGATTGGTCTGAGAATGAAAATTGATCTGGCTCCAATACCGGTGTTTCAATGCGCGGCCCGCTTGACCCGGCACGCCAGCGTGGCCGTTTATAAAGGACTCGATAATGCTGTTCAAAGGGATCCATCGGCTGTTGGTACTGCTGCAACTGATCATTGGCGCCGTAGGCTTTTTTCTGCCAGCGCTCATCTTGGGCGAAAGTATTGATATCGGCCTGCAGCCGTTTTCAGCCATGTTCATGGCCTTCCTCCTCGGGGTGGTCAGCCTCTGCGTGCATGAAGGCGGGCATTATCTGGGCGCCAAATGGTGTGGCATGACGGTGCTGTCGGTGCGGGTGCTGGCCATGGAGATTCAACCGCTGCGACGTGGTTGGAAGGTGCGCTGGTCGCGCCGCGCCAAAGGCCAGCCACTGGGCGGCTATGTCATGGCAGCGCATCCGCCGCACCAGCCATTGCGTCGGGCCATGCTGGTATTCACGGTGATGGGGCCGTTGCTCAACCTGTTGCTCGCGGGCTTGTGCCTGGTTCTTTATCCGCTGCTTGGCGGCGCGTTCGCCGCGCTGGTGCTGGCGCTCGGGGTGTGCAATCTGAGCACAGGGTTGGCCAACCTGGTGCCCACGGTCGGGGCGGGGCGGGTCAGTGATGGTGCGGGATTTCTAGCCTGGCTGCACAAACCAGATGAACAGGGCCAGGCGCTGGCCCGTGTGCGGCTGATCGCCCTGAGTGTTGCGGGTACGCAGGCTGAGGATTTGCCCGGTGCCGATCTTGACTACCTGGGTGCCGAGCCGCTGCCAGCGTCGTTGAGTGCGCTGGGTTATCGCGTATATGCCCGGCAAAACCGGGCGGATTGGGCAGGTGCCGTGGCGCTTGGGGATGAGTTGGAGGCCCTATTGGCATCGCACCCCCTGGCGCTGATGCACTGCATGCTACTGCTTGCCATTGTGCGTGCGGAGTTGACCTTCTCCCGGGCGATGCTTGAGGGCGATGCCGGCGAGCTGCAGGGCTATCTGTTCAACGACGAAACCGACTGGTGTTCGCCAAGCTTCCGGCCGCGCTGCCTGGCGCTGCGCGCTGCGCTTGCGGGCGATGGCAAGCAGATGATGCACTGTGTGGGACAGGCCGTGCGCCTGGCCCATAACAGCCAGGATCGCTCGCAAGGCCCGCGAGAAGAACGGCTGACCGGCTACATCCAGGTGTTGCTCACGGCACCTGCAAGCTCGGCAGCGCTGCCCGCCCCTGTGCCGAGAACATCGGTTCCAGCTGTTTCCAACTGAAGGTCAGGTCAACGTCACAGCCATCGCCGGTGGGCTGATTGGCCAGGCGCATGCCTTGGGTGTCGAAACTCAGGTCGTAGTTCTCGTAGCTCGCCACGTCGGGGCAGTCGCTGTCCGCCGTGGCCTGGGTCTTGAGCCAGGTGGCGACATTTGTCGGCAGATTGACATACCCGGAGAAGGGGCTGTACCACTCAAAACGCGTACCGAGCCAGGTCCAGGGATCGACGCTTTCACCGGTTTGCAGGTTCCAGGTGTGCAAGCCCCAACTGATGCCGTTGCGACCAAAGCCTGCGCTCCAGCGGTAAAACCTGACGGTGATCCACTGAGACGACCAGTACGTGGGGGCAACGCTGATCTCGCTGGTGTAGGCGGAGCCGTTGCGGCCCAGGTATTCACGTCGCTCGCTGAAGAACGCGTTCTGGCCCTCGGGGCCGATGGCCAGACGTGCCAGGTGTTGATTGATCTTGTCAATAGCCGGCTCATTCCCCTCCAGCTTTAAGGTGACCTGGGCGCCTTGGGTCCTGACCTGATAGGCGTGCTCGCCGAAGGTGTTTTTCTCTGCCTTGACGGGCAGCGGTGCCGCCTCCATTGGCGCGTTAAAGGCATCGCCGCCGCAGCCTTCGGCACTTGAGCGTGTCAGGGCCAAGGGCAACGGCGTGCCGCCTGCGGCCTTGTTCCAGGTTCCGGTCAACGTATCACCTTGGCGGGCGTCCAGTTGCCAGAGCCCCGTGTTGCCCTCTTCAGCCCAGGGTTCACCGGCCTTTTCCTGACTTAGCTGAATCGGCGTTAGGAAGCGCTGGTAGTAGTAGCTGCCATTGCTGTCGGGGGCGGCGTTAAAGCAAGCGGTGATCGACGACTTGCCGAGGGTGCCTTTCCAAACACCGGCGAGGTCGTTGGGCGCGGCATTGGCGTAGCCAGCAGCACTGGCGAGGGCCAGAACGGCCAAGGGTTTGAGCATGAAGACCGGACGTCCAGCTGTCTGACGGGCGATCATCATAGCCGATGGGCAATGCCGGCGGTATTGACCGCGCTGCGCAATTACGGCCGTGGCTTGTGTTTTCCACTGAGCGCCCGATGGGCACCGGTTCGGACCGGCACTGTGATGCGGTGCTGCCCCTCTACATCGTCAGCAGGTCCCTGTCGCATTGGATGCAGAACGGGTGTCTGGCCGTTGCACTCAGCGTTGAGCGCAACGGCCTGAACAGGTCAGTCGCCGCAGACTAGCTGGCGGGCCAACTGATTGTGGCGTTCCAGCACCAGAGGCAGGTCGACGGTGGTGATACGACCGTCCTTGACCACTACACGGCCATTGATCACGCTGGTGTCAACGTGGGTCGGGGTGCAGAACACCAGCGCTGCCAGTGGATCGTGATGGGCACCGGCATAGGCTACATGGCCAAGGTCGAAAGCGACGAAGTCGGCAACCATGCCCGGCGCCAGCGCACCGATGTCGTTACGGTTGAGTACCTTGGCGCCGCCTAAAGTGGCGATTTCCAGCGCCTCGCGGGCGGTCATCGCATCGGGGCCAAACCCGACGCGCTGCAACAGCAGCGCCTGGCGTACTTCACCGATCATGCTGGCGCCATCGTTGGAGGCCGAACCGTCGACGCCCAGGCCCACCGGTACGCCGTGGTCGCGCATCTTACGGATCGGCGCGATCCCCGAGGCCAGGCGCATGTTCGAACATGGGCAATGGGCGACGCCGGTACCGGTACGCGCAAACAGCTCAATGCCGTGCTGGTCGAGTTGCACACAATGAGCGTGCCAGACATCGTGACCGACCCAGCCCAGGTCCTCGGCGTACTCGGCAGGCGTCATGCCGAATTTTTCACGGCTGTAGGCAATGTCGTTGACGTTCTCGGCAAGGTGCGTGTGCATCGACACACCGTACTGGCGCGCCAGCACTGCGGCTTCACGCATCAGGTCGCGGCTCACCGAAAAAGGCGAGCAGGGCGCCACGACCACGCGCAGCATCGAGCCATGACGGGCATCATGGTAGTCCTCGATCAGACGCTGAGACTCCTTGAGGATGTCGCTTTCGTTCTCCACCACTGAATCAGGCGGCAGACCGCCCTGGCTCTGACCTACGCTCATGCTTCCGCGCGCTGCGTGGAAGCGCATGCCGATTTCCTCGGCGGCATGGATACTGTCGTCGAGCTTGCAGCCGTTGGGATAAATGTAGAGATGGTCGCTGGAGGTGGTGCAGCCGGACAGAATCAGCTCAGCCATCGCCGTCTGGGTCGACACTGCGATCATTTCTGGCGTCAGTCGTGCCCAGATGGGGTACAGGTTGGTCAACCAGTTGAACAACTCGCCATCCTGGGCCGCCGGTACGACGCGGGTGAGGCTCTGGTACATATGGTGGTGTGTGTTGACCAGGCCAGGAATGACCACTTTCCCGGTCATGTCCAGGACCACATCGGCCTCCTGTGGCAGAGTTTCGCTAGGGCCGACCTGCTTGATCAGGTTGTCCTCGATGTACAGGCCGCCGCGCCTGATCTCTCGGCGCTCACCGTCCATGGTCACCACAAGTTCGGCGTTCTTGACCAGTAAAGTCTTGGGCATGGATATTCCTCTCCGGCTTGAAGGCCGGTTTCAACGTGGGTGTGTTGCAGGCACGGTTTGCGGCTTGCACGAAGCCCTGTCAACCAGGCGCTGCAGGGGGGCAACTATTTGCTGGCAGGATCGGTCAGGGCATACGCGCCCAGGGACGCTATCGAGGCGCTTGTCCTGGGCTTATCTGCACGGTGGTGAAAGGTATTGAGCATGTGATCCAGTCCACCCGAAGAACCCTGGCGCATCGGCAGGTAGTCGGAGGTGGTCCAGGAGGTGTTGGGAAACGGGATAAAAACGAATGCGCCGCAGGAGGACGTTCGTGAATGGCGCTCGAGGGGGACGAGCAGCAATGGGTGTTGCATGGCGTGAGACCGTCGCAATACGCATCGGCGATTACCGGTGTCGTAGGCGTGGCGCAATGTAACCAGAAGTATTTATTTTTGTATACAGAAAATTAGCGCTCGTGGCGCAGGGTAGCAAAGGTTCATCGGCGATAACTGATGATCATAGGTGGCTGCCTTCCTGGGTTTGGGGGCCGCTAGCCAGAAAACTAGGTTAGAGTGTGCATCAATCATCAATCGTTAGTTTAAGAATGAATCGTCCGTTTTTTGTTTCTCTGGATGGGCCCAAGGGCACCGGCAAAACCACACTGTTGGAAGCCGTCACGAAAGCGCTGAGGGCAGACAACAAGAAGGTGATCCGCCTTTGCGAGAAAAAAAGCGACCCCTACCGGGGGGAGACAATGGCCCTCGTTAACCAGCTCGTCAGAAATCCCAGCCGGGATCTTGAGTTGGGGGTTTGTCAGCGTTTTGCTGATAGCCGTGCCTGGATTTCCCAGCATGTACTGACCAAACAACCACGCGACAGCATCGTGTTGATTGATCGCTGGTACCCGTCTGATGCCGCGTTTCGCCGGCTGGTCCCGTTTGCAGAGATTTTGCAGATGAACATTGATCGAAACGTGCGAGCGCCAGACCTGCATGTCGGGGTTGTCACCGCCCCTGATACTTCATGGGCGAGGGCAGCGGCACGATCACGTGGGCTGGGCAGTACGGTGATGCATAAGCTGGAAGAGCATGTCGCTTCTACCATAGCGTTCGAGCAAGCGATTTCAGATCACGGCTGGTTTTTGTGCCGTAATGAAGGAACGATCGAAGACGCGACGTTGCAGGTGATTGCTGAGATCTACAGACTGCTTTGATGCCCTGTAGGCAACGTAAAACCGAAGCGATCATATCGTACGCATTCGCTTGCTTGCGTGCAGGGGACTGCTGCGAAGTTCAGCAGTATTCGATGGATCACCATGAAGTTCACATTGATGAAGCGCTGTAGCACAGGCACGAAACTGCCTCCAGCCCCTGGCGGTCGACGATCGTAATCTCACCTCTTGTGTATTGAATTAGCCCCTGATGCTGTAGCAACCCGGCAGCTAGTGTCACCCCGCTGCGACGTACCCCCAACATGTTTGCCAAACATTCATGGGTGAAGTGGAAGTGATCGCAATGGACTCGGTCGTGGGTCATCAACAACCAGCGCGCCAAGCGCTGTTCAATGTCGTGAAAATGAATGCACGCCGCGGACTGGGCCAACTGCATGACCTGCCGATGCAGATAGTGATTGAGGGTGGTGCGAAGCTCGGGAATTTCGATCATCGCGGCTTGCAACTGCACACAGCTCAGGCGTAGGCAACTGCCGGGATTATGGACCGAAGCCTGCATCGCAGCGGTCGGCACACCCAAGACCAGGCTGGCACCCACCATACCTTCGTTGCCAACAAGGCTCATCTCCAGAGGATGGTGGTCGGGTAGGGTCGCCATCAGGCAGATGACAGTACTGAGAGGGAAGTAGGCGTGTTCAATCATGTGCCCAGGCTCATACAGCACACTACCGGACAATAGTTCAATGCAGTCGCTTTGAGCGCCGATCCTGTCGCGACCCGTTGGCGACAGGCGAAGAAGTAATTGGTTTTCTATCGTGTTAGGCAGGTTGACTGACACATGCAATTCCTGTGGCACCGAGAATATTGGGCAGGGTGATAACAGCTACCTTGCCGCCCTTTACCAATAGTGTGAGGGCTGTATGGGCATGAGTCTGTTCGCTAGAGCACCTAGCTGGCCAGGCCGCTAGAGGATGGTCGTGGGGGTAAATAGGGCAGCAGACGCTCAGTTTCCTTCTTCACAACGGCATAGCATTCGCAACTGAGCTGCTCTAGGCGGGTTCTGTCCAGCACCTTGATATGTCCGCGACTGTATTCGATGACACCCAGGCGCTGCAGCTTACCAGCAGCGTCGGTTACCCCTTCGCGGCGAACCCCCAGCATGTTGGCGATCAGTTCCTGGGTCATGCAAAGTTGATCACCTTGCAGACGGTCCAATGACAACAGCAACCAACGGCACAGTTGCTGATCGATGGAATGATGGCGGTTGCAGACGGCGGTCTGCGCCATTTGGGTGATCAGCGCCTGGGTGTAGCGCAACATCAACAGCAGCAGCTCGCCATGGCGATTGAATTCGTCTTTGAGACGTTGCCCCGGCAAGCGGTAGGCATATCCGGCACTTTGAACAATTGCACGACTTGGCGTGCTTTCACCGCCCATAAACACCGCGATGCCGATCAGGCCCTCATTACCTACCACGGAAATTTCCGCTGAAGCACCGTTTTCCATGACATACAGCAAAGAGACGATGGAGTCGGTGGGAAAGTAGACGTGGCGCAAGGCATCGCCGGATTCGTAGAGCACTTTGCCCAAGGGCAGGGGAGCTAACTCTAAGTGCGGTCGCAGACGCTCCAGCGCTGGCAGAGAGAGCGCTGCCAGCAGGTGGTTGTGGCGCGGCTCGGGTGCAGCAGGCATATTCACCACCATGCGAGATTCAGTTGGCTGACAGCCAAGACTACTCCAATGTCGATAGTGACGTTATCGCGCCGGACGGATCGCTTGCGCTAAGCGGTCTGGCGCACCGACTCGCAGGCACCGATCGACGATGATCCAGAGGATACGTAAGCTTTGTTGCGGTGAACTCCGGAGATCAGCATGAACAGACACAATGATCCGAACCTGGTCCAGGGGCCAGGCAAACCGCTTGCCCGCCACCCCCAATCCCTGCCCATTCCCGGCGAGTATGTATTCAATCGCGGACAATCTGCCAATGAGTCGCTGCACTCCACCCAGAGCGGCAACGAACCCCCTCGCCGCGAGCGGCCACGGCCATGAGCCACGATTGGGATACGCCAATGAACCCGTTCTATTTCGTCATCGCTCGGGACACTGGCAACGTGATTCGGGTGATCCAGCGCGACAGCCGTCCAGCCAACACTCGCACGCTGATCCACCGTAGTGCATCAATATGGCACCGTGACCGTTATGCGGACTTCTTTGCATCCGGAAGAAATCTTATCCACGCCTCCCAGGTGCTGGAGGATTTCAACAGCAGAGAACTACAGACCTAAGGCACCGGTAACGCGCACCCCTGATACTGGGCAATCACGCGATGTTGCTGGCCATCATCGTGCAACTGCAGGCATGGCTCGGTGAGCATTAGCCCATCAAGGCTCAACCTAAGTTCGTCGCCTTCGCCGTTGATCACCTCGATGTGATAGTACGTACCGCCGAAGCGGTAGTGGAGGGTGTAACCAGGCCAGTCAGCCGGCAACAGCGGCTGGAGGCGCAAGGTATCGCCCGTACGCTGTAGTCCCAGCAGGTCCTCCACGATCAGTCGGTACATCCAGCCTGCCGAACCCGTGTACCAGCTCCAGCCTCCTCGCCCGGCATGGGGTGGCACGGCATAGACATCGGCGGCCATCACGTAGGGCTCGACCTTATAGGTGTCGATCAACCCTTCGGCGCCCTGGCGCACCGGATTGATCAAGCGCATTAGCTCCCAGGCCTTGGCCCTGTCGCCCAGACGGGCGAAAGCCATGCTGGCCCACACCGCAGCGTGGCTGTATTGCCCGCCGTTTTCGCGCACACCTGGCACATACCCCTTGATATAGCCAGGGTCGAGCGTGCCATTGTCGAAGGGTGGGTCCAGCAGTTGCACAATGCCAATATCGCGACGTACCAGGTAACGGTCCACGGCGCTCATGGCCATGCGGCTGCGTTGCAATGGGGCGGCTTGGGACAGTACTGCCCAGCTCTGGACGATGGAGTCGATCCGGCACTCCTGGTTGCTCGCCGAGCCCAGCAACTGACCATCATCGAACCAGGCTCGGCGGTACCAGCCTCCATCCCAGGCATGCGCCTCAAGGTTGGCGGCCAGGGTGACCGCCTGCCGGGTGTAGTGCAATGCGGATTCACTATCACCGTGGCGCTCGGCGGTACCTGCGAATTGCTGTAGCACCTCTATGCCGAAGAAGCCCAGCCAGACCGATTCGCCCTGTCCCTGTTCACCCACCCGATTCATGCCGTCGTTCCAGTCGCCACTACCAATCAGCGGTAAGCCATGGCGCCCGCATTTGAGCCCTTGGTCCAGGGCGCGCTGACAATGCTGATAGAGGCTCTCAACCAACGACGAGCGGCCGGGCAAGTCGTAGTAAGACTCCTCGCCAGCATTGAGCAGGCGGCCTTCGAGATAGCCGACCCGTTCATCCAGTACGCTGCTGTCGCCGGTAATCTGCAGGTAACGGCAGGTAGCCAGCGGCAACCACAGCAGGTCATCGGAACAGCGGGTGCGCACCCCGCGCTGCAGCGGTGGATGCCACCAGTGCTGCACGTCGCCTGCGGCATATTGATGGGCGGCGCACTCCAGCAAGTGCTGGCGCGCACCCGCCGGATCGGCGTAGAGCATGGCCATGCTGTCTTGCAACTGGTCCCGAAAGCCGATGGCGCCACCTGATTGATAGAAGCCACTGCGCGCCTGAAAGCGGCAAGCAATCACTTGGTACATCAACCAGCCGTTGGTGAGGACGTCCAGCGCTGGCTCCGGGGTTTCGATGCGCACGCTGTCCAGGGTATGGCGCCAATGTGCTCGCACTCGTTCCAGTTCCACGGCTGCCGCTCTTAGCCCGCGATATTGCTGTACCCGGCGGGTGGCGGCGGTGGCGTCTTGTTCGGCGCCTAAACGGAACACCACTTCGCGGCTTTCACCATCGTCCAGTGTCAGGTTGACTTGCAGTGCCGCACAGGGGTCCAGCCCTCCACCGGTACGGCCAGACAGCCGCGCCCGGCTCAAGGCAGCGGGTGCCTGCAACGTGCCGTTGCGTCCTAGGAACTCACTGCGATCGCAGGTGATACTGCGGTAGGGCAACTCACTGTCAAGAAACGCCACTCGCTCGGAAAACTCGATGGAATAGGCATTACGTGCGAACAGTGCACCGCTGAAGGGATCCGCTTCACTGACCACGTGCATGGCCGACTTGCTACGCAGGTCGCCCAGTACCCATTCCACAAAGCAGGTTGCTGACAGCCGCCGTAATCGTCCGCAGGTGTTAGTCACCTTGAGCCGGGAGAATTTGACCGGTGCGTCCAACGCGACAAAAACCCACAGCTCGCAGCTCAAACCGTCATGGACATATTCGAAGACGCTATAGCCAAAGCCGTGACGGGTGCGATAAATGCCTGGGCCCGGGCAGGGTTGCGCAGTGGGTGACCAGTATTGACCGCTGTCCTCGTCGCGCAGGTACAAGGCTTCGCCACTGGGATCGCTTACCGGGTCGTTGTGCCAGGGCGTGAGTCGGAACTCATGCGCATTCTCACTCCACGTGTAGGCGCTGCCAGCCTCCGACACGATGCTGCCAAACTGGGGATTGGCCAGCACATTGACCCACGGCGCTGGCGTTGGCTGACCAGGGATATGGGAGATGATGTACTCACTGCCATCGGCACTGAAACCGCCATAGGGGTTGGCGAGTTTCAGGGCCGGCTGGCGCACCTGTTTGGGCGTGGTATTGGGCGGCGCACTGTAGGAGGGAGCGGGTTCGAACGCCGCCAGTAAGGGTTCGGCGCGGTGGCGGTGCAATTGTTCGGCAAGACTGCCGTGGCTGTCGCTTAGCACCAGCCGTGCAGCCGCGAGCATCAAAGTGCGGTCCTCGCTGGACAATTGCTGTGCAGGGCGTACGAACAGGCCTCCGGGCCGATCGAGCAGGGCGGCTTCGCTGCCAGAAGTCACCACGCCCATGATCAGCTCCTGCAGCTGCTGGCGGTAGCCGGCCTGGTCTTCGTTCCAGATCACCAGATCGACCACCAGACCTTTTTGCCGCCAGTAAGCATGGGCATTGACCATTTGTTTGACCAACTGGATGTTGCCGGGATCGCTGATTTTTACCAGCGCAATCGGCAGATCGCCGGAAATCGCCTGGCCCCACAGGCCGGACTGATTGCGCCGGTTGCTGGCCAGCAGTGTCCTGTTGGCCCGCAGGGTGGCGTTGGCGTATATCAGCGAGGCGGCCATCTGCTCGAACAATCGCGCATCGGTCAGAGCTCCGTTGAGCTGACGCAGCAGCACCTGGCTGTGGGTCCAGGCCAGGTCGAAGACCCGGTCGGCCAGATGACGGTCGCGGTATTTGGCAATCTGTTGCAGGCAGGCTTCACGGCTGCCAGCTATGCCGGTGACCAGATCGATGGTCGCCGTTTGTCCGGGCTCCAGGCTGATACGACAACGGATCGAGACGATCGGGTCGAGAACCGCACCGGCGCTGCCACTGAGCTGTACAAGCTCTGGTGCCAGGGCCGCCGGGGCGACCAGGGTACGGCCTCGGCCGATGAACTGGGCGCGATCGGTTTCATAGGAAATGGCATCAATGTCGATGCCATGGGCTGCCAGCAGATGACACATCCACGGCGCGGGTTCCTGTTGCGAACGCGGGCGGCGGCTACAAACGATCGCTTGCAGCGCCGGTAGCAGTTCGGTCTGTACAAAAAGCTTGCTGAAGGCCGGGTGCAGTGCGTCGCTGATGGCTGGCGCCAGTACCACCTCGGCGTAACTGGTCAACTCCAGGGTGCGGCGATTGCCTCCATGATTTGTCAGATGCAGGCGGCGCAGCTCGATGTCGTCTTCGGGAGATACAACGATCTCGGTGTGGCAATCGAAGTCGAGCTCACGCACCTTAAACTCTGCCCGGGCATCACTAAAGATTGCTTCCTGGTTCTTAGGCTTGTGCAGGGTCGGCTGATGGGCGGTAGACCAGTAGACACCGCTGGCCACATCGCGCAAGTAACAGAATATTCCAAGATTGTCACTGGCGATATCCTCACGCCAACGCGTCACGGCCAGATCATTGCAACGGCTGTAACCACCGCCTGCGTTGTTGACCATTACATGGTAGCGGCCATTGGACAGTAATTGCACTGCCGGGCGCCGTCGATCCGGCTCGCTGAAGACCCGCAAACGGGTCTCGTTGGCTTTCACTGCCTCATCTGTTGGTGGTGCCTGGGATGCATGCAGGTATTGTGCAGCGGTTTTTGGCACTCGCTCCTGCAGCAACAGAGCACTGGCCTGAAACTGCGGATCGGATTCGAAGCGGCGCTGCATTGGCCTGTCCAACAGCAGCGAGGTCAGGGCGAGGAAGCTCATGCCCTGATGATGCGCCATGAACGAGCGCACGATCACCGCGCTTTGCCCAGGTGGCAGCCGTGCTTCGCTGTAGTCCACCGCCTCGTAAAGCCCGAAGCGTCCGCTCAAGCCTTGAGCAGCCAAGCGCTGCAGGTTATGGCAGGCGGCAGTCGGTGCCACCATCAAGGCCAAAGCGCTGGCGTAAGGAGCCACTACCCGGTCTTCGCCCAGGCCCCGTTTAAGGCCCAGGCCCGGCACCCCAAAGCCACGGTACTGATAATTGAAATGGGCATCGAGGGCATTATAGGCCGACTCGGACACGCCCCACGCAATGCCTAACTGATTGCCGTAATCGATCTGCCGGGTGACGGCAGCCTGGCAGGTCTGATCGAGTAGGGTGCCCTCATAGCTGGGCATCACCAGCATGGGCATCAGGTACTCAAACATCGAGCCCGACCAGGACAGCAGCACCGGCACCCCAGCATTGCTAGTGAGCAGGCGGCCTAGGGCAAACCAGCTGTCCTGGGGCACTTGGCCCTGGGCGATCAGCACAAAGTTGGTCAGGCGCATCTCCGAAGCGAGCAAGTCATAGAAGGCGGCATCGAGGCGATGCTCGTCAGCGTTGTAGCCAACCACGAAAAGATCGCGCTGGGGGTCATACAGGAATCTGAAATCCATTTGCGCAATCACTGCAATCTGGCTGGCCAGGCGCGAACAGGTAGCCATACGCTCCAGGGCTAGCGCTTTGACAGCGGCGACAGCAGACTGGTCGCCCGGGAGCCACTCGCACAGCTCCAGTTGCGCCAATTGCCGCCAGCTCTTTGGCGTTTGCGCAGGTCGATCATTGCCAAGTGGCAGCTGAAAGCGCAGAACTTCGGCCTTCAGATCCAGACACTGCGCCTGTAGGGCCTGGCGCCAGAAGTCTGCTTCGCTGTTCGCGGCGGGGGCAATAGACACAGGGCTCGACAGGGAAACGACACGCTGCAACAGTTCAAGCAACTGCGATGTGTGAGCCGGCGAGTTGGCCGGCAGTTGCTGCAGTTGCAAGGTGTCGTGGTACAGGGACTGCACCTCGCCAGCGCTTGCGCCTTCGTCCTCCAAGGCGTGCAGCCACACATCCAGCGTATCCACAAGCCCGCGAGTCAGTCGACTATCGAGCAAGGGGGCGTCGGCCAGCGCCAATAAGCCAGGCTTCAAAGTCAGCAGCAGCCCCACCAGATTCCCACTGTCCACGGTTGACACGTACAAGGGCGACAGTGGCTTCAGGGCCTGGGTGTCGTACCAGTTGTAAAAGTGGCCTTGGTAGCGCTCCAGCCGGCTCATGCTGTCGAGCATCAGTGTTAAGCGCTCAAGCAACCGCTCGGCACTGAGGTAGCCGAAATCCTGTGCGGCCAGGTGTGAGAGCAACGCCATGCCCATGTTGGTCGGCGAGGTACGGTGGGCGACACTGGTATAGGGCGCCTCCTGGATGTTATCGGGTGGCAGCCAGTTATCGTCGGGGCCCAGATACTGATCGAAAAAGGCCCAGTTGCGGCGCGCCAGGCGATGCAGGAAGGCCAGCTCCGCAGTCGAAGGATTGAAGGCGACACCAGCACTGGTGCGACTGAGCCACCAGGCGAGTGCCGGGCTGGCCAGCCAGAGCAGCAGAACCGGCGAGGCGAGGACCAACACCAGCGGTTTGAACGACAACAGGCCGACTAGCAGCAGCGCAAGCGCCGGCGCGACCCATAGGTTTCGGTACAAGCCATTCAGGTCGTTGACACTGGTGCGCTCGACGTGGCGCGAGGGACTCCACTGCAGCAACCGCCGCTTGCTGACAAACATACGCCAGAGGGTGCGCACGACCGCATCCAGGCTGTAATAGGCTTCAAAGGGTAACCACGCCAGGGAAAGACTGGCGCGAAGGAAGTGCAGGCCCGAACTGCGCAGTGCCGCCGCAATATGCTGATGCAGGGGCACCTCAAGCGTTCTTGCACGTAGCTCCAGCAGCGAGCTCAGGAGCGGCTGGAACAGTAACAGCACCAGCACCGCGAGCATCCACAGCAACGGTGCCGATGACGCCAGCCATCCCCACAGCAGCACCGATAGAAAGGCCGCAGGCTCAAGACTACGACGCAGGTTGTCAAAAATTTTCCAGCGCGAGAGGGCGCTTAGACGCTGATATGCCAGCCCGTCAGCCGCAGGTGCCGTCCACGGCAGCAACCAGGGTAGCAACTGCCAGTCGCCGCGTATCCAGCGGTGGCGACGTTTGACGTCCGCGCTGTAGTGCGCCGGATACTCCTCGAACAGTTCGACATCGCTGAGCAGCCCGGAGCGGGCATAGCAGCCCTCGATCAGGTCATGACTGAGAATGCGGTTATCGGCAAAGCAACCGTCCAGCGCCTGCTCAAACGCGTCCACGCTGTAGATGCCCTTGCCAATGAATGAACCCTGCAGAAACAGGTCCTGATAAACGTCAGAAACCGCCCGAGTGTAGGGATCGACCCCGGCATCGCTGCCAAATAGCCGGGCGTAGGCCGAGCGCGAGGCGCTGGGCAGGCTGATGCCCACCCGCGGCTGCAAAATGGCATAACCAGCACTAATACGCCCCGTTTGCACATTCAGACGAGGGCGGTTCAATGGATGTTGCAAGGCGCCGATGAACTGCCGCGCCGCATCACGAGGCAGCTGGGTATCGGTGTCCAAGGTGATAACGTATTGAACGTCGTGCAGCTTGCTGACATCCCCGACGATCAGCAGAAAGCGATCCTGGCCCCGGCTTCGTAGCAAGGCATTGAGCTCGGCGAGCTTGCCGCGTTTGCGCTCGTAGCCCATCCACACCTGCTCGACTGCGTTCCAGCGTCTTGGGCGATGCAAGAGGAAAAACCGTTCGGCCCCGGCGGCCGGGTATTTATGGTTCAAGGCAACGACCTGCTCGGCAGCCAGCTGCAGTAAAGCGTCATCCTCGGGCAGCGACTCCTGAGCAGCGTCAATGAAGTCACTGAGGAGCGCGAAGTGCAGGTGCTCGTCGCGGTTGGCCAGAAAGCGTACCTCCAGCCCTTCGACCAGTTCCTCGACATCGCTGGCGCTGGCCATCAGGCAAGGGATCGCAACCAGGCTGCGGGCTTGGGCAGGAATCCCTTGCCGATAGTCCAGGCGCGGCAGAAAACAGGGCACGACGGTCAGCGTCACCAGCCAGTTGACCAGACCGATTGCCAGGCGGCTGGTCATCAGCAGTATGGGGACGGTGAGCCCTGCCAGGACTGGCGTGGACCAGCCGTCATCGTATATCGCCTGGAGGAAGACCCCGGCAAAGATCAACGACAGCAGCAGCACAGGGCTCAGGTAAAAAGTCAGGGGGGCTTTGCGCAATAGCCGTTGCCAGCGTTCGCCAAGCGGCACTGTAGCTGTCAGGCGTTGTTCGAGCAGCGCCAGCCCCGGCCCGATCAGGTAAAAGCCTACATGGTCTGCTGGCTCCTCTAGGGCAGCGGAGGGGGAGCTGGCCAACTCGATAGCGATTTGGGCGATGTCCGCTTCGCTGTACGTGCAGTGGCGTGCAAGGCGTTCGACGACATGGCGATAATGATCGCGGCTGGCAAAGTCCATGGCTGGATAGACCGCTGCCGGGTCCTGGCTCAGGAGCCGTTCGACATGGCTCATGCGCTCGACGAACTCCCGCCAGTCGCTGGTCGACAGCATGCGCAAACTACCGATGCTGTTGCTGATCGATACCTGGTCTGCCGCCTGCAGCTGCGCATCGAGCTGCACCTGACGTTCGATACTGAGCCCGGACTCGGCGAGCATTTGCTCGATCCACGCCAGTGGCTGGCTGAGTATCGCACTCTGGCCCTGAAGGCGTCTGGCCAGCTCGGCGACGAAGCCAGCTGTCATCGGGGGCTTGGAGCGGGCCATGTCAGCGACCACCAAGACCACATTCTTGACGTCGCGCTCAGCGATTTCGCTCAGACGATCGGCCCAGTCGTTTGCCAGGTTGCGGTCGCCCCAGTTGGCCATGACCCGCGCGGCAACACGCCGCAGGTTCTCGATCAGTGCCAGGCGCAACATGATCGGAATCGCCCACAACTCACCCAGGGTCAGTGGGGTCACCGTTTGATAGGACTCGACGAAGCGGCTCAGGCTCTCGCCGTCAACGCGGCCATCACCATGGGCGATAGTCTCCAGAGCGATGTCATAAACGCGCGGCAAGGTGCTGGACGGGCCGTTGGCCAAGCGGGGCAGCTCGCGGCTGTAGCCGGCCGGCAAATGCGTCTTGGCAATACGAATGTGCGCTTCGATCAGGTAGTAGTTGTCCAGCAACCATTCTGCCGCTGGCGTCACCCTTCCTGAGGTGGGCAGGGCACTGGCGAACGCAGCACACGTGATGGCGAGGGTGGATTCGTTGTCCGCCAAGCGGGCGAGCAGGGTATCGGCGGCAGATAACGGACTGAGCTGGTGCTGGCTGGCCAGGAAGGTGCCATGCTCGGCCATCTGTTCGGCGCTGAACAACTCTGAACGCAGTAGGCTTTCGTACTCAAACCTGCGGGGTCTAGGGGGCCAGCGACGCAGGATGGACGACAGCCGTTGAAGCGATGCAAGTGCGCGTGGCCAAGGGTTATCCATAGTGTCCTTGCTGAACGAGGTCGGGCGGAAAAGTCAGTTTGCCGATACCTCGCGCGAGGGTCTGTTCGGTAGCGAACAGACCCTTTACACCTTTGGCCTCACTCTAGAACCTGTCATTTACAGTCAGCAGGCAGACGCCGGTGCCGGAGTACGTCATGAAACAGTCATTGAGGTCCTTCGTTGCTTTCCAGATAGAGGAAGCATGAAGCTCTTCTTGGGCGGCACAGTGATGTCAAATCACAATGACCCTGATCCTGCAGCAGAGCTACCCTATGGCGACGCCGATCAAGGGTTGCTTCTGACGGCGGAAGACGGGTTCATCGTAAGTGCGAACCTGACGTTCTGCCGCTGGATGGGCTACTCGCAGCAAACACTGCTTGGCATGCGCATCCAAGAGCTGATGAGCCCGGAAGCCAGGACTTTTCATCAGGCGTACTGGCAGCCACTCATGCAACTTCAGGGAGGCGTAGCCAATGTCAAATTCGACCTTATGCACCATGATGGCCACAAGATGCCGATCATGTTGAGTGCTATAAGCTGTGCGCACTCCAATGGTGTTTTTCATGAATTAGCCCTTTTCAAGACAGAGGATCGGCACAAATATGAGCGGGGGCTGGTCAATGCTCGCTTGCTTGCGCAGGGGCACTTAGCCAAGAACCTGAAGGCCCAGCGTTCCCGGGAGATCGCGCAAGGCAAGCTACGCACTATCTATGCTGCCGCGGAAGATCGCGCGCTGTTTGCTGAGCAGATGATTCGAATTGTCAGCCACGATTTACGCAATCCGCTTTCGGCAATAAGAATGGCGGCGGAAATTCTGTCGCGTCGTGATCCGGACACTAGGACTATCCAGATGTTGGGCCATATCAGCCATTCAGTCGAGCGTGCTCAGCGATTGGTAGCTGACCTGTTGGACTTTACGCTGGTTCAGGTAGGGCGCGGGATTACGGTGGCGCGCACGCCGGTTAGCTTCCATGAGGTGGTTGCTGACTGCCTTGAAGAAATTCGGCTTTCATTTCCCAAGAGCGATCTGGTCCATCTACGTAGCGGCCTGGGGGAATTCTGCGCAGACAGCGATCGGTTGTATCAATTAGTGGGCAATCTTGCGGCCAACGCTATCGCCTATGGTGCAGAGTGCTCAACTGTGACCGTGTCTACCTATATTAAAGACCACACAGTGAGCATTTCCGTGCATAACTTCGGGACACCGATTCCTGCGGCACTGTTAAACAATCTGTTCGACCCGATGATCCGTGGGAGTCACGACAATGCAGAGTTGCGTAGTGTCGGGCTGGGGCTGTTTATCGTCCGTGAAATCGTAAGAGCCCATCATGGTGAGATTACGGTTAGTTCTACCGCAGAGTCGGGGACCAAATTCATTGCAACCTTCCCGCGGCGTTGGGGCTAGTTTGTGCCGTTACGCTGGCTAACCCTGTCTGCCGAGACTCGCCATGAAAACGGCGTACATGGCCCATTGAGAGAGAGGGCGGCAGATGATTGTCCTTATCGTTCTTCATGCTCACCAGGCGTGTGCTGTTTAATGATGTCCATTACCGCAGCGGTCATGATCGCGGTGGAAACGCCGAACATGAGAATGCCATTGGCCGCCTCCAGGGGACTGAGCAGGCGCCATTGCTGGCTCAGGACCACATCGCCATAGCCCAGGGTGGCGAAGGTCACGCCGGAAAAGTACAGCGCGGTGATGAAATCCTCGAACTCGCCCAGCAGCAGGAACAGCACTGCCCACAGGGCCATTTGCACATAGTTGCCGATGAGCATCACCACCATGACCATCGACAGCAAGCGCACGTCATCGCTCCAGGCAGGGTTTGCGTTCATTTTGCGTCGCAGCGACACATAGCGACGCGCACACAGGGCTAAAAACCACGCCTGCAACACTACGCAGAGCACGATCACCGGTAGGCCTACCAGAAAGTTGATCAGCATGGGTGACCCTCTTCAGCGGTTGGGTTGGACATGTTTCGACGTTGCCGGCGCTTATCGAGCAGATACACCATCGCACAGGCATACAGGGTGACCAGAATGAACAGGCCCATGCGGATGGCGAAGGCGGTGTAGACATCCTTGCCGGCGGCGCTGTCCTGCACCGACTGGCCAAGCAAAATGATCATGGTCGTCAGGCTGTTGAGCCAAAAGCCCGGCTTGTAGTTGCCTGGGCTCAGCCCGTAGAGCTTTCGGGCCAGCACCAGGCCAAACAGCAGCATCCACAGGAAGAACATCCACAGGTTGACGAACAGGCCCAGGGCGAACCAGAAGACAATCGCCATCAGGCCGCCGAGCAGGGTTGAGCCGAGCAGCTCCCGGCCTGCAGTGCGCGCATTAGTGGCGGTGCTCTGTTGGCCAAGGTTGACCGCCTTCATGATGATCGGCATGTAGCTGGCCGGATCGATCAGCGCTAACAAGAAGGCGGGCATCACCACCAGCGCTGCGCGCAATGCCAGCCAGCTGATTTCATCAGCCGATAGCGCAGGTGTGGGGGGGGGCGGCTGGGTGCCGATCGGGTCCGGGAACAGCCAGTGGCTGATCGACACCGCAGTGACGGCCAGGAGTAAGCCCTTGACCAGCGATACGATCACCTGCAGCGCCAGGTCGAATTCGGTAGCGCCGGCGGCGCTGATCATCGTCAAGCCAACCACCATGAAGGTGGCGACCAGCGAGTTGCCGCCACTCATGCCATAGCGAAAGACCATAAACAGGCACAGACCGACCAGCATCACACCGGTTGCCGCGTAGTAGTGCAACAGCGGTATCAGCAGCAAGCCGCTGCCGGTGGTCAGCATCAGCACCACGGCCAGGCCTAGGCTGGCCTTGAACGGCAGCGGTCGATTCATTGCCGCCAGCATCGTCAGCGCCAGCATCGGTGCAATGAAAGGGATCGGCAGGGCCAGGCCGAAGCTTGCAGCCAGGCACAGCGCAGTGCCAGTGGCCAGGCGCAGGGCTCGCCTGGCACGGACTTGTTGCTCAGTAGACATACGACATCCAGCTCATCACCCGCAGGAACAGGCGGCCGAGCAGGTTCAGCGGGTTACCTTCGCTGGGGAACGCCATGACCTCGGCCTGGCCACCGACACGGATGCCACTGATGTCGGCCAACTGGCCGGGCACAAGCTCAATGATCACTGGAAAACGTTGGGCCGGGCGCAGCCAGTCACGGCTGTTCTGCACCGTGGGCAAGGTTCCGGCTGGCGTGCTCTGGCCGGTACTGACGCCATAGCCGATGCTGCGCACATGGCCTTCGAATATCGTACCGGGCAGGGTATCCAGCACGATGCGGACCGGGGTCCCGGGTCTGACCTTGCCCAGGTTGTTCTCGGTCATGTCGGCCGTGACCCACACATCGTGAATGGCGATCAAGGTCATCAAGGGCGCACCGGCTGCGGCGAACTGGCCGACATCGGTGCGCAGGTCGGTGACAAGGCCGTCCGAGCGGGCACGTACGATGCTGTTGGCCAGGTCCAGTTCGGCCTTGTCGACATTGGCGATGGCGGCGAGCAACTGGGCATTTTTCTCGTCGCTGCCACCTTGGGTTTCGCGGGCGCGTTCTACTTCTGCCCGCGCGGCGGCAACGTGGGCGACGGCTGCATCGAGGGTGGATCGGGAAACCTCCAGGCGGCGCAGGGAGATGGTTCCGGGATCTTCCTTGTACAGGCGCTCCAGGCGTTGCAGGTCCTGACGGGACATGACTTCGTTGGCCTGGGCTGCTTTCAAGGATGCCACCTTGGAGTCTATGCCTGCGGTGTTGGCACCAATCTGCTTGCGGGTGGTCTGTAAGTCGGCACGCGCGCGGTCAACAGCGATCTGGTAGTGCTGCGGGTTCACTTCGAACAGCACTTCGCCAGCCTTGACGTCCTGGTTGTTGCGCACATTGACTTTGGTGACCATGCCAGCAACCTCCGACGCCACCGGAACGACAAAGGTCTGCACCCGCGCCTGTTGCGTGTAGGGGGTGTAGCGGTCGGCCAGCAGGTACCAGACCAGGCTCAGGAGGATCAGCACGGCAACCCAATTCACCGCTTTTTTGGCCGGATCGGGCGCAGGCGACGGTGCGGTTTCTTCCGTCTCTTGTTGGCGGTCACTCAATTGACACCTTCCTTCGCTTCATCGAGCAGGTCGCCCCAGTCGGTGCGTTGCTGCATCTGTTGGCGGGTGGCGGGATCGAGCAGCGGACGGTCACTGTACCAACCACCGCCGAGGGCCTTGTACAGCGCGATCAGGCTGTTGACGGCCGTGTTGCGATTGACCAGGTAGTTATCCTGCTGGGCAAACAAGGCCGCTTGGGCATCCAGTACCCGCTGGAAATCCGAATAGCCTTCACGGTACTGGGTATTGGCCAGGGATACCGAGCGCTCGGCGGCAATCGACGCTTCGCTGAGGATACGGTCGCGCTCCAGGGCCTTGACCAGACCGGTCGCGGCATCGTCGGCCTCACGTGCCGCCTGGCGAACGCTGTCTTGGTAGACAATGATCAATTGCTGCAGGCGGGCATCCTGGATGCGCACGTTGTTGGTGATTCGGCCATGATCGAACACGTCCCAGCGCAGGCTCGGCCCGCCGATCAAGTCCAGGGTGTTGGACGTGCCGTCGAGGGAACTCGCGGACCAGACGATGCTGCCCAACAGGCTGATCGAGGGGTACAGGTCGGCCTCGGCGACACCGATCAGCGCCGACTGAGCCGCGACTTGCGCTTCTGCGGTACGCACATCCGGGCGACGCAACAGCAGGTCGACCGGTACCGCCTGCAGCACGGCACGGTCGACGAGGGGCACCACACCGGTATTGGTAAAGAGTTCCGGTATCGCACCAGGCGGGCGACCTATCAGGGTGGACAACGCATTGCGTGTGCTTGCGACCTGCGCTTCGAAGTCGGGGAGGGTGCTCAGGGTTCCCAGGTACTGGGTCTTGGCCTGTTGCAGATCGAGCTCGGCATTATCACCGCTGGTGAACAGGCGCTCGGTGATCTCATAGCTGCGCTTTTGCAGTCTGGCGTTGTTCTTGGCGATGAGCAGGCGCGCTTCGGCGGTACGCAGCGCGTAGTAGGTTTGCGCCACTTGCGCGCGAAGCAGCACCAGAACGTTCTCATAATTGCTCTGGGCGGCGAACCAGGCAGCATCGGCCGACTCGATGGCGCGGCTGAATCGGCCCCAGAAATCCAGTTCCCAGCCGATGTCGAAACCCGCGCTGTGTTGCCACAGATGGCTGTCCTGCGGATTGTCGCCGCCCCATTGGCGACGTTTGAGGTACAAGCTGTCGGCGCTGAGCTGTTGGAACTGCGGGTAGCGATTACTTAACGCGATGCCCAATTGGGCGCGGGCTTCCATCACCCGCAGGCCGGCGATTTCCAGGTCGGCGTTGTGGGCATCGGCCTCGGCAATCAGATGGTCGAGCACCGGGTCGGTAAATACGTGCCACCACTGCCGGCTATCGGGTTGCGTACGTTGCTGGCTGGCAAGCTGCAAGGCTTGGGTGTTCCAGTGTTCGACCCAGGGCTGGGTCGGTGACTGGAAGTCCGGGCCCAAGCGCACACAGCCGCTCAGGCCCAGGGCGCCACACAGCAGCAGTCGGCTCATGCGAGCAGGGCACGACATCAAGCGCACCCTCCTCAGACTGGTGGATGCTCGCTCGTTTCCTCAATTCGCGGTTGCTCATCGCGCGGGAGTTCATCCAGTACATCGATATGCGGTTGGTCCTCGACCCATTGCCAGAACAGTTGATAGGCGACCGCCAGTGCCACCGGCCCGATGAACAGGCCGATGAAACCGCCGCTGACCATACCGCCCAAGGCGCCAATCAGGATCACCGGCATCGGCACATCGACGCCACGGCCCAGCATCAATGGCTTGAGGATGTTGTCGGCCATGCCGGCAATCAGGCTGTAGATGCCGAACACGATAGTGGCAAACGTGGCGCCTTCAGTGGCAAATACATAGGCGACTACCGGCAAAGTCACGAGAATCACCGGCAACTGCATGATCCCCATCAACAACGCGACCATGGCCAGCAGCCCGGCGCCGGGCACCCCCATGAGTACGAAACCAACCCCCACCAGCAGCATCTGGATGAAGGCGATACCCACCACGCCCTGGGCAACCGCGCGGATGGTCGCGGTACACAGTTCGGTAATGCGCGGGCCGCGCTCGGGGCCGGAAAGGCGAGTGGTGATGGCGATGGCGCTGCGTTCGCCGTTTTCGCCGTAGGCCATCAGCACACCGGCAATGATCAGGGCACCGATGAACAACAGAAAGCCCACGCCAACACCGGCCATCTTGCCCAGCAAGGTCAAGCCGATCGTCTTGATGTAAGGCATCAACTTCATCAGCACGCTGCTCATGTCGGTCGCCGACTGCATCCAGAAGTTGTAGAGCGGTTTGCCAATGAGCGGCAGGGTGGCGATTTTTTCGTTCGGCAGCGGAATTTCCAGGCTGTCGGACTTGAGTATGGCCAGAGCGCCTTCGATCGAATCACTGACCGAAGTGCCCAGCAGGTATATCGGTACCATCAGCAAGGCCAGGGCGACAACGATGATTAGGGTCGCGGTTCGACCGTCCTTGTTACCCAGCTTGCCTTTAAGCATGTTGTGCAGCGGGTAGATGGTAATGGCCAGGATCACTGCCCAGAGCATCAGATTGAGGAAGGGATGAAAGATCTGGAAGCAGAACAGCACCAGCACCGTGATAAGCCCGGCGCGAATCAACACATCGAGCAACCCACCGGACAGCGCCCTTGCAGAAATGTTCGTGCGCAACATTGTCTAGCTCCTCGCGGTTCGTCACCAGGATCGGGATACGCTTAGGCAGCATAGACGTTGATTTGCCAGGAGTTCCACGCTGACGCAACGAAGTGGTGAAAAATCGGTCGAATTTGATCGTTATCGGTGGACGCTGGTCAGCTTGGTTGCTGTGTAGTGTCACTGTGCTTGGGCAAGGCAATGGAGATAAGCGCGGCAGCCAGTACAAAAGCGCTCGATACTAACAAACAGGCTTGCAGGCTATAGGCTTGGAATACCCAACCCGAAAGCAACGTGCCGACGAGCCGGCCCAACGCGTTGGACATGTAGTAAAAACCCACGTCCAGGGATACCCCATCTTCCTTGGCATAACTGACAATCAGGTAGCTGTGCAGCGCGGAATTCACTGCAAACAGCACGCCGAATAGCATAAGCCCACCGAGCAGCACTACTTTAGCCGACCAACCTGCGGTCAGCCCCAGCGCAATCAGTGCGGGCAGCCCGGCCAGCGCGATGGCCCAGGAAAAGGCGGCTCGGCCGTCCGGTACCTGGCCACGCTTGTTGCCGGTAATGCGGGGGGCAAATGACTGTACGATGCCGTAGCCGATGATCCAAGTAGCAAGAAAGCTACCAACCAGCCAGAAATCCCAGCCTAATGCGCTGCTCAGGTACACCGGAAGGGCTACGACAAACCAGACGTCACGCGCGCCAAAGAGAAACAGTCGTGCGGCCGAGAGGATGTTGATCGCTCGGCTTTTAGACAACATATCGCGGAACTTCGGTTTGGCTTTGGCTTTGCCCAGGTCCTTTTTCAGCATCAGCAAGCTGCCTGCCCAAATCAATGCGAGCGCTGCCGCCATAGCCAGGACCGCCATGCTGAAACCGAGCAGCGCGAGCAGTGCACCTCCGAGGAAAAAACCCACCCCTTTGAGCGCGTTTTTCGAGCCTGTAAGGATGGCCACCCACGTGTAGAGGGTGCCTTGCTGGCTATCCGGTACCAAGAGTTTGATGGCGCTTTTGGCACTCATCTTGTTGAGGTCCTTGGCGATGCCGGACAACGCTTGGGCCGCCATCACCCAAGGTGCAGTCAGCCAGGTTCCCGGCACCGTGAGCATCAACAAGGCCAGTACCTGCATGCTCAGGCCGATGTTCATGGTGCGATTGAGGCCCAGACGGGCGCCGAGGTAGCCGCCCACCAGGTTGGTGATGACGCCAAACATTTCGTAGAACAAAAACAGCGCTGCGATCTGCAGCGGCGTGTAGCCCAGCGTATGGAAGTGCAAAACCACCAACATGCGCAACGCACCGTCGGTGAGGGTGAAGGCCCAATAGTTAACGGTAACCAGCAGGTACTGACGCACTTGCGTAGACAGGGCTGACAACGCTTTCATGATCGCCGTTTACTCCGCCGCGCCGACCAGTCGGGCCAGCTCCGCGGCACGATTGGCGTAGCCCCACTCATTGTCGTACCAGGCGTAGATCTTCACCTGGGTACCATTCACTACCAAGGTCGACAGCGCATCGATGATCGAGGACCGTGGATCGGTGCGGTAATCGATGGACACCAATGGGCGCGCTTCATAACCCAGGATCCCCTTCAACGGGCCTTCGGCAGCAGCCTGGAGTAGCGAGTTGACCTCCTCAGCTGTGGTTGCACGCGCCACCTCGAACACGCAGTCGGTCAGCGAGGCGTTGGCCAGCGGTACGCGCACGGCGTGACCATTCAGCTTCCCGCGCAGCTCGGGGAAGATTTCGGCGATTGCTGTAGCTGAACCGGTTGTGGTGGGGATCAGGCTCATGCCCGAGGCACGGGCGCGTCGCAGGTCCTTGTGTGGTGTATCGAGGATGCTCTGGGTGTTGGTCAGGTCGTGGATAGTGGTGATCGAGCCGTGACGGATACCCAGGCTCTCGTGAATCACCTTGACCACCGGAGCCAGGCAGTTGGTGGTGCAGGAGGCGGCGGTGACGAGGCGGTGCTGGGTTGGGTCGAACAGGTGCTGGTTGACGCCCATCACCACATTCAGCGCACCCTTTTCTTTCACCGGGGCGCAGACCACCACGCGTTTGACGCCTTGATCCAGGTAAGCCTGGAGCACGGCAACCGACTTCATCTTACCGCTGGCCTCGATGACCAGGTCGCAACTCGACCAATCGGTGTCGGCGATGGCCTTGTTGGCCGTGACCTTGATGTGCTTGCCATCGATTACCACCGAATCGCCTGCTGCACCGGCTTCACGGTGCCAGCGTCCGTGGATCGAGTCGAAGTTGATCAGGTGGGCGTGGGTCTCAGCGTCCCCGGCCGGGTCATTGATCTGTACGAATTCGAATTCCGGCCAATCCCAGGACGCGCGCAGAACCAGTCGTCCGATACGTCCAAACCCATTGATGCCTACTTTGATTGCCATGTTGTGTTTCTCGAATTGCGGTTAGTAAGGGGGCAGGGGATGGTGCTGAACGGATTGATGTAAGGCTCAAATGGATCGTTGATTGACGCGTTTCGACAGTTCTTCAGCCGACTCCTTACGTTCGGAGTAGCGATCGACGAGGTAGTCGGCACGGTCACGAAGCAGCAGGGTGAACTTCACCAACTCCTCCATCACGTCGACGACTCGGTCATAGTACGCCGAGGGCTTCATGCGGCCCGCCTCGTCGAACTCCAGATAGGCTTTCGGCACTGACGACTGGTTAGGGATGGTGAACATACGCATCCAGCGACCGAGCACGCGCAGTTGGTTGACCACGTTGAACGATTGCGAGCCGCCACAGACCTGCATCACCGCGAGGGTCTTGCCCTGCGTCGGACGCACAGCGCCCATGCTCAGCGGAATCCAGTCGATCTGCGACTTGAACACGCCGGTCATTGCACCGTGGCGTTCCGGTGAGCACCAGACCATGCCTTCTGACCAGAGCACCATGTCCCGTAGCTCTTTGACCATGGGGTGGTCGTCGGCCGCGTCATCCGGCAGCGGCAGGCCTGACGGGTTGAAGATTCGTGTCTCGGCACCGAAGTGCTGCAACAGCCGGGCCGCTTCCTCCGTCAGCAAACGGCTGAAGGCGCGCTCACGGGTCGATCCATACAGGAGCAGGATGCGCGGTTTGTGTGTGGACGTCTGCTCTATCGCCATTTTGTCAGGCGATGGCAGATCGACCAGTTCTGGTTCGATATTGGGGATACAGTCATCGGTCATGATTTTACTCCTGGGGCAGGGGTACAGATGCTTGGTCGAACCAGCGACGTTTGAGCCACAAGGCGACGCCAACCAGCGAGATCAGTACAGGGACTTCCACCAGCGGCCCGATCACGGTGGCAAAGGCTACCGGTGAGGCGAGCCCGAAGGTAGCAATGGCCACGGCGATGGCCAGTTCGAAGTTGTTGCTCGCGGCGGTAAAGGCCAGCGCAGTGGTCCGTGGGTAGTCGGCCTTCAGCAGCTTGCCCATCCCGAAGCTGACGAAGAACATCACCACGAAGTAGAGGGTCAGCGGGATGGCGATGCGCAGTACATCCAGTGGCAGTTGCACCACCTTGTCGCCTTTGAGACTGAACATGGCGACGATGGTCAGCAACAACGCCACGAGTGTCAGTGGGCTGATCTTGGCAATGAAGCGCTCCTGGTACCAAGTCGAGCCTTTGCGACTGATCAGGATCTTGCGGGTCAGGAAACCAGCCAGAAACGGGATACCCAGATAGATCAGCACTGACTGGGCAATTTCGAGGAAGCTAATCTCGATGACGCTACCCTGCAGGCCGAACAGTGGAGGCAAAAGGCCCAGAAAGATCCAGGCGTACAGGCTAAAGAACAGAATTTGAAAAATGCTATTGAAGGCGACCAAGCCCGCCACGTACTGGTTGTTGCCGCCCGCGATCTGGTTCCACACCAGCACCATGGCGATGCAGCGCGCCAAGCCGATAAGGATCAGCCCGGTCATGTACTCAGGCTTGTCGCAGAGGAACACGACAGCCAGCCCGAACATCAGTACCGGGCCGATCACCCAATTCTGAATCAGCGACAGGGTGAGGATGCGTTTGTCCTTGAAAACTTGTGGTAACTCCTCGTATTTCACCTTCGCCAGTGGCGGGTACATCATGACGATCAGGCCGATCGCAATGGGAATGTTCGTCGAGCCTACTGACAGGCTATTCAGCCATGCTGGCAGCCCCTGGAACAGGCTGCCCAGGCCGATGCCAAGCCCCATGGCCAGAAATATCCAGACCGTCAGGTAGCGGTCGAGGAATGAAAGTCGGCTTTTGCTCATGGTGAATCTACCTTAGCGTCAGAGCGTTGCGATGCCTACCCACTTGGCAGTGATCAGCAGCAGGTGGCGACGCGCAGTGGGCGCTCACCCATACTGTCCAGGCGTTTGGCGCTGGTGCTCAACCATTCGCGATTGGCGTCCAGCGTTGTTGTCAGAATCTCGCGCACCCAGACGGGCAGCGCTGGATGCAACCGGTAGTAGACCCACTGGCCTTGCCGGCGGTCTTCCAGCAAACCGCAAGTGCGAAGTTGCGCCAGGTGGCGGGAAACCTTGGGCTGGCTTTCTTCCAGGGCACAAATGAGTTCACAGACGCACAGTTCTTCCTCGCGAGCGATCATCAGCATCATCCGAATGCGGTTCTCGTCGGCGAGGCATTTGAAGACCTTGGTTGGGGTCAGCGATTCAGTCATGGTCGTTCTCGGTGTTGGGTTGTCACGAGGTATTAGATTGTGGATCTCGTAGCACCTAGATATATGTTATTTCGAATATACGTAAAATCGAATATTTTGCAACCCGGCGAGAACAGGTTGCTTTACATGTGCGAGTATCGTGAAGGCCAGCAAAGTGGGCAGACAGGTTTCGAGGAGTGGTTGTCATCAGGGGAGGCCAAGCAGGTTGGGTGCTTGGCTGGGACATACAGCAATACTCACCGCTGGCAGGGCGACGGAGCGGGACTGCACGCCGTGTGCCTGTGCGCGGCCCGCTGGCGTGCAGCAGCTCGCTTTTTGAGCAGCGGTTACCTGTACAGGCTGCCATTACCCAGCATCAAAGAATCCAGGGTAATCAATCATGCTCAAGTTGTACGTATTCCAACATTTTCTGACTTCCATCAAGGATGTCACTACAGATGGCATTGCGAGCTCCTGCGCCATCCCGCTTCTTGAGTGCTTCGAGTACATCCCAGTGATGGTCAATCGCCATGCGCTCGTTGAAGCTTCCATAGGCGCGAGCAATGAGCGGCCCGGTACGCATCCACAAGCCGTCCAGCAGGCTGGCAAGTACCGGCATGTCAGCGATTTGCGTCAAGTTGAAGTGAAACTCGTGGTTGAAGGTCAATGCTGAGGTCAAATCATTGTCTTTAATCGCGGCGAGGTTGTTTTGAATACAGGTTTCCAGCCGCATTAATTGCTGCGGGGTCGCTAACGACGCGGCGGTCTCGGCTGCCAATCCTTCGAGCGAGAGCCGGATGCTTCTAATCTCCAGGTACTGCTTGGAGGTCAGCACGGGTACGCGAATGTCTCTCGGTGTTGTGAGAACCAGCGCCTGCTCCTTCGCCAATTGAAGAATGGCGTCCCGTACAGGCGTGACACTTGTACCCAATTGTTCAGCAAGGTCGCGTATGCGCAGCCGGTCGTTAGGCTGGAAGCGGCCTGTGATCAACGCTTCGCGGAGCAAGCCGTAGATACCGCTGCCAAGATAGGAGTGCTTTAGGTTCTCAATAGGGTAATTCATCGCGTACTCGTGTGCGGCACATGCCCGGCTGGATAGGGGAGGCTACCAGCAGCGATTATCGAGTAACTCAAACATGTTGCCCACCGTTTACGTGGATTTCTGCGCCATTGACATACGAAGCACCGTGCGTGCAGAGGAAATGCACAAGTGCGGCGACTTCCTCGGGCTTACCCAGGCGTTTCATTGGAATCGAGCGCTCAACTATCTGCGCGGTGCCGGCGGATAGGATGGAGGTATCGATTTCCCCGGGAGCGATCGCGTTTACGCGAACACCGTGGGGCCCGAAGTCATGCGCCATCTCGCGAGTCAGGGCCGATAGCGCCGCTTTCGAGCAGGCGTAAGCGACACCTGCAAACGGGTGGACGCGTGAACCGGCGATGGAGGTGACGTTAATGACTGAGCCTCTGGCTGTCTTGAGCTCCTCGAAAAGCCCCTGAGCCAGCAGTGCTGTGGAGAAGATGTTCACATTGAAAACGTTCAGCCAGGTCGAATAGTCGGATTCCAAAACCCCCAGTCGCTCCCCATCTGAGCCTTTCGGTGAAATGCCGGCATTGTTGACTAGCGCATCAAGTCGGCCACCGAGCTTCTCCCTGATTTCTGGAAGTCTATTCCGTACATCCTCCACGTTCCCAAGGTCGAGGTGAATGTGGTTGGCCAGCCCTTCGGCCCACGGGCAGCCTTCACCCAGATCCTGCCTCGAAGCGGTAAAGACTCGCCAACCCGCGGCGCTGAAATGTTTCACGGTCGCGTGGCCAATGCCCCGGCTGGCACCGGTGAGAAGCAAAGTACGTTGATCAGTCATGGCGCAATCCCTGTCGTTGGTGAAAGGAGTGTAGATCAAAATATGATGCATCATATTTTTTATGTGTTTTAATGGATTTTGTCCCCACCGGGGATGCGTCACGTTCGATCGATTGCTGCCACTACAAGAAAACTGCCATCCCTTTAAAGCTGCCCATGATCCGTAGCTGACCTGGAGATACGCATGAATAAGAAAATCGCAGCTGTACTTTTACTTGCAACAATTGCTGGCCCGCTGAGTGCCGCTGAAAAGCTAACCGTTGTTTCCTTTGGCGGGAACAATCGCCAAGCGCAAGAAAAGGCGTTCTACAAACCCTTTACAGCCCAGAGCGCCACGACCATCACGGCTGATGACTACAATGGCGAAATGGCCAAGATCAAGGTGATGGCCGACACCGGTAAAACCAGTTGGGATGTTGTGGAGGTCGAATCTCCCGAGCTCATCCGGGGTTGCAGTGAGGGGCTGTTCGAGCCGTTGGACTGGAGCCGGATAGGGAAGAAGGAGGATTTCATTCCTGCCGCAGTCAGCGACTGTGGTGTCGGTATTTTCATCTGGTCGACTGTGCTTACCTATGATCCCACTAAGCTCGCCGCTAGCCCGCAAGGCTGGGCCGACTTTTGGGACATGAAGAAATTTCCCGGTAAGCGCGGCCTTCGGCGCGGAGCGAAGTTCACGCTGGAGTTCGCGCTGCTTGCGGACGGAGTAAGCAACCAGGACGTCTACACGCTTCTGGGCACTGAAGCGGGTATCCAACGCGCGTTCAAAAAGCTCGACGAAATCAAATCCAACATCCAATGGTGGGATTCCGGTGCGCAGCCTCTGCAATGGCTGGCAGCCGGTGACGTGGTCATGACCTCCGCCTACAACGGTCGCGTGACCTCTGCCCAGGAGGAAGGCCAGTCATTTGCAATGCAATGGAATGGCAGCCTTTACGACCTCGACCACTGGGCGATTGTCAAAGGCTCTGCGAAAAAGGCATTGGCAGAGCGCTTCATCGCGTTCGCTAGCGAACCTGTTCAACAGAAAAATTTCGTCGAAGCCATTCCTTACGGGCCAAGCAACACCAACGCGATGAGCTTGGTAGATAAGCGTGTTGGCGAAAAACTCCCGACGGCACCCGAAAATCTAAAAAACGCCCGGGCTACCGACGCCGAGTTTTGGATCGATCATGGAGAGGATCTGGAGGAACGATTCAACGCTTGGGCCAATAAGTGATACATGGCGCCCTTTAAAACCGGGGCGCCATTCGATTTGCCGGATAAGGACGTGAGTCATGCCACTTGAAAATTTAGCGGTTGATGACAGCTTACTGGAGGTTGCTCCAGCGCAGGTCTCGGATGCGCAAGCGTGCGCAGTACTCCAGCAGCAATTTGGTTTAAGCGGCAAACTCGAGAAATTGGGCGGAGAGCGAGACCTCAATTTTCGCGTGATGCTTAAAGACGGGTCATCTCGTTTGCTCAAGCTCTCCCATCCGCTTGAGAACCCCGATGTGGTCGACTTCCACAACCAGGCGATGCGAAGAATCGAGCTTCGAGATCCCGACCTTGCAGTTCAACGCGTGCATCCGTCGCTTGAAGGCCAATACGCTACCTTTGTTGAGATTGATGGGCAGCGCATGCTGGCCCGACTTCTGTCTTTTGAAGACGGTATGCCTCTTCATTGCGTGAGCCGCACCACAACGGCGTTTCGCCGAGTAATTGGGCAGTCCATTGCCCGGCTTGACGTAGCGCTGGAAGGCTTCACTCATCCTGCTGCCGGGCATGTTCTGCTTTGGGACATGCAACATGCCGCGCACCTTCGGCCGCTGCTGATTCACATCGAACCTGGTCAGGGGCGAAGCATCGTCGAGCAAAGTCTTGACCGGTACGAATCCGTCGTCTTGCCCTGGATCCCAGAGCTGCGAAAGCAAGTGATTCACAATGACACCAACCCGCACAACATTATCGTGGATACCAATAACCCTGATGTTCTGCGCAGCATCCTCGATTTCGGTGACATGGTGTACGCACCCTTGGTCAACGAAGTAGCGGTGGCCGCTTCATACCACCTTGGGCAGGTTGGCGATGTCCTGGAGCCGGCATTGGATGTCATTGGCGCGTACCACCAACACAATCCGCTTACCCATGAAGAGTTGGCGCTGCTGCCGGAACTGCTGGCCACGCGGTTGGCATTAGCCCTGTGCATCAACTCATGGCGCGCCAAGCTGCATCCTGAGAATCGCCAGTACATCCTGCGAAACGCCCAGCGCGCGTGGGCAAATTTGAAGGCAATGTCGTCTCTGTCTCGATCTGAAATTGAAGATCGAATTTCTTCCGCGTGCCTGCGAGAGGTCAAAGCATGAGCATGGTCAACGGCTTCACTTCAGAGGACGCAGCCCGGCTTTCGGAAACGGAACGACGCTTGATCGAGCGCCGCGAGCGTCTGTTGGGCCCGGCGTACCGTCTTTTCTACGAACGACCGCTCCATACCGTTCGAGGGGAGGGCGTTTGGCTCTACGATGAGCAGGGCCGTCGTTATCTGGATGCCTACAACAACGTCGCGTCCATCGGTCACTGTCATCCCCGCGTGGTTGAGGCAATGTATCGGCAGTCGCTTGTGCTGAACACGCACACCCGCTACCTGCAGGAGGGGATTCTCGACTATGCCGAGCAGTTGTTGGGCACATTCTCTGGCGATTTGGATCGAGTCATGTTCACCTGTACCGGGAGTGAAGCGAATGACCTCGCGCTTCGGATCGCCAAGCAGTACACCGGTGGCACCGGCGTCATCATCACCCAGTTTGCCTACCACGGTGTCACTGGCGACATTGCCGAGCTTTCGCCGTCGCTCGGTCGCGCCATAGTGCTCCCGGCGCATGTTCGTACCGTTCGCGCCCCTGACGCTTACCGTCTGGGGGCCGAAAACGTGACGTCGACTTTCGCCGCAGACGTACGTACCGCGATCGATGACATGAAAGCGCACGGCATCCGTCCCGCGGCTATTTTGCTCGATGGCATCTTTTCTAGCGATGGCGTGCTCCCCGGGCCGGCGGGCTTTCTCGCTGAAGGTGTTGCATTGGCCCAGGCAGAAGGGCTGCTGTACATCGCCGATGAGGTACAGCCAGGCTTTGCGCGTACCGGTCTGAATATGTGGGGTTATTCGAGGCATAACGTGCGTCCGGATCTGGTCACGCTCGGTAAACCCATGGGTAATGGTCAACCTATTGCCGGTATCGTTGGGCGCTCTGAGGTGGTCGATGATTTCGGAAAGAACATGCGCTACTTCAATACGTTTGGAGGCAACCCAGTCTCGTGTGCCGCAGGCCAGGCTGTCCTGGACGTGATCCAGGAAGAACATCTGCAGCAGCGATCGCATGACATTGGCAGTTATCTGCTGAGTGGCCTGACAAAGCTTGCTCAGCGCCATGAACTGATCGGTGACGTCAGGGGGGCGGGCATGTTCCTCGGTGTTGAGCTCGTCACTGATCGTACGACGAAGAGACCCGCAGCCGAGCAGGCGCGCAAAGTTGTCAATGCAATGCGTGAACAGGGTGTGCTGATCAGTGCCGCCGGCCCGCTCGAAAACGTACTCAAGATACGACCGCTATTGGCGTTTACGCAGGAGCATGCGCAGATTCTTGTCGAGGCGGTCGATGTCGCTATACAAGGGGTTCATTAGCCTTGAGCTTTTGACCGCTGTGTGCGCTGGTAACGAGTAACTGCGATCTGGACGGCGGCGGCCACCAGGCAAAGCAGGCCGACTTTCCAGCTGCCCTCCACCTCGAAGTGCTCGGATATTTTTCCAGTGATGATCACGCTAACGAAGATGGCGACAGGTAGGATCAGTTTATTCATGAAGTCTTCCAGCGGTAAATGACAAAAGGCGCGAGTGAGTCCCACAGTTCAGGCAGAGAGGAGGGTGTTCCTCCATTTTGCTTCGACGGCCAAGGGCATGAAGTGTGAATGAAATAAAGGGGGCGATGATTGTTTCCATCCAGAAACCAACAGATCTGATCCGCTCGTGCTCTTGGCGTTGAAGCTCATGGAGCACAGAGACCAGCTCGCTGAAGCCGCATCGTACCGAGATCTCTGAGAACTTCTTGAAATCCATCACCATGGGGTTGATTGCTGTAAAAAGGTGCCAAGCTTTGAGCCAGCTGTCCTGGGCGCAGATCGAAATTACGATTACGGTCGGGCAGCGTTAGCCAGAGCGATTGATTTTCCGAGTCGCGATGATTGCCTCATAGCGACTCGATACATTCAACTTGATGAAAATGTTCTTCAGGTTCCATTTGACAGTCTGCACGCTGATGTTAAGGGCTAGAGCAATGCGCTTGTTCGACATCGACTGTTCGACCAGTGCGAGAATCTCCTGCTCGCGCTTGGTCAATAACACGCTAGGCACAGGGGTAGAGGGCGGGGTGCAGGGGCGCGCAGGGTTTCCCCGCGTCATGCATGACAGGAGCTGTTGCCGGTACAGTTCGGCGTCCTTGGCGGCCAGTTCACCCAGGTCTTGAAGCAATACCCGCAGCGCATCGCCTTCGTCGATGAAGGTGCGAAGCAGTCCGAGGCGATAGCCGCAGGCGAGGGCGCCCTGGAGGTGTTCGCGCACGGCATCCTCGCGGCCAAGTTCAGCCACGGCGAGGGCCATGAGGATGTCTACCTTGACCAGCAGTGCGCCACGGTTCAGCTGATTGGCGATAGCCTGTACCTGCTCGAGGTCTTCCAGGGCCTGCTCGGCGCGCTGCCGGGCGAGCGCTAGGCGTGCACGCGACAAGGCGGTCACGCCCTGGATGTTCAACTGGCAGAGTGTCGACGGCTGGGGTAGGCAAGCCACTTCATTTAGATTGGCCTGCAGGGATTGGGCATGGCGCCAATCGCCAGTGGTCAAGGTCACCCTGACCTGTTCGGCGAGCATCAGGGCGATGCCGTGGTCCCGGCCCAGGTTGCGAAAGTGCGCTTCCTGCGTCACCAGGTAATCCAGCGCGGCTTGCGCGCTTTCCTGCAGGCACTGCAGCCGAGCATAGGTCAATGTGGCGCAGTACATGTATTCGGGTGCGGAGAAGTGCAGCACATTCAAGCGATTGGCCAATGTTTCGCGGGCATCATCGATGCGATCGCTCTCGTACAGCACGGCCGCCGAAATGGTCGCGATGGTGCTAGCGCTGAGTGAGCGGCGCCCGTACATGGTCTCGGCGGCAGCCAGGATACTGGCGCTGGTACGTTCGGCTTCGAGCATGTTGCCCTCGAGCCAGGCGACACTGGCGATTGTTGCACGGTTGATCAGTGTAAGCTCGTTGTCATGGGTGTGCAGGAAACGCGCATTCGGCGCATTGAATTCACTACGTGCTTCACCGAAACGGCCGAGAAATGCCAGCGTTCCCACTGTGATGCCGATACGAAAGCCATCGAAAAAAGGGTGGCGCAACGGCGCGTCGCCCACTGACTGCACCAGTGCCAAGGCGGTTTCGATATCTTCGCTGAACAGCGCAATGACGGCATGAAGCAAGGTGATGTAGCGCCGTTGCAAGGGTGACAACTGCACCGCATCCAATGAGCGGCTCAACGCCCTGGCACGCTCCAGGTGTCCGGTGATGGCGGCGATCCAGGCGCTGATCAGGATCAACTGCGGATGGTGTTCGAGCAGCGTCGTCGGTACGCGGTCGATCCAGCGCATGAACATGCCCATGTGGCTGAGGCTGCTGACGGTGGGCAAGGCGTTCTGGATGATCTGCACTACATTGTCGAAATCTTCACTGAGCAGGGCATGGCGAATGGCCTCCGGGTAGAGCCCTTCACGGTTGAACCACGCAGCCGCGCGCAGGTGCAGCTGGCGGACGTCGACCTGGCTGTCGGCCAGGCGCTGACCAAGGAACTCGGCGAACATCGGATGCCAGCGGTACCACTGGAAGTGATCCTGCATATCGACGGCAAATAGGAACAGGTTGTGCGCTTCCAGGGTCGCGATCAGTTCGCCAGCGTCGTCGACTTCGCACACCTCCGCGACCAATGCACTGTTGAAGCGGCGCAGGATCGAGGTTTTGTACATGAACGCGAGCAAGACGGGTGACAGGTCGCTGATAACGTCTTCGGAGAGGTAGGCGCCGAGGTTGGTACCGCTGAGCAAAGGTTGACCCGGTTGCTTGCCCGGCTTGGCCTTCATGGCAATCGCCAACAGTTGCAGGCCGATTGGCCAGCCACTGGTCATATCGTGCATAGAGTGGGCGGTGTCCAGGTCGATGCTAGTGTCCAGGTGCGCCTTGAGAAAGTCGAACGACTCACGGAAGGCGAACGACAGCTCGCTGCTGTCGATCTCGCATAATTCGCCCATGGCCCGCACCCGGCCGAGCAACAGCGGAGAAGCCTGGCGCGAGGCCAGGATGAGGTGGAAATTCGCCGGCGCGTTATCGAACAGCACCTGCACCAGGGCGTGGATCGTCGGGCTGCTGATGTGGTGAAAATCATCGATCATCAGGTACTGCTCGGCGCCGTCGCGATCAAGTGAGTTGATCAATGCCGTACAGATCGCCTGAAGCCAACTGGCGTCGCCGTGATTGGGCAGCGGCAAATCGTCTTCCAGCGCCACACCCATCCTTTGCAAGGCCCCGATAAGGCCCGCACAGAAGGTTTCCGGGGTGTCGTCCTCAGCATTGAGCGAGAGCCAGGACACCAGGGCGCCTCGCTTGAGCAGTTCAAGTCGCCACTGAGTCATCAGGGTGGTCTTGCCAAATCCGGCGCTGCTGGTAATCAGCACTAGGCAGTGGTTGCGGGCATCGTGCAGACGGGCCATCAGCGCTTCGCGCAGCATGGCGTGGCGTGATACCCGAGGTGGGGCGAATTTGGTGGTAACGAGCATGGAGGTCGGTTTCATCAGATTGTCGTTTTTATGGGTGGACCACATCCAAGTCGGCCCCACTCCACGAGAGTGGGGCGGGCACGATTGTCGCTGCGCTAATTTGAGCATCAAGACTATGAGGGAATCTCCAATGGCATGTCCATACATGACTGAAGCACAGCGACTTCCGGTCCAAAGCATGCGCACTTTTGTCCAGTTTGAAATACGACCTATGGCCAACCTGCTGCGCAGCGGTGCTATCGATCACGGCCAGTTGCTCGGGCTGACCCAATCGGTGGCCGAATTCGGCCTGCCGGGTGTGGCCGTTGCCCGGGAGCAGGGCGGCCTGGGCGTGGATTGGGTGACGCAGGGCCTGTTGTTCGAGGAACTGGTGAGGGGCAGTGTCGAGCTGGCAGAGCAGGTGTTGATCAACACCCTGGCCGCTGTCTGGCTGGCGAAGCAGCCAAAGGTCTCGCCGTGTTACCTGGCCCAACTGCTGGAAGGCCGCTTGCTGGTAGGGATGGCGCCCGGCACGGAAGGCCTGAAGGTCAGCCTGCAGGCGGGCGGATGGCAAGTGGATGGCGAGTGCGCCTTGGCGTTCAGTCACCCACAGGCCGACGTGTTGCTGTGTGCGGTGCAACACGACATACACCATCCCGATTTGGTGCTGCTTGACCGCGGCAAGGACCAGGTCGAGCTGCGTCACCGCCACCAGCCTGTCGGGCGCAAGCACATGTATGTGCAAGTCACCCAGGTGCTGCTGCGTGAGGAGCGCGGGCTGACGGGGGCGCAAGATCCGGTGTCCGTGGGGGTGGACCTTGACGCCCTGGTCAAGCTGCACCAGTCGGTGGCGTGGGTGGCCCATGGCCAGGTGGCGCTCGACGCATCGATCAAGCGGGCCCGTCACACCCGCCAGTTTGGCCAGCCGCTTGCCGCACAACACCTGGTTGCCCAGCAGTTTGCCGAACTGTCCACGCAACTGGAGGCGGCGCGGCTGATGTACAAGCTTGGTTTCGAGTATGTGCAAGCGGGCCAGTGCATTGACAGTCTGGCCCGGCGGGCACGCTTGCTGGCGGCCGACACGGCAGCGCGTATCTACCGGCAGGTGAGCCGTATCGACAGTTGTGCAGGGCACGAGGAGGCGCCTGCAGTGCAGCCCAGTAATCTGCTGCCGTTGTTTGGCGAATCCCTGGCGGATGATGCACAACGCATTGCCGGTGAACTGCCGCACGATCCGGCAGGTGTGTGATAAGGGCGCCGGCGATGCGGCGCCCAGGCACTCTATTTCACCTCCTCGAAATCACCCGGCTTCCAGCCGCCATTGAATGCAACCGCCTCGGGGCCGTAGATGCGAAAGTACGAGAACCAACCTTTTCCCGGCTCGGTCTTGATCCATTGCTTCTCGTAACCCGGCGGGGCGCTCGGCCCGAAGTACAATTCGCTCACGCCAGCGTTGGAGGCGCCTTGCAGCTCGACCATCGAGCGCAAGGCGGCCAGGTTCTGTGAGTTCTGGATCTGCGAGCGCGTCTGGCTGTCATACACGGTGACCGACCAGAACAACCTAGCGGGGACCGGCTGTGGCACTTTTAGCCGGTAGGTTTTGCTGCCGTCGAGAAATGCGCCTTGGTCATCGCGACTCCCCAGCCAGTACAGCGAGCCGGCACCGGGAGCACGGCGAAACATCGCCGGCGAGGCGATCAAGGCCTGGTAGAACCATTTCTCCCGCGCTTCTAGGTCGACCCGCCCATCGATCTCGAACGCGCCGTTTTCCGGGCGCAATACTGCCCATTCCCAACGCCGATCCGGCCAGGCCAGGCGGTCGTCGCGTCGGTCTGCCAGCGACTGCACGCGCATTTGCTGGTTACCGCGTTGCGCCGCCTCGATGAGAATCCGCTGCATGCGCGCATCGGGAGCAAACGGCTTGCCTTTGACGATGCCCAGTGCAGCCAACTCACCGTAGTAGTTTTGGTACTCGGGCAAGGCCGGTTCGCTGTCGATCAACTGGTGCAGTTCACGCCAGTATTCAAGCGTGCTTTCAATGGCCACGGGCGAGATGTCGCTGCTTTTGCCTGCCTGGTCGATCCACTGCGGCGCAGGCCAATCGGCGGAGTGGTCGAGCGGGTAGACCTTGACCGACTTCATGAGCGCGAACGCCGCCTCGTCGCCGCCCTTGGGCAGCGCACGCAGCATCAGCAACAGGCGCCGGGTGGTCGGTGTCGCGACAAAATAGCCTTCAGGGACCTGCCCGTCGAAGCCCGGTGGCAAGAACAGGTACTTGCCACCCTGGCCTTTGTCCGGCCCTGGCAGGCCAAGGTCGGCGACCCAGCGCTGGTTGAGGTCGTTGACCACACTCATGATCGGCCCGGCGGGCAATTCGACCACCATCGGACCATTGGACAGGTCCATCATCAGACCCGCATAGGGCGTATCCGAGTTAGCGGTGAACACCTGTTTTTTCGGTGTACCTTGCAACAGGGTGAAGACCTTGTTGGGCACCTGCCCCAAGGCCAGGTTGACGTTCCATAGGTGCATCATGGAGACGTTGGGGTAGAAGAACCGGTAGCTCTGCAGGGCCCGGTTTAAGTCGACGTCGTCATAGACCCGCTGCACGGTCTGTGCGGTGGGGTAGCCGTTGCTGAAGGCATAGGGCGCATCGGCGCCTTGGGCCTGGACAGTCATGCTCAAGGGCATCAGGCACAGCAGCGCGGCGAGGGTGCGGGGCGTTGGCATATGAGGGCTTCCTTGTTGGGGTGGTGAAGGCGCCCACCACCAGATTGACGGTTATCAGTCGATTTGCTGGATGTCATTGAGCACCCAGCTGCGATTGACGATGCCTTCCGTGGGTCCGTAGATACGGAACAGGGTGAAGAAGGGCTGGCCAGCACGGGTGCTGATCCAGTTGTGTTCAAGCCCCTCCGGTGGCTTGGGACCGAGGTACAGGTCGACACTGCCGTCGCTGTTGGTGCGCATTTGCTGGTTGTAGGAGTCCAGCCCGACCACCTTGGCCTCGCGGATGAAGCCTGCGGTATTGGCGTCGTACACATCAACTGCCCAGAAGTCGCGTACCGGCGCATTGGCCGGGATGGTCAGCTTGTAGGTGCGGCTGCCATCCAGGCGGATGCCCTGGTCGGTCGTGTAGCTCTTCATGTACACATGCGGGCCCGGCGGCACGATGGGGCCGAACATGGCAAACCAGGCGAAGGCGCGGTCATCCAGGTACAAACCCTTGTCCGGGTCGACAAAGGTCAGCTTGGTGCCGTACGAAACGTTTCGAGCCGCCAAGGAACGCCACTGGCGTTGCTCGCCCCAGATCGCCTCACCCGACGCGGCGTAGCCTTCCTTGAGGTAGGTATGGGCCTCGCTGGCCGCTTTGCCGAGCAACTGCTGGCGCTGCGCGTCTGGCTTGAAGTCCAGGCCCTTGCCGATCTGCAGGGCCTTGAACTGGCCCATGATGCTCAAGTCGCGCGGTTGCACCGGTTCTTCGGCGACCATCCGCGCAATCGAGTCGAACAGGCGGCCATCGAAGGGTGTGATGGCGTCGTAGACCTTGTCGGCCATGTCCAGGTAGCGGTTGGCGACCGGCGCGCCGGCGTTGGCCAACGGATACGCCTTGAGTCGTTTGAGGTAGTCGACACCGGCGGCTAGGTCGGCGGCCTCGGTGGTCTTGGTAATCACCCGCAACAGGCTGTAGTTGTTGTAAGTGGTGCTTTGCACCGGTATGTACCCGCCGGGCACGTCACCCTGGTAACCCGGAGGCAACAGCAGGTAGCGTGCGCCCTTGCCTTTGTCCTGGCCCATGCTGCCGACGTTGATCAACGGAATGGTCCAGGAGTCGAGCAGGGCGCCATACAGGCCCGCATCGGCGGTGGCGGGGATATCGACCACCACCGGCCCCTCCTTGAGGTTGACGAACAGCATCACGTAGATCGTCGAATGGTTGGGCGTGGTGGTCTGGTTCTTCCAGTCCGAAGGTCGCGACCAGTACATGATGTCGTTGTAGTTCGCACCGGCATCACGCAAGTAGGCCTGGCGCATGGCGTCGAAGTTGGCCAGTGGCATGCCCCAGATCGCGGCCTCGGTCGCCCGGCGTTCCAGCATGCGCGTTTGCAGTGTATCGGCTGTCAGCGCCGTGACCGGCTTCAGGGGTACGAAGGCGGCAATCGCCAAGAGCAGGCATAGCAGGCCGGCAGCAAGTAACTTACTGCGTCCGGTTGCAGATTTACGGTCTGGTTGCATGTCGATCTGTCCTCACTCGTGTTTTGTGCGCAGCAAGGCTTGCCGGCACAAAAAGGGCTGGGGTAGCTGGTGCTTCAGGCCACGCCGCGGGTGTGGCCTTCCCAGAACGGTGCCCGCAGGTCGGCCTTGAGCACCTTGCCGACACTCGACAGGGGCAGGCTTTCGCGGAACTCGATACTACGCGGGCACTTGTAACCGGCGATGCGTTCGCGGCAATGAGCGACGATGTCGGCCTCGCTGACGCCCGCCTCGGGTTTGCGAATGATCACCGCGTGGACGGTTTCGCCCCATTTCTGGCACGGGATGCCGATTACCGCGACCTGGGCAACCGCCGGGTGGCTGGCGATGGCGGTTTCCACTTCAGCGCTGTAGATGTTTTCGCCGCCGCTGACGATCATGTCTTTGAGCCGGTCGCAGACATGCACGAAGCCGTGCTCATCCATGTAGCCGCCATCGCCGGTGTGCATCCAGCCATTGCGAATGGCTGCAGCGGTGGCCTCTGGATTGTTCCAGTAGCCGAGCATCACGTTCGGACCCCGGACAATGATCTCGCCGACGCTGCCGCGTGGCAGTTCGCGATCCTCGGCATCGACGATACGCACTTCCACGCAGAAGGCAGGCAGGCCGGCGGAGTACATCTTGCCGCTGTGCTGGTGCGCTTCGCAGTGGTACTCGGGCAGCAGCAGGGTGGCCAAGGGCGCCAGTTCGGTCATGCCGTAGCCCTGGCGCAAGCCGGCCGCAGGGAATGCATCGCGTACGCGCTGGAGCAACACCGGGGTGATGGGCGAGGCACCGTAGCCGATGGTCTGCAATGATGACATGTCCAGCGCCGCAGCCTGCGGGTTGCCATCGCGCCAGTCCAACAGCATCTGGATCATGGTCGGCGCCAGCAGCACCTCGCTGGCACGTTGCTCGGCAATCGCTTGCAGGACCTTCTGCGGGTTGAACGAGGGCATGACCAAGTGCGTGCCACCGCTGATGAACAAGGCGGTGATGGCAGCAAAGTCGGCCAGGTGGAACATCGGCATCACATGCAGATAGCGTTCGTGGGCACGGCAGGACTGCGACGCCACCACCGACAGGGACGAGCTGCAGACATTGGTATGGCTGAGCATCACACCCTTGGGAAAGCCGGTGGTGCCGCCGGTATAAAAAATGCCCAGCAATGCATCGCCCTGGCGCCGGGCGTCGTCTACCGCAGCGTGGGTACGGATCAGGGTTTCATAGTCGAGCATGCCCGCAGGGGGCTCGCCGTCACCGGCGTAGATCAGGGTGTGTACGGTCTTGGCGGTATCGCGGAACTTTGCCGCCAGGGGGGCAAAGGTATCATCGACGATCAAGACGCTGGTCTGTGAGTCATCCAGCGAATAGACGATCTCGGCGACGCTCCAACGAATGTTGACCGGATTGAGTACGGCATCGGCCCAGGGCACCGCCTGGTAGTACTCGATATAGCGCTGCGAGTTGAGTGACAACATGGCCACGCGATCGCCGCTGGCCACGCCCAGTGCTTGCAATGCACCGGCCAGGCGGGCGACGCGCTCGCCGAATTGTGCGTAGGTGATGCTGTGTCCGTTAGTTTCGATCGCAATCGCCTCGGGGCGGCTCTGCAAGTGACGGTGGAGCCCTTGAGTGATGTACATCGCTAACTCCCTATTGTTGTTGTTCTGTTGGTTTGCAGGCGCTCGGTTGCCGACGGCTTGCCTGCTACGTTACACGGTGGGGTCTATTACCTTGACGGGCGTCTGCGCATCGTCAGGCCAACGGTTGCGCACGGCTTCGCCTTCTGGATGGTAGACATGGCAGGTGCCGATCACCCAGGGCCTGGGCATCACGTAGCCCGGCTCGCTGGCGGCGCGCTTGCGCTCGGCGTCCCAGATCAGGTCGAAGGTGCTCTGGTAGAGGGTGGTGGCCATCGGCCCCAGCAGTTCGGTCAAGTGCGTGCAGCCCTGGGTGCCACCGACACGCTGGGCGACCTGCTTCTTGAAGCCCGGTCCGACCTTGAGGCCGATCAGGCGCTTGTAGGCCTCGGCGATCTGCGCACAGGACGGTGTTGGCGCATCGAGTGTCTGGGCATGAACATCGTGGATCACGAACTGCAAGTCGGTAGTCAGGCGCAAGTGCATCTGGTGCACCGGTGTACCGGCGGCAATCACTTTGTAGTGAGCGTCGTGGTCATGATGTTTGGTATCCAACAGATAGCCGTCGATATCGATCAGGCCATCGTCGCGCAAATAGCCCGTACAGGTTACCTGGCGCGTGTGCAGCGGTTGCCTGGTCGACTCGCTCGAAGGCATGGTGTTCAACTCGCTCATTTCCAATCCCCTGCAACGTGCGGCACCTACAGTGCAGGCTTGCCTGCCAGGTGCCGCAGCGAAACGTTGAACGTCCCGGACCTTACAGAGAACGACCGACCAGTTCACGCTGGATTTCGTTGGCACCACCATAGATGCGGGCAACCCGGGCATCGGCCCACATGCGCGCAATTGGGTACTCGTTCATATAGCCATAGCCGCCAAAGAACTGCAGGCACTGGTCGAGCACCTCGCTCTGGCGCTCTGTCAGCCAGAACTTGCCCATCGACGCCAGGGTGGGGTCGAGCTTGCCGGCCAACCACTGGCCGATGATGTGGTCGCAGAATGTGCGCGAGGCCAGCACCGTGGCCTTGACATCGGCCAGGGTGAAGCGGGTGTTCTGGAAGTCCAGCACCGGCTTGCCGAATACGGTGCGCTCCTTGGTGTACTCGATGGTCAGCGCCAGGGCGCGTTCCATGGTCGCGGTCGCAGCGATAGCGATTTGCGCACGTTCGTACGGCAGTTGCTTCATCAGCGTGTAGAAGCCTTTGCCCTCGACGCCGCCGAGCAGGCACTCAAGCGGAACCTCGACATCGTCGAAGTACATTTCCGAGGTGTCCTGGGACTTCATGCCGATTTTGTCCAGGCATTTGCCACGACGGAATCCTGCCAACGCGGTATCGACCAGGAAAATCGAAATACCCTTGGCCCCGGCTGCCGCGTCGGTTTTAGCGACCACGGCGACCATGTCGCTGGTCTGGCCGTTGGTAATGAAGGTCTTGGCGCCATTGATGATGTATTTGTCGCCTTGGCGGATGGCGCGGGTGCGTACGGCTTGCAGGTCGGAGCCGGTGCCCGGTTCGGTCATGGCCACCGAGCAGATGACCTCACCTGAGGCGATCTTTGGCAACCAATGCTGCTTTTGCGCCTCGGTGCCGTCATCGAGAATGTAGTGGCCGACAATATGGTTGATCCCCAAACCCAGGCCGACCACACCGGCATAGGACAGTTCATTGAGGACCGCCGCCAGGTGGGCGGGTGTGCCGCCCGAGCCCCCGTACTCGACCGGAACATCGGGCAGGATCATGCCCATTTCACCGGCTGCCAGCCAGGAGGCACGGTCAGCCTGGTGCTGTTCGCGCCAGCTCTCTTCAAGGGGGGCCAGGTGGGTGGTGACAAAACGCCGGACGCTGTCGGCGAAGGGCGCGACATCGTCATCGAGCCAGGGCGAACGGTAATTATCCAGCATGGCGAATACCTCGGAATCTTGTTGTTATGTGTGCCCTGCACAGGCCTGAGCAAGCCTGCGCAGGGAGGGTACTTTACAGGCTGCCGTGGCCGCCGCCGCAGACCAGCGTCTGGCCGGACACATAGTTGGCCTCGGGCAGGCACAGCATTACCACGGAACCTGCCGCCTCGTCAGGGGTGCCCGGGCGGCCCAGCGGAATCATCTGGCTGGCGCCGTCGATCATCGCCTGTTGCACGCCGACCTTGATCTCGCGGCCTTCGATGCTCACGGTTTTGCTTTCGCTGCCGGCCAGAGCCTGGGTCAGGCGGGTGTCGATAAAACCGAAGGCCACGGCATTGACGTTGACCTTCAGGCGGCCCCATTCCCTGGCCAGGGTCTTGGTCATCCCGAGGATACCGGCCTTGGCCGAGGAATAGTTGGCCTGGCCTGCGTTGCCGCCGGCAGCGACCGAGGAAATGTTGACCACCTTGCGGAACACTTCACGGCCTTCGGCGGCATCTTTCTTAGCCTGGGCGCTGATCACCGGCTGGGCGGCACGCAGGATGCGGAACGGAGCGGTCAGGTGGCAGTCGATGATCGCGTACCACTGCTCGTCGGTCATCTTCTGGATCACGTTGTCCCACGTGTAACCGGCGTTGTTGATGATGATGTCGATGCCACCGAAGCTCTCGACTGCCGTGCGCACAAAACGGTCGGCGAAGTCGACTGCGGTCACGCTGCCCACGCAGGCCACGGCATCGCCACCGGCATTGCGAATTTCGGCGACCACTTCTTCGGCAGGGCCTGCGTCGAGGTCATTGACCACTACCTTGGCGCCGTAGGCGGCCAGTTGCAGCGCGACACTGCGGCCAATGCCACGACCTGAACCGGTTACCAGAGCGACTTTACCTTCAAGCTTATTCATTGTGCTGTTCTCGTTTCTTGTTAGTAGGGGGATCAGGCCAGGGCCACGACAGCTTCGCCAGCGAGCTTCTCTTCGCCGTACTGGTTGCTGCAACGAATGTGCAGGCGCAGGCGTTTTTCACCCGCGGCCTCGAATTTTTCGATAACGGTGCCGGTGCAGGTCGGCACGTGGCCCAGCTGGGTGATGCCGGTAAAGCGCATGGAAAACTCGCGTAACTGCGCCTGCGGTGCCCAGTTGGTCAGCAGGCGACCGAGGTAGGCCGCCGACAACATGCCGTGGGCGAACACATCGGGCATGCGTGCCTTGCGGGCGAAATCGAGGTCGATGTGGATCGGGTTGTGGTCCCCGGAGGCACCGCAATAGAGCGCGAGGGTGGTGCGATTGACCGGTTGCAGCTTGAGCTGTGGGATCTGTTGGCCAACCTGGATATCCGAATAGAGCAGGGTAGTCATCGGCGGCTCCTTAGCGCTGGACAAGAGATGAACGGACGTCGGCAATGTGCACGCCATCCTGGTTGGTGACACGGGTCTCGTTGACCACGAATTGTAGGGCGCCGCCCTTTTTTTCGTAGACATCGACAACGCGTGTGTCGAAGGTCAGCACGTCGCCGGCAACGGCGGGGGTGTGGTACACGAAGCTTTGTTCGGCGTGCAGGATGCGCCCCAGGTCAAAACCGTAGATATTCAGTAGCTCAACGACGTCGCGACCTTCACCTTGCAAGCACATGAGGAAGGTGGGCGGCACCGGCAAGGAGCGGTAACCGGCTGCCTGTGCAGCGGCTTCGTCGGTGTAGATCGGGTCGGTTTCGCCAATGGCCTTGGCGAAAAAACGCAAACGGCCTTTTTCAACGTCGACGTGGGTAACGCCGAGGGAACGACCGATCAGACTTTTGTCTGCCATGAAGCTGACTCCTGGGTTATAGGGGGTGAATCAAGCACGTCCGTACAGGGTCACGACGCAGGCGCCGCCAAGGCCGAGGTTATGTTGCAGGGCCAGGCTGACACCTTCGACCTGACGGGCCTCGGCGCTGCCGCGCAGCTGATGGGTCAGCTCGTAGCATTGGGCCAGGCCGGTGGCGCCCAAGGGATGGCCCTTGGAGAGCAGGCCGCCGGACGGGTTGGTGACCACTTGGCCGCCGTAGGTGTTGTCGCCATCGAGCACGAAGCGTTCGGCACCACCCACCGGGCAGAAACCCAGGGACTCATAAGTGAGCAGCTCGTTGTGGGCGAAACAGTCGTGCATTTCGGCCACACGAATGTCCAGCGGGTCGACACCGGCTTTCTCGTAGACTTCACGGGCGGCACGTTGGGCCATGTCGAAGCCGACCATCTGGATCATCGAGGCAGGCTCATACGACGCCGGTCGGTCGGTGGTCATCGACTGGGCGAGGATCACCACGTCGGTGCGCAGGCCATGCTTCTTGGCAAAGGCTTCGCTGCAGATAATCGCTGCTGCCGCGCCGCAGGTTGGCGGGCAGGCCATCAGGCGAGTCATGACGCCCGGCCAGATCACCTGGTCGTTCATGACGTCGTCGGTCGACACCACCTTGCGAAACAGCGCCAGGGGGTTGTTGGCGGCGTGGCGGCTGGCCTTGGCACGAATTGCCGCGAAGGTGCTCATCTGGGTGCCGTACTGTTGCATGTGTTCGCGACCGGCACCGCCAAACATCTGCAGGGCCATCGGAATGCCCACGGCGTCGGCGGTCAGTTGGTTGGCAACCTGGGTGCACATGCCCATCACACCCGGACGGTCTTCCCACTGGTTTTTCAGGGCGCCGGGTTGCATCTGCTCGAAACCCAGGGCCAGGGCGCATTCCACTGCACCGCTTTCCACGGCCTGGCGTGCCAGGAACAGGGCGCTGGAGCCGGTGGAGCAATTGTTGTTGACGTTGACCACCGGGATACCGCTCAGGCCGACTTCATACAGCGCCGACTGACCCGAGGTGGAATCACCATATACATAACCGACATAGGCCTGCTGTACCAGTGGGTAGTCCAGGCCGGCATCCTTGAGTGCCAGGCGCGAGGCCTCTGCACCCATGTCGATGTAGGAACCGCTGGCCCCAGGCTTGAGGAAGGGGATCATCCCCACGCCGGCTACATATGCTTTAGACATCGCTTTCTCCATACGGGTTGGTCATGCCCCGCTCACGGCAGGGCGTGGCAATGGCGGCTAGGCCGACTCACCGTTCCAAGATACGTACCCAGCCCCGGTGCCGGACCTGCCCATGGGGAGTGGGGTGGAGGGGGGAGGGCCGGCGCTGCTGTCTTGAGCCCTGCCCAGGCTGCAGCGTGGTTGAGCCGCGGCCCCCTCGACGTCCACTCCCCGAGAGTGGGTGGGCTGCCCTGACCACTGCCGTAGCCTTGCTCGATCGCTGACGTACTCAGGAGCGCATATGGCGGATCTACACAACAAGGTTGCAATCGTGACAGGTGGGGCGTCGGGTATCGGCCGGGCCAGTGCGCTGCTTATGGCCCGGGAAGGCGCCAAAGTGATGGTGGCTGACATGAGCGAGCGCGCCGGGCGTGACGTGGTGGCTGAAATCGAGCAGGCCGGGGGCATTGCCCGTTACCAAGCCCTGGATGTACGCAGCGACGAGAGCTGCGCAGCGCTGGTGGCCGAAACACTGCGGCATTTCGGTCAGTTGGACATCGCCTTCAACAACGCCGGCATCTTCGCCTCGCCGAGCCTGACGCAAGACCAGGGCCTGGCCCTCTGGCAGCAAATGCTCGAGGTGAACTTGACCGGGGTGTTCAATTGCATGGTCCATGAGCTGCAGGCGATGAAAGCCAGCGGTGGCTCGATCATCAACACCGCGTCGGTCGCCGGCATCAGGGGCACGTTCGGAGCTGCGGCGTACTCGGCCTCCAAGCATGGGGTTATCGGCCTGACCCGCAGTGCGGCGCTGGAGTACGGCAAGTACGGCGTGCGCATCAACGCTTTGTGCCCCGGCTTGATCGAGACGCCGATGACGGCGGGACCGGGCAGCGGCTTCAGCGAACAGATGATCAACGGCGCCGTGCGCAGTACGCCCTTGCGTCGCCAGGGAAGCCCCGAGGAGATGGCCGAAATGGTCCTGTGGCTGGCCGGTCCACGGGCTGCCTACACTACCGGCGCACATTTTGTAGTCGATGGCGGGTTCTCGGCCTGACACACACCGGCACCCCATGATCCGTAGCCAGAGAGAAGAGTGATATGACGCTTTTGCACAACAAAGTGGCAATCGTTACCGGCGGCGCTTCCGGCATTGGTCGCGCCACCGCGCTGTTGTTCGCCCAGGAAGGCGCCCGCGTGGCGGTTGCCGACATGAACGAGGCCGCAGGCCTTGCGGTCGTTGCCCAGATAGAGCAAGCCGGCGGCCAGGCGTTTTTCCAGCGTACCGACGTCAGGCACGAGGTTGCCTGTGCCGAGTTGGTCGATGCTGCACTGGACCGCTACGGCCAGTTGGACATCGCCTTCAACAACGCCGGTGTCAGCGGTACGGTCGGCCTTACCCAAAACATCGCGCTGGAAGAATGGCGCAAGGTGCTGGACATCAACCTGACCGGAGTCTTCAACTGCATGGTCCATCAATTGCGGGTGATGAAGGCACGTGGCGGTTCGATCATCAATACTGCTTCGATCATGGGGTTACAGGGAACGCCCGGGGGCGCTGCCTACTCGGCGTCTAAGCATGGGGTTATCGGCCTGACCCGCAGTGCCGCGCTGGAATATGGCAAGTACGGAATTCGCATCAATGCCCTGTGTCCAGGTTTTGTCGCGACCCCGATGGTGGTCGGCCCCGACAGCCACTTTGACGAACAGGCCACCCAGGCCCTGGTGAAGACCACCGCGCTACGCCGTTTTGGCGAGCCCGAGGAGCAGGCGCAAATGGTGCTCTGGCTCGCGTCCGACAAGTCCTCCTATGCCACCGGTGGCCACTTCGTGGTCGATGCGGGTGTCACTGCCTGAATTGCAACTCAACCTTCCAGCCCTAGAAAGGAAAACAACAATGAATACCGAAGGCTACCGCTTCATCAAGTTCGACCTCGACCGCGGCGTACTCACTCTGCGCCTGAACCGTCCCGAAGCCATGAATGCAATCAACGCCGGTTTGCATGAAGAACTCTCGCGGGTGTTCGCCGATGTCGCCGCCGACCCTGAAGTGCATGCTGTGGTGCTGACCGGCGAGGGTCGGGGCTTTTGTGGCGGCGGCGACCTGGCGTGGTTCCGCGATATCGACCAGCAAGGCCTTGACCAGCTGTTTCGCGAGGCACGCAAGATCGTTATCGACATGCTTGAGCTGCCGCAGCCAATCATCGCTGCAGTAAATGGCCACGCGGCCGGCCTGGGGGCCACCCTGGCACTGTTTTGCGACATGATCTATGTGGCCGAGTCAGCCAAGATCGCTGACCCACACGTGCGGGTCGGCATTGCTGCCGGTGATGGCGGCGCGGCGATTTGGCCGCTGTTGGTCGGTCCAGCACGCGCCAAGCAGTACCTGTTTACCGGTGACAGCCTGAGCGCTACCGAAGCGGAGCGCATTGGCCTGGTCAACCAGGTGGTGGCGGGGGACGAGACGTTGGCAGTCGCCACGGCAATGGCTCGGCGCATGGCCGACGGCCCGCGCCTGGCCATCAAGGCCAGCAAGGCCTCGGTCAACAAGATCCTGCGCGACACCGTGAACCTGGTGCTCGACACCTCGTTGGCCCTGGAAAAGGAGAACTTCTTGAGCGCCGACCACAAAGAGGCGATCAAGGCCTTTGAAGAAAAGCGGGCACCTGTGTTCCGGGGTGTTTGAGACCTTTCCTCCCATGACCCAGAGGTGGCTTATGCTCCAGGGTATCAAGATTGTTGAAATCTGCGGGATCGGCCCAGGGCCGTTCTGCGCCATGCACCTGGCTGACCTGGGTGCCGAGGTGATCGCTGTCGAGCGCGGCAGTGAAGGGCGGGTCAACCTGCTCAACCGTGGCAAGCGCTCGGTGATAGCCGACCTCAAGACCGCCGAAGGTCGCGAGCTGGTGTTGCGCCTGATCGAGGATGCCGACGCCCTGGTCGAAGGCATGCGCCCGGGGGTGATGGAGCGCCTGGACCTGGGCCCCGAGGTGTGCCAGGCACGTAACCCAAGGCTGGTGTACGGGCGCATGACCGGCTGGGGCCAGCACGGGCCGATGGCCAGTGCGGCCGGCCACGACAACAACTATGCAGCGCTGTCGGGCGCCTTGTTTCACAACGGCACGCCCGACACCCCGCCGTCGTCGTTGTTTGCCACCCTGGGCGATATTGCCGGCGGCGCGTTGTACCTGACCATCGGTTTGCTCAGCGCCATCCTCAACGCCCGTACGACGGGCAAGGGCGCAGTGGTCGATGCCGCCATCGTCGATGGTTCGGCGCACATGCTGCAGTTGATGCTGTCGACCTGCAATGTGGGTTACACCACCGGGCAACGTGGCCAGAACATTCATGACAGCTCGCCGTTCTATGCCACTTACCGCTGTGCAGACGATGGGTTCATTACCCTCGGCTCGATCGAGCCGCAGTTCTATGCGCTACTGCTGGAAAAGCTCGGCCTGCAAGGTGATGCGCGCTTTACCACACAGTGGGACCGCAAGCGCTGGCCCGAGCAGCGTCAGCATTTCACCGAGCTGTTCGCCAGCCGGCCACGTGCGTTCTGGTGCGCCTTGATGGAAGGCACCGATGCGTGCTTCGCCCCGGTGCTTGCACCTCACGAGGCCGCCGAGCATCCGCACCTGGTTGCCCGTGAAACCTACTTCACCCGCGACGACCTGCTGCAAACCCGCGTGGCGCCGCGCTTCAACAATCAAGTAGTGACACCCGGTGCGGTGCCGCAGGCGGGTGAGCATACGGCGCAGATCCAGGCGGCACTGGACGCCCATGCGTCGGTGTGGCAACGCGCCTGAGGCCCCCTTTACCCCCCTTGTTTAGAGGCTGTGTGACGATGACCCAACCCTATAACTCGCCCTGGATGAATCCGGAGCTGGAATTTTTTCGTGACAATGTAAGGCGCTTCTTCGCCGAAGAAATGGTCCCCCACCAGGAGCGCTGGTACGCCCAACACCGGGTCGACCGCGAGCTGTGGTACAAGGCCGGTGAGCTTGGGCTGCTGGCCCTCGACTTGCCGGAAACCTATGGTGGCAGTGGCGGCAACTTTGCCCACCTCTCGGTGTTTTTCGAGGAGCAGGCAGCCGTGGGCGATTGGGGGTTCGGTGTGCAGGTGCACCATATCGCCGCCCACTACATCCTCAACCACGGCACCGAAGAGCAGAAACAGAAGTACCTGCCCAAGATGGCCTCGGGTGAGATGATCGGTGCCATCGGCATGACCGAGCCCGGTGGCGGCTCTGACCTGCAGGGTATCCGCACCCGTGCGGTGCGCGAGGGCGACCACTATGTGATCAACGGCTCGAAGACCTTCATCTCCAATGGCGGCATGGCCGACCTGATCATGCTGGTGACCAAGACCGATCCTGCGGCCGGCAGCAAGGGCATGTCGCTGTTCCTGGTGGAAACCGCCGACGCCGAGGGCTTCAGTGTCGGGCGGGTGCTGGAAAAGCTCGGCCAGCACAATGCCGATACCGCCGAATTGGCTTTCCAGGATGTCCGCGTGCCTGCGGCCAATCTGCTCGGCGGCGAGGAGGGCAACGGCATGCGCCAGCTGATGTCCGACCTGAGCTATGAGCGGGTCGGCTGTGCGGTCGGTGCGTGCGCCTCGATCGAACGCGCCGTGCGCCTGACCACCGAGTACGTGCGCGAGCGCAAGACCTTCGGCAAGCCCTTGTTGGAACAACAGAACATCCGCTTCCGGCTGGCCGATGCCGCTACCCAGGCCACCCTGGCCCGGGTATTCGTCGACCACTGCATCCAGCGCATGGTCGAGGGCAACATGGACGCCGTTACCGCCTCCAAGGCCAAGCTCTGGACTACGGAAACCCTGTGCCAGGTGGTGGATGAGTGCCTGCAGATGTTTGGGGGCTATGGCTACATGATGGAATACCCCATCACTCGCATGTACGCCGATGCACGGGTGCAGCGTATCTATGCCGGCACCAGCGAGATCATGAAGGAAATCATCGCCCGTTCGCTTTGAAGCTGTCGCGCACCTGTGCCCACCCCGGCGCAGGTGTTGCTGCCTATGGAGGACATGTACGTATGAAAGCACGATGCTTGCCAGCCATTGCCCTTGGATTTTCCCTCTGTGCCGCCCTGGCGCAGGCGCAAACGACAGCACAATCAGCGCAAGCCCTGAGCGCCGACCAAGCGCGTGAGGAAAACGCCTATACCCTGGGGGTTCAGGCGTTCCTGTGGGGCTACCCGCTGTACCACTACGCGATGTCTGCGCCCAAGTCGGTTAAGGCCGGGGCCGTGGGTTTGAATACCTTGCGCAAGTACGACGCGCTGAAGACGGCCAAGGATCGTACGGTGGTCACCCCGAACAACGTGACCATCGACGCCTATGCACGTATCGAGGTTGCCCAGGAGCCGGTGGTGGTCCACGTTCCGGCATTGGCCGAGCCGCGTTGGTATCTGACGCAGATCGGCAACATGTTCGATGAGATCACGTACAACGTGGGTGGCATCAAGGGACCGGCGCCGGGTGACTATCTGGTGACGGGGCCCGATTATCGCGGCAGCGTACCCAACGAGATGACCCAGGTGCCGCTGCGTACCACCGCTGGCGTGGTGGCGGTGCGCATTTTTGTCAATGACGAGCAGGATGTCGCCGCTGCCGTCCAGGCGCAAAAAGGTTTTCAGGTCATGCCGTTGTCCGCCTATCAGAAGGACGGCCTTCGCTACCAACCGGTCAAGCAGCAGGCCCCTGAGCCATTCGCAGGCAGCGCACCGGAAAGTGTGCAGTTCTTCGAGCAACTCGGCCACGCCATGCAGCAGTACCTTCCGGCCAGTGGCGGTGGCGACGATGCACTGCTGACGCAGCTACGCCTGATCGGCTTGAGCCCGCAAAATGGCTTCGACTGGCGCGCCCTGGATGAGTCCACCCTGCGTGGCCTGACGCGTGCGGTTGCCGCGGGCGAGCAGATCGTTGCCCAGCGCTGGCGCAACCTGGGCGAAACCACCAACGGCTGGCGCTACTTCCTCGAAGGCGGCCGCGCAGGGCATGACTTCGCCTTGCGTGCTGCCCTGGCCAAACACGTTGTCGGTGCCCAACTGGCCGACCAAGTGGTTTATCCCAATACCCAGGTGGACGAAGGCGGTGCGGCCCTCGAGGGTCGCTATAAGTATGTGCTGCATTTTGCCAAGGACCAGCAGCCACCGACCTCGTTGTTCTGGAACCTGTCGATGTATGGCAGCGACATGCTGTTTGTCGAGAACAGCTTTGGCCGCTACAGCATCGGCAACCAAACGGCTGGCCTGAAACCTGCGGCCGACGGTTCCCTGACCGTGCTGATCCAGAAAGACAAACCGCAAGACACCGCCAATTGGCTACCTGCACCACCAGGGCCGTTCAACTTGACCCTGCGCTTTTATGGTCCGGCCTCGTCGGTGCTTGACGGTACTTACCGTCTACCTGCTGTGAAGCGCGTGGACTGACCCTTGTTTGGAGCATGAATGATGCAGCCTGAAGCACTGGTACTCCATCGCGTCGAGGACGGGATAGGCCGTCTTACACTCAATCGTCCAGAGCATGGGAATGCGCTCAGCGTGGCGTTCTGCCAGGCGTGGCATGACGCGGTCGAACAGGTCATTGAGGCGCGGCCACGGGTGGTCGTGCTGGATGCGAACGGCCCGTTGTTCTGCGCTGGCGGTGATATCGGCGAGTTCGTCGAAAACCGTGCCCGCCTCGATGCCCATATTGGCGCAATGCTGGCCATCCTCAACCCGTCGATGAACCGCCTGGCGAACCTGTCGGTGCCGCTGCTCAGTGTGGTGCATGCAAGCCTGGGCGGAGCCGGTATCGCCTTCGCCTGTTGCGCCGACTTCGTTCTTGCCAGTGATACGGCCAAGCTGCGCGGTGGCTACTCGGCCATCGGTCTGAGCCCCGACCTGGGTGCATCCTATTACCTCAGCAGGCGAGCGAATGCCACCGCGGCCAAGCGCATCCTGATGCTCAACGAGAGCCTGACCGCTCAAGCGTGCCAGGCGCTCGGTTTGTTCGATGAGTTGTACCCTGCGCACGAACTACCAGCGGCCGCCGAGCGTCTGGCAAGGCGCCTTGCAGGCAGCGCCACTGGCGCGCTGGGGCGAATCAAGCGCTTGTGCGATGGCGCGGCAGGTCATGACATTGCCCCCCACCTCGATCTAGAAGCCGCCGCGCTGCTGGCTTGCGCACAAAGTGCCGATGCCGCCGAAGGGGTCCAGGCGTTCATCGACAAGCGGCCAGCGCAGTTCACCGGTCGTTAAAAAAGCTTACCCCCCCCACGCAAAAGGCCCGCTGCAGAGTGGGCCTTTTGCGTTTGCGTCTGCAAGCATGCAGCGCGACTACCCCACCCACTCCTTTTCCCCTCCCCATGAGTAGGCGAAATGAACGGTCAGGACTCATAGCATCGGTCATGCGCCAGCACTTGATGGCGGGTGTTTTTTCAACCGTATGTGGAGCGCCGCATGACAATAACAACAACGCGCGGAGTTTTTCGACCGCAGCTATTAGCCGCTGCAATTGCCGCAGGGATAAGCGCGCAGACCCAGGCCGTCAACTTCACCGTGGGCGAGATCGAGGGAAGTTTCGATTCGGCATTATCGGTCGGCGCCAGCTGGTCGGTGCGCGCCCCCGATCCGGACTACATCTCCAATTTCAACTCACAAGGGGTTCGGGGCAATGCATCGGCGCGTACCAGCGACGATAACCGCCTGAACTTCAAGAAGGGGGAGACCTTCTCGAAAATCTTCAAGGGTGTCCATGACCTTGAGCTCAAGTACGGTGACAGTGGTGCCTTCGTGCGGGGCAAATACTGGTACGACTTTGAACTGATGGACGAGAGCCGCCCGTTCTACGACATCGACGACCATGGTCGTGACCGGGCGGCGAAATCCTCCGGCGCCATGTTCCTGGACAGCTTCGTCTACCACAACTACAGCATCGGCCAACTGCCGGGCAATGTCCGCCTCGGCAAGCAGGTGGTCAGTTGGGGGGAAAGTACCTTCATCGGCAACTCGATCAACAGCATCAACCCCATCGACGTCGCCGCCTTGCGCCGTCCGGGTGCTGAAGTGAAGGAGGGCCTGATCCCGGTCAACCTGTTGTATGTGTCCCAGGGAGTTTCCGAGAACCTGACCATGGATGCCTTCTACCAGTTGGAGTGGAAGAGTTCGGTGATCGACAACTGCGGCACCTTCTTTGGCAACGACATCACCCCGGAAGGTTGCTATGACCGCGCCGTGATTGCCGGCCTGGACTTGCCGCCCGGCGTGGCGGGCAACAGCGGTCCGGGCCTGGCCGTAGGCGGTTCGGCAGCACAAGGGGGCGGGGTGGATAACGCCTACATTCCACGCACCAAGACCAAGGATGCCAAGGACAGTGGCCAGTTCGGTATTGCCGTGCACTGGTTCACCCCCGACTTCTACGACACTGAGTTCGGTGCCTACTTCCTCAACTACCACAGCCGCAACCCCAACCTCGACTTCACCCGTGCGAGCACACTTGCCACCACGGGCGCTGGGGCGGCGACGGTGCCAGGCATCATCAATTCCATCCGTACTGCCAGCTACCACGTGGTCTACCCCGAAGACATCCATCTGTACGGTGTGAGCTTCTCGACCAACCTGGCGGGTACGTCGTTGGGTGGGGAGGTCAGCTATCGGCCGAACATGCCGCTGCAGCTCAACGGCGCCGACATCAACCTGGCGGCAATCGGCAACAAGAACTCGCCGCTGTTTATCACCGGTGACGCCAGCAATGACGCCGGCGCGCCGCTGCAGGGCTATAGACGCATGCCGGTGCTGCAGGCGCAGATGACGGCCACGCAGTTCTTCGACCAGGTCATGGGGGCCAGCCGCCTGACCGTGGTCGGTGAGGTGGGCTACAACCGCATCAACGGCCTGGGCGACAGCGATGGCAGTGATTTGCGCTTTGGTCGCAGCACGATTTTCGGTGCTGGCGAACTGCAGACCGGCGAGGGTGTCGGCCCCACCGGACCACAAACCTGTATCGGCTCGCCCAGTCAGGTGCCCGGTGGGGCGGCCGGGGAAACGCGGCCGAGCAACCCGCAGCAAAAATGCAACAGCCATGGCTTTTATACCACCAGTTCTTGGGGCTATCGCCTGCGCGGCAGGCTCGACTACCCCAACGTGTTCGCCGGCGTGAACCTGGCGCCCAACATCGCCTGGTCCCATGACGTCGATGGCAATGGGCCGAACTTCGAAGAAGGCCTCAAAGCCATCAGCCTTGGCGTCGATGCCGATTATGCCAACCGCTACACCGCAAGCCTCAGCTACACGGACTTCTTCGGTGGTGATTTCAACACCAACGGTGATCGCGACTACGTTGCGCTCAGTTTCGGTGTGAACTTCTGATACCCGATAAACAAGGTGAGAACAGCATGAATACAAGAACAATGATGCACCTAGGCACGTTGACCTTTTCTTTATTGGCCGGCAGCGTCATGGCAGCCGTTGGCCCAGAGGAGGCGGCCACGCTTGGCACCACATTGACCCCCTTGGGCGGCGAAAAGGCGGGCAATGCCGATGGCAGCATCCCGGCCTGGACCGGCGGGCTGAAGAGCAATGCCGCCCCCGTGCAGAACGACTTTATCGGCAACCCCTTCGACGGTGAAAAGCCACAGTTCATCATCACTGCAGCCACCGCCGAGCAGTACAAGGATAAACTCACCGCCGGCCAGCTGGCGATGTTCAAGCGCTATCCCGACAGCTACCGCATGCCGGTGTACAAGAGCCAAAGAACCGCCTCTGCACCGCAGTCGGTGTATGACGCTGCCAAGAGCAGCGCCTTGAATACAGTGGCGGTGAACAACGGCTATGGCCTGAAGGATTTCGAAAAGTCCCACTACTATGCGTTCCCGATCCCCAAGAACGGCCTGGAGGTGGTGTGGAACCACCTGACCCGTTATCGCGGTACCAGTTTCATCCAGCACCTGGCCCAGGCCACGCCGCAGGTCAATGGCAGCTACACCATCGTCAACATTGAGCAGAGTGCCGGGTTTCCGTGGCAAATGAAGGATGCCAACCCCGAAAAGAGTGCCAATATCCTGTTCTACGCCAAACAGACGGTAACGGCGCCAGCGCGCATGGCCGGCAACGTATTGCTGGTTCACGAGACCATCGACCAGGTCAAGGATCCGCGCATGGCCTGGGCCTATAACGCCGGCCAGCGCCGCGTACGCCGTGCCCCGCAGGTTGCCTACGACGGCCCGGGCACCGCTGCCGATGGTTTGCGAGTGGCCGACCAGAACGACATGTATAACGGCGCTCCTGATCGCTACGACTGGAAGTTGATTGGCAAGAAGGAAGTCTACATTCCCTACAACAACTACCAACTGTTCTCGCCGCAACTCAAATACGCCGACATCATCAAGCCCGGCCATCTGAACCAGGACCTGACCCGCTACGAACTCCACCGCGTGTGGGAGGTGGAAGCCACGGTAAGACCAAATGAGCGCAACATCTACGCCAAGCGACGCATGTACTTCGACGAAGACACTTGGGCAGCCGTCGAGATCGACCACTACGATTCGCGAGGCCAACTGTGGCGGGTAGGCGAGGGGTTCCTGATCAACGACTACGTGCAAGGCACCGCCAACTATGCCGCCATAACGGTGTACGACTTGATTGCCGGTCGCTACATCGTGTCGAACCTGCAGAACGAGAACAAACGTGGCCAGGACTATAGCTACCGGCCGACGATGACCGACTTTACCCCGGCGGCGCTGCGCAATGCGGGTATCCGTTAAGCACCGGGAGCGCTTTGCTCTAGCTATGATTGAGTCACGATCGCATTGCAAGCTCTGATCGGCCATCTAAGGTGGTTACATTGGATTTGAGGGAGTAGGTCGCGCGACTTAAGGTGGCGCGGCCTCTAGTGCTAGCTGCCGACCAGCCAGCGACTCGCTGCTTGCCGTACCGACTTCGCGACTCGAGGTGATCAGCCTCAGGCCGTCTCGTCCCTGCCGCTGAATGGGCACGCGGTGCAGCCAAGCCGAATGGAGGTCGGCTGCCCGCCAGATCCAGTCACTTCATCGCTCCAGCTTTCTAATGAGTCCACCGAGTTGTTGTGCGGGCTCCACGTAGCGCAGTGCTGACTTCATGTCACTCCAGTCGACGTACTCCATCAGCGTCTTGATGTCCCAGCCAGAGCTCGCTGCCCATGTAGCGAACCCACGCCGTATAGAGTGGGAACTGTAAATCTCGGACGGCAAGCCACACCTATCCAGGGTGTCGCGAAGGAGAGGAATCAGACTATGGGCCGCAAGCGGGCGATCGTTGATGTTACCCCAGCGATCAATGCCCCTGAACACACCACCGTGTGTTAGGCCGGCAGCTTCGATCCAGTTCAGGTACGCCTCCAACGGGCAGAGCTTGCTCAACGATGGCGTCTTGTACTCGCGGCCGATGTTCTGCCGGTCTCCTTTGCTCGACCCCAGATAGAACCCGATCTCGACGTAGCGCTCGGCATACGTGTTCTCGATCGTGAGCTTAGTCAGCTCATCTCCGCGCCCCCCCCTCCAGAATGCCCGAGTGATCGGCAAAGCTAATTTCTTTCCCCTTGCTGATGAGACAAAGCGAGCGTCCGGGCCTTGGCTTGTGCTCAGGGAAGAGCTGCTCTCCAGGATGGGCAGATAGCCGGGCGGTACTGACCCATTTAAATGTCCACGCCGTATAGGCGTCGGTAAGCGCTTCGGCTGCCACAGTGGTGGCGTGAGCCAGCGTATCTGCCGCCCATGGCACTCCCAAGGTCAGATAACGTTCCCTTATCAGACCTAATGTGGAGTAGGGCGGGGCAAGGTTGTAGTAGGTGTACCGGGAAAAGGGTGTATTGGTCGCAACAGATGCGCGGTTGGCTCGCGTAAAGCGGCAGGCATTGACGGGTTTCGCGTTGAGGAGCGCTGCGGCTGCGTGGGGCGCGAGCCTTGCTTGAGCAGCAGTGGGGCGGCGGCGCGGCAAAGTCGGCCATTGGGCCTGGAGGCGGAAGTGCCGCAAGCCTTCGTGGCCATCTGGCAGCAGGTCACGCTGATGGCTCAAAGTGTCGCCGAGCGGGGCCTGGATAGCCAGCGGCAGGTGCTGGCCGAGAAGCGCGAAGCACTGGGCACTGGAAGCCCGCGCCCGCCTGGAAGTGATCCAGGCGCAGCAGGAGACCGCAGAGGCTGTTGACACACGGCAACGCGTGGAAAGGCATCGTAGCGTGACGGTGCGTCTTCACGTTTTGCGTAGAGCTGCCGGTCGCCCAGAAATTGCACGACCACCGCAGGCCAGTGCTTGGCGATCGAGGCGCAAATGTATTCGGTCCCATAAACGAGTTCCGGATACAGGCGCTAGTCCTGGAAGATAAGCCGCCCCATCGTGTGGCGCCAATCAAGAACGCTGACACCGTTTCTGCTGCAGGGTATCGCGCAGTTGGCCTAACTGCACGTCCAGGTTCTGCGCACGGGCTTCGTGGGCTGCCGCGTTACGCTGCGCCTCCCCCAGTTCCTCCTCCACGCGTTGCATACGCTCCTGCAAGGCCTGCCGTTGCTCACCCGTTTGCTGGGCGGTGAGTCGTGCCTGATGCCGCTGTTCGGGCAGTGCCACGCTCTGCGCCTGGGCCGTGCTGCGCCGTTCACACGCTGCGGGTATAGCGCTGTTGCTCAAGGCGCGCCTGCTCTGCCTGTTGGCGACTGTCGTGCAAATGCTGCCGCGCCTCAGCGGCATGCACCTGGGATTCGTCACGCTGCGTCCGCAGCTCGTCGCGCTGCGCGCGCAGGCCGTCGATTTGCGCCTGGCGCTGAACCAGCAGCTGCTCCAGATCGGCCAGACGGGTTACCGTTCAATGTCTTCGAGTTGCGGGCACCGCTGGCGTTGGTGCCTGACCTGATGCTGACGGCGGCCCAGGAGTGGTTCACCCGCGCTCCAGGCAGCTTTGAATTCGACGGCGCAAGGTTGTTGGCCTCGGTCTTCCCGGAGGTGGCGGGTGGCTATGCAGAGCTGCTGCGGGTGTTAATCGCGGGCCGCGAGCTCAGCAATCTGACGTTTGTGTTGGCGCTACTGCACGCTTATGAGGGGCGTGACAGTGTGTATCCCTTGATTCGAAAGATTGTCGCCGTGCTGCCAGAGGGTAGCGACTTGCTGAAATGCGCACAAAGTGTGCTGAGCGCCTCGGGCGTGGTGTCGGGAGCGTATGGCTTCGCTGAGCTGTATGACGAGCGCAAAGCGCGACTAAATGAATGGCTGACTGACGAGCGTGAGCCGGTCCGTACCTTTGCATGCGAGCTGATCCGCCGCCTGGAGCAACGGATTTCTGCAGAGAATCGCGACGCACAGGCCTCGATCGCACTGAGAAGACTGGAGTGGCCAGATGACAAGGACAAGGCGCCCGACGAGTAAGCCGGTCGGTGAAGAACGCGGCACGGCCCGCAGTCTCGCTGGTCTCAGGGGGGCATCATCATTGAGCGTGATGCGAGGCTTTCATATCAGGAGACCTTCGAGCCTTTGCTCAGCCTTGATTTAATGACCGCCCCATAGTGGGTCGGTGCCTGGGTCGTATAGTTCTCGGTCGCTACCTCAAGGAAATGAGCCCTTCCAACAAGGCTAAGTCACGCTGTGGTCGCCAAGCATATGGCCGGCTCGACACGTAAGGATGAACGCGCTGGCTGGCGACCCAAACCTGAGGTTTCAAGGCCTGCTCAAACGCTCTCGCCTCGGTCAGGCGACGCTCATCCACGGAGTCCAGAAAGTGCCAGGCTTCTCGGCACGATAGAAACCTGTCGAAGGTCGACGTCAAGTAGCCATCGTATTGCCATTGCTATTCTGGTTCAACATACTTGGCTGAATGACTCTCGGGTAAGCGGATGACGTTCCATACACCATGACGTGGTGCCGTAGACGCATACCTGTCGGAGGAACGGCATCAACCAAGGATATGTGTGTGGCTATACGGAATGTGGACCAGGATCGGTTTGTCGAGATCCTTCAGTCAAAGCTGTCAGTGCGCTCTCCGATCAAAACCATTGAACGGCTGTTTGGCCGAGAACGCGAATTGGAGTTGGTCGAAGAAGCCTTGTTCGATCAAGGCGGTCACGTATTCATTTACGGTGACCGGGGCGTAGGTAAATCTTCACTCGCGGCATCGGTGGCCGCTCAGTACCAGAGCAGCGACAACGAACCCATCCAGATACCCTGTGGCAAGGACACGTGTTTCTATAAGACGATCGAGGAAATCGCAGAGCGCATCTTGCGCCGAGCGGGCGGGCGGCGGAGCCTGGAATTCACACATACGGTCAACCTGAAACTCTACAAGTTACAGGTTAAAGACCAGGTGAAAAGCATCAGCCTTCCGCCCATCGACTCGATGTTTTCCGCCGTGGATGTCATGGAAGAGGTGGTGGAGGTTCACTCTGAGCGACCGGTTGTGGTCATCGATGAGTTCGACCAGATCGAATCTGTCTCCGAGCGCGCCAAGTTCGCCCATTTCCTCAAAGATCTCGGTGACAGAGGCGTCAACGTTAAATTCATTTTCACCGGTATCGCGACGTCGTTGTACCAGCTGCTGGGCGATCATGAATCCAGCTTTCGACAGCTTTTCACCTTGCATCTTGAGCGTCTGTATTGGTCCTACCGGGAAGACATTGCCTACAGCGCGATATCCAGCCGGGAATTTCTCATAATTGCCGCAAAGAGCAAACCTATCTATTACGGGCTTGCCGTGAGAGTAAGCTAGAGTCAAAAGGTTTTTTCTCGCTTTAGCGCAACATTCGAACGGGAATTTCTCCTTTTTAATGCAAGCCTTTTTTCGAGAGTCATAGGCTGCACCAAGGACCTGAATACCCCGTGCATCCCGCTAGAGGGCCATGAATTGACTCCATTTTTCTCATTTATTCGCACCAGTCCTCTCGCTAAGAGAGAGTTTCTCAGCATTATCAATGGGATAGGGGTAAAGCGATGCGATTCTCGTAATTTAGCGATGGGATCAATTCCCAAGGGAAAGTCTCAAATTCTCACAGTCGCAAGTCAGTGGTTTAACACGCTCATAAACATATCTGACATAGCACCTGATTTAACATAATATACATTATGCGCACCCCTGGATTTCGTTCCAGGGCGGTGGTAGCCTACTTTTCAGCACTAAAACGTCTAACTACGCTA
>NZ_JBNPJT010000039.1:0-3332 GCF_050312595.1 Pseudomonas sp. UM16 | reverse complement strand
ACATTATGCGCACCCCTGGATTTCGTTCCAGGGCGGTGGTAGCCTACTTTTCAGCACTAAAACGTCTAACTACGCTAAATGACTATTTAGAATAGTTATATACCAGCGTCGACCAGCCGCGGCGTCAGGAACAACACCAGCTCGGTTTGCGTCTTCACTGTCGACGTGCTGTTGAACAGCCATTTCAATCCTGGGATCTGCCCAAAGAATGGCACGCTACGCACGACCGTGCTGTCAGCATCCGAATACACGCCTCCCAACGCGATCGTCTTCCCAAAGCCCGAGAACACGCGCGACGTCAGCGACGTTGTGTTGATCGGCGGCACCCCGTTCATGGCTTTGGAGTAATCAGGCTCATCCTTGCTCAAAACTACGTCCAGGAGCACGCCCTGGTCGTTTACAAGCGGCATCACATCGAGTGACAACGCAGCCTCTTTAAAAGACACGGACGTGGCTCCGTCACCAGCAGATTGCTGATAAGGAACCTGGGAACCTTTAATGATCTTCGCCTGATGTCTATCCGTCGTGTATACGCGCGGGCTTGATATCACACGGCCTTTTCCTGCTTGTTCCATAGCATCAAGCTCGGCATCTAGATTGAACGACCTGGACGTAATGCCGAAACCGGCAATAGCTGCTGGTGTTAAACCCAAAGGCACACTCCCAATCAAAGTGCCAGCGCCGCTACCTACAGATGTATTCCACTGGACGCCAAGGTTCTTAGTATAAGAACGATCTACCTCAACAATTCGAGCCTCAATCATTACTTGCTTTCGAGAGTAATCTACGGCATCGAGGTACTGGCGCAGTTCAGACAAACGCTCGCTGTGCATGCGCGCAACAATAACTGACGAGCCTTCTTCCGCGTTCAAACTCTCGCCTTGATCCAAAGGAAATGCCTTTATGGCATCAACCGAAGGAATATTTCTAACCTTCAATACGGAGACCTTGTAAGACGGGTTGGAGGCCGCAGTCGAGGCCATAGGACCATTAGAGTACGCCTCATATGCCGCAGGCTCAGGATTAGTACGCGGATAAAGGCTCACATAAAGGAATTTTCCATCGACTGTATAAAGCAAGCCACGAGGACTGGCAACAAACTCAATGGCTTCATTCCAGGTAACATCTTTCATGCGCATGGACAATGAGCCGCTGATACCCTCGCCAAGGACAAGATTCAGTCCTCGGTAATCAGCAAGAAGCTGCAAGGCAGCAGAGACTTGAATGGTTTGAAAATCGAATGTCAAAGATTGCGGGCCGTCCTCCGCAAAAGATTGACTGATAATCGCCGAGAAAAAAGCAGCGATAAAGAAACGGCTAATAGATTTACAGATGTTCATAACGTCAATGTCCATGATTTGTGGATTGTTTGGGGGCGGTGTCAGCGCTACGCTAACCCCCTCCCCCAATCAATCCACCAACAATGGGGATGGTCTTTTTTAAGGCCCAGCCGGTAATCTTCATGCCATCCACCATGCAATAAGCCTCTGTAAAATCGGCAACATATCTACAATGGGAAAACGAAATATAGCGTGTATTGCCATTGGTATCAGATATTAAAGCTAAAGCCTCTGAAATAGCTTTGGAATTGGGATCTGGCCTTGAGGGATGTACAAAGCCAACCAAGCGCCAAGAAGTGGATAACGGTGGTTCAGGAGGTACAGAGTGTGCAGGAACTTCTTTGTTGGAATGAGAACCGATTGAAGAAGGGGAAGAAGCGAAAAAGCGGTATACACCAGCAACACCAAGCGGAAACAGAATAAAAACAGCAGCCATGCAGGCCCAAAGTGCAGGCGATCTTAATATACTTGCCCTTGAATCAGCAGAAGACTCATCACCTACCATGCCAGACTGAGAAAGAGTTGCAGATTGGTAGTATGTAAAGATCTCCTTATTGAAACGTCCCGGCTGACTACTTACAAGTTTCGAGCGGGGTGGCGCGTCCCCAGTAACTGAGCCTTGGTAAACATCAACTTTATAGGATTTCTTATTGTATTTTCGAATACGAAAAGTGGTTTCAACAAGCAATCGAACCCACGAAGATATTTGGGCAAGGTCTTGGGTGACCAAAACAATACGCATAGAATTGTTTTTGGTATCGACACGATGCCTATGCTCGGCAAGTAAAGATTTGTCGGCAAGCTTTGCCTGATTAACATTTTGGCCAGAAGGCCAGCGACGCCAACATTCGTCAATAACGGCAACTGCACCTGGGGGAAGAATGTCGCCCAGATCTTCAATCTCAAACCAATTAGATGGCAATTGCGTAATGTTACCGCCAAACAAAGCAAGAAGCTTGTCAGCGCACAACGGAATATTAGTGTAAACATGCCTATTTTGCTTTAGCGAAGGTATAACGACATGCTCGACCACGCCATAACTCTTTCCGTGACCTGGTTTGCCGACATATGCATGAATAGCCATTTCTTAATCATCCAATGAAGGGCAGTCTGCGAATAGTAAAGCGCAGAACATAAGCGGCTAAAATAACCGTTATGCCAAAGGGAATCTGAAAGATGCTCATGAAGTACCAAACAGACGGATCAATTTGTGAAAAAAGAAGGCTGCCATGTTCGATAACGGCTACGATGTAGTCACTGCTGAGAAGAAACAGAAGCGCCTCCCAAAGCCATCCGGCTATAGCAACAGGCAGATCAGCAAGAAACTGCAAAATGTCTTGGATTATTCCCAACAGCCATTCAGCGAAAGCAGTCATAAAAATTTTCCAAATTAAGCGGAAAGTACAATGCGCAAGGCCAACACTGACCAAGCGGCAGCAAAAACAACGGTCAATATAGGAGAAATCAACGTAAACAGAGTGCAGTGAGCATCAATCGACACAACGGTTTGGAAAATAGTTATATCAGCCACTGGGCATACACCCTGCCCTGCACTCTCAGATAAACCTGCCTGGAAACTGGTTAATGCCTTTCCGAAACCAGACTCATCAAAGGTGGTTTGCATACTGTAAACAAAGGATTTGTAGTGAACCTTATTACGCTCATTGTCGAATACAGTTCCTGCATCTAAAGAACCAGGGCTTACAAACGAAAGCTCACCATCGAAATCACCACCCGAACCGTCACTGCCGCCTGTATTACCATTGTCTCCGCCAGAACCACCATCAGAACCATCATCGCCGTCACCGGGCTGACCTGGATCAACTGGCTCAGTCGAATCGGTAGATGTAGAGTCACCGACCTGACTGGCCGCATATCCTGAATCACTTGTACAAGTGGGAGAAACTGAATTGTGCCCTATGTGAAAGTTACAGAATCCAGTACTAGTAGAGCCTTTATTAAGATAGCAGGTACCAGCCTGTACCGAAGAGG
>NZ_JBNPJT010000038.1:0-4230 GCF_050312595.1 Pseudomonas sp. UM16 | reverse complement strand
GAAAGCAACATCCCCGCCGAACAGAAACACGCCCTGATGGACAGCTTCGAAGAGTGTATTTTTGCAGGCTTGGACAAAGACCAATACAACTGCCTATGGGTAGAACACCGAGACAAAGGGCGTTTGGAACTCAACTTCGTGATACCGAACATCGAGCTTTTGAGCGGAAAGCGGTTACAGCCCTACTACTACGCCGCCGACAGAGGAAGAGTGGACGCATGGCGCACCATGCAGAACCTGACGCACGGATACAGCGACCCAGACGACCCCGCCAAACGGCAGAGCATGACCCAAGCCAAAGACCTGCCGAGAAACACGCAGGAAGCCGCACAGAGCATCACAGAGCATCACAGACGGCTTAGAAGCCCTAGCCCTATCAGGCAAGCTAAAAAGCCGCGCAGACGTGCTGGAAACGCTGGAAAAGGTAGGTTTTGAAATATCACGAGCGACCATCAGCAGCATCAGCATCAAGAACCCGGACCCAAAAGGGCGCAACATCCGACTGAAAGGCGCACTGTATGAGCAAGATTTCCGATTTGGCGAAGACCTTCGAGCAGACATCACGCACCGAAGCCGCCAGCATAGAGCAACAAACGAAAGCAGACTTAGAGACGTTACGGAAAAATATCAACGAGGCATTGAAGCAAAGCGAGCAGAAAATAACCGCCGATATAAACGCCCGGCAGTTACGCATGAGCAAGGCAGTATTCAAGCCCTATCTGTGGAGCTTGCTAGGTATATCGGCGGCAGGGTTGATAGTCATAGCAGGGCTGTTCATAGCGATATGGAGCGTCAAGAACGAGCTGGACGACTTGAAACAGCAGAGAGCCGAAGCAGAGCGCACCCTAGACCTGTTGGAAACCAAGACCAAAGGTTTGACACTGGAAAATTGCCCAGTCGAGAACAGCAAAGCAACGCGGGTATGCGTAGCGACCGAGAAGCGAATGATGAAAGCCTTAACGCACTTGGGCGAAAGGTTGGCAGAGCTAGAGCAGGAAAACACGAGTTTAGCGCAGCAGCTAGCGAGCTTGGCAGCCGAGTTAGAGCGGCAGAGCGAAATACGGCAACGGCAGAGCGAAATCTTGAATCAACTAGCCAAACGATAAGCCAACGACACAAACGAACCCAAAGCAGGGGATGGGGAATGAGCCGATGATTACCGAGAACGAACGCGACAGGCGAACAGCCGCATGGCTGATAGAGACCTACGGGGCAGAAGCCGTAGCGGAAGCAGAAACCCGCATTGCGGGCGCGAGAAAGCCCTATCCGAGCAATATCGCCAAAGTATTGGGGGCTAGCCTACCCGAAGCCCTAAAACGCACAGAAAACGCCGCAGCGCGCCAAAAACTGGCAGGGCTGCGGCGGATGTTGGACGGTAAGGCAGTTAAGACTTCACAAGACTTGTGAAATCAGACCACTGCTCAATGCGGAACGCCCGAATATCGCGGACAGAAGACGGAAACCAAGGCAGAGCTTTTAGCTCGTTGATGGCTGAAAACAGGTTAGCCATATCTTCGTTTTGGCAGGTGTACAAACTTCCCTGAATGCGGGTAAAGCCGAATTTCCGCAGGGTGTATCCAATATCCGCGTAGGCTTGGGAAATGCCTTTCGGATGGTTTTGAGCGGTATCGGCAACCACCAAATCAAAAGAAATCGCGTACATTAGGCAGCCTTTGGGTCTTGAACGATGTGGGACAGTTTGTATTGCGTGTGTTCGCCGCTTTCCGGCAGTTCAATATTTACGAGCCAATCGCCGTCCGGAAGCTGTTCGGCAGGCGTGCCGACGATGTACATCACGCCGTAATCGCCAAAGGTGCGGATTGAACCGGTGGGGATAGTGGTTTGCATGGTTAGTTCTCCTGTTGGGTTTGGTTTTCAGGCTGGTTTGTCATGTACAAAACCCGTTGGGCAGCTTTTTCGGCTGTTGTGCGTTTGATGCCGTCAGGCAGAAAAATTCTCCATTTTTTGGCTAGAACTATATCTGCAAGATCATCAACCGTTGCGCTTTTCAAAGCAGGATTTGCGTTAATTTCCGAATACAGAAAATCTTTGAATGCCGAGTACAGAGCATCGCGGTTTATTGCGTATCTTGTCATGCTGTTTCGCTTTGGTTGTCAGTTTCAGACGGCATAGGCTTGCCGCGCCTGTACCAAGTGGCGCGGGAAATGCCGAAGTGTTCCCACGGTTTATCGCGGCTGATAGAGTTTTCGGCTAGGTAGTCGGCGCGGGATTGCGACCATGCCCGAAAAACGGTTCTTGTGGAACAGCCGAAGCGTTTTGCCAGTTCTTTAGCCGTAACGTCTCGCTTGGTGGTTTTCAGTTTTGGATAGGCCATATTTCAAAGCTCCGTGATGATTTTTGTTCTGCCTGCATTGATGGTTGTTTTCCGCAAACTATTCCGATGAGCCTGCAATTCCGAAAACCGTCGATTGCTGGCTGCAATATCAAACTTGTACCAAACCCAGTTAGCGATTGATTTGGAGATACATTTCACTTCTTTTTCCCACATCGGGACAGGGAAATCCCCATTTACCCGCATACACTGGTAATGCACTTCTTTCAGCCAGCCTTGCACCGTGTAGCCCTGCTGTTTGAACGCCAACACGTTTTTGTGCGCCCAACGGCTCACAAGGTTAAACACCGTGCAATTTCTGCTTAATCCGACCGCTTCCACGTTAGAGCGACCGATATAGGGCTTAAACTTGTCTAAATCCACGAAATCCGCAAGATACTCCAAATCGTAGCCCCTGATTGCGTCAGGAACGCCGCGCAGCGTCAGCCAATGCGGATGTTCGGGATTTTTCGTAATCAGCGATACAAAGCCCACATCACCGCGCAATTTCGCCTTATATGCTGCTTCAAGTGCAGCAAGATAGCGCAGGGCTTTTTGTCTCCCACCGTATTCCGCCGTCAGCACAGGCGCGGAAAGCGCATAGGCAAGGTGTGCGCCGCCGTTTTCCCTGTTGATTGCCGCCCAAGCAGGCATAGGCAGATTATTGTCTTCCCAAGCCAACCCCGCCCCTTCGTAATCCAAGTCAAAGAGCATAAACACACGCAGATGCGGCGGATTGACTTGGATGTAGCGGCGTTTGATGGCGGCAGCGTAAGAGCGCACCAGCATAGGCGCTTCTTTGAAATCTTTGCAGTATGGCTTGTGTGGGATACGTTCTTGCAAGAAGAGGTCGGGTTGGGTGTATAATTGGCTCATGTTGTATCTCGAAACCCCCGTGCAGATTGGCGTTTGGCGGGGGTTTTGCTTTGTCTAAGATTTGCAGATTGTATGCTTGTTTTTAAGATGATACAACTATGTCAAAATAACCATAATCAGATAACAGCCCGATAGGGGTTCTTATTTCAAAATTTTCCAATCCGCAATTTAGCGAAGCCAGCAGGCGAAGCGGTAAAGCTTGGAGCGCAGCAGCGCGACCTAAGCCGGCCAGCAGGGCGGCGTTTTGGGGGAAACATGAAACCAGTTCCGACAGGGCGGCGTGCGTGTTCTTCCCGGAGTTCTTCATGGAGTATCGGCGAAATGCCGTGATGAAATGCCGTTTTTTTGAGCAGAAAGCAGTCAAAAACAGGGGTATTTTGCCCTTTTGACAGGTTCGAGTGCCGCCGAAAAGCGAACAAAGCAACTCATCATCCGAGTCAGCCCGACCGAGTTTGAGACTTTGACCCGACAGAAGACCCATCCGAATTTAGCCCGCTACATTCGGGAGCGGGTTTTGGAAGATGGCAAAGCATCCGACAAAAAAACCGTCAAATTCCAATTCCCGCCCGAAGTCGTGCGCGTCCTTGCAGGCATGGGTAACAACCTGAACCAAATAGCCAAGGCCCTGAACACCGCCGCAAAGGTCGGCACGTTGGGCAATGTGGAAGCACTCAAGGCGACGACCGAGCTGGCAGCGTTGGAACGTTCCTTAAATTCCCTACGGGATTTTTTAGCCAAAGAAAAGAACGGATGGCAGTCCCAATGATTGTGCAGTTTTTCAATAGGGGGAAAGGCGGCGGGAGTGGTCCGATAGACTATCTTCTAGGCAAAGACCGCGACCGAGAAGAAGCCAGATTATTACGCGGCGACCCCGAAGAAACCGCCGCCCTGATAAACAGCAGCGATTACGCCAAGAAATACACCGCCGGCTGCCTGAGCTTTGAAGAAAGCAACATCCCCGCCGAACAGAAACACGCCCTGATGGACAGCTTCGAAGAGTGTATTTTTGCAGGCTTGGACAA
>NZ_JBNPJT010000037.1:0-5068 GCF_050312595.1 Pseudomonas sp. UM16 | reverse complement strand
AAGATAAGAGCACGACTTGTAACATATGTCAGAATCAATAGACCTTATTGTCCATTGAATATAATACTCATTACCGGTTTTTGTTGCGGTTGAATCTGGTCCTCTAAGCGATACTGCGCTTTCGCATACCTGATCATCAGTTTTCGTCAGCATCACCGACATGTTGAATGGTTTATCTAAATACGTCCAGCTGAAAGCGCAAATAGAGTCATTGGCTCCCAAAGAGGTACAGGCGCCTAGTTTATAGCCTGTAAAGTTGGGGTTGCCCATATTTTTATAGGCATTCATGAAGGCGTTAGCCGCAGACTCAGGAGTATCCTGAACGCCGGTAGCGGTGCATTGATTTGGATAGACTGACGCCGATGACTGATTGCAAGTCCACCCGGCAAATGCCCATGAACTAGGAAGCAAAGATAAAAGGCCGATTAGAGAAATAAGTTTTTTCATTTCACCATCCAGCAAACACGGCAAACGCACAACCAGACCCAATACAGAAAAAAGCGAAGTACCAAAGCTGGTCCATGAGAAATGCCTTAATTTTGGTAAAAAAAAGGGCGCCCGAAGACGCCCAGACGATTGCGAAAATTAACGGAGGAAGTTAAGAACGATCTTAGCGCCCTTGATGCCTGCATAAACAGTAGCGAGAAGGCCGGCCACAGCGAGCACCCCAACGGAGATACCACTGAAATCAATGCCGGAAGTCAGGCCGGTATAATCCCAGGCGCCTTCAGCAGCGAAAACAGACGGAGCCGATACAGTAGTTGCGACAACAGCGGCAGCAGCGAACAGTTTTTTGATAGACATAGACAAATCCTTACGATTGCTTGATGAAGTTTAGAAATGCGCGAATCCCCATAGCCATTATCAAAAATGATGCAGGCAATGAGAATCCGGCCCCAAAAGCTTGAGCCACTATTGATGGATCAAGTTGAGACGGGTCGAAGGGGGCCGTAGTAGTTACAGCAACCCAACCAGTAGAACAAACAGGCACCCCGCCTTCAGAGGTTATTTCAGAAGGACAATAAAGGGTGCCAGACATTAAGAAGCCTTCTGAACAGCTGCGCCAGTACCGACTGGGCGCTGTTCCTCAATACGCAAAGGGATACCAGCCAACTGGTAATTCAGCTCTTTATAGCGCTCGTTATAAGAGACGTTGAACGGAGCGTATACTTCGACGCCCTTTTGAGCGCGGTAAGCATTGTGGAGCCCCTGTTTGACTGCATCACCGAATACGGAAAGCTCATAAAGCTCGAATTGCTTCATGCCATTGCGATTAAGGCTCTCGGCCTGGATGCCTACAATTGCCCAGGGCTTCTCAGGTGTGCCACGGTCGATAACATCAACGATTACGCCTTTCAGGATCTTCATTTATCATTTTCCACTGGGGGGTTAAATGCCCAGCCGGGCACAATTACATCAGGATCACGCCTGAAGGTTTTAAAATGTCTGCGGGAGCTTTGCCGCTTTACTTCTTGTTGAGCCAGTGCAGCCAAAAAGACGCGCATAAGGCTATTAACACAAGCAGATTGATCCAGTCCTGGAGATCTAATTGCAACATCTATCTGGGCCTCCACCTCAAAACGCAGGTTCTGATAAGTCACACGATCCACTTAGTAACCCATCCATTCAGCAAAGCATGGAGTACCTTTAGTTTCATAATCGAGCACCCAAAGACGCTCAGGCTTAGCTGCTTGCTCTTTGCGGGACTCAAGAGCTTGAATGGTTTGTTCTACAGACTGCTGGAGAACCGTGTTAGAACGCGATGCCACGAGAGCCTTTCGGAACTCGATATTGCGGCGATCTGACGCTGTTAGACGTGCTCCGTCAAAACGTACGGTAATCACGCTGCAACCAACTGTAAATGGCCAGACGGACGCTTGTACCAGTTTGGAATTTCGATAACCGAAACGCGCGTAACTTCTCGTATTTCTTTGACAATGACAGGCGAGAATTTTGTATGGTCGAACGGCATGCGGATGTTTATTCCGATACGATTAAGGTGCGCAGCATGCTCATTAACCTGGCGTTTCGAAAAGTCCAATGGAGTTTGTGCATTCATCCACTGGATCGCGTACATTGCAGTCGTATTGGCTGCCCTCATATTAGGGCGCACGCCCGAAGCTACAAGCTGTTCAGCAATCGATAACAGGTCCATGGCATTCACCTTAAGCTTCTGATCAAGCTTCAAAAAATCTTCATGGAGGCGGGCAAGCTCACCTTCTTCAAATAAGCCCCAATAGGCTAAGTGATGGCGTTTGAGAAATTCAGCCTTGAATCCTTGTTCAAAACGAACAATGCCTTGCTCTTCGCAATAGGCCTGAACTTTCTGGATATATTTATACTCTTCGGAGGTCTCGCCGAAGATTCTTTTTAATTTTGGGAGACTATTACTAAGCATTTCAAATGCTTTATCGTAAGCCTTACGGAATTGAAGACGAGCTCCCTGCCCTAGAGCCTTAGTTGTCCAGGTGACAGTGCGACCATTGGGATATAAAAAACCATAATTCCTACCGATAGCTTGACTTGAAATGCCTTTCAAATATGCGGGCACGTTACCTTTACCGACAGCGTGATTGCTCGTCACATCAATGCGAGTAATTACCATGCCATCGGCAGTGGTACCAACATGTTGTCCGTCTGGACCTTGGCGAAAATCAATCCGGGTACACTTCGTTAGCGGAGGAAGGCCGTATTGAGCCAAAATACGGTTGTAAACGATCACGCACTGTTCAATTGTTGTATAACCAAAAAGGTTGTCTGCCCTATCGATGCGGCTTGGATTCCCTTCAATGAATACCCGACGGCCATGAACTCTGATGATTATCACGGTCGACCAGCTGCCTTCATGCTTGAAGCCAGGTTGCTTGCTCGACAAAAGCTCGCCAGTCTTTGAGCACAGGGTCTCAATGACAATGTCCGTCACCTTGGGCAGGTCGAAATCGTATTCCTGGTAGGCGGAGAGCCAGTCGTAGAAGATGTGCATCCCTGAACCTTGCTAGCGAAACCACGGATTACCGCTGTCATAACGGAGGTATTCCGCGATGATAGACAGTCCACCGATGCAGTCAAGAGAAAAAGAACGGTTTTTTCCTGATAATAGGGCTATAGCCACGGGAAACTGTCTTTGGAGACGAGCAGAATGGGCATTGGAACGAGGATCAGGCAGGAACGACTCAAGCAAGGCCTGGAACTCAAGGAGCTAGCCAGGCTCAGCGGAATGCCTGAGAGGACGCTGGCGGACATCGAGCGTGAGGTCTCGAACCCGAGAGCAGACAACCTGAAGAAAGTGATCATTTCACTTGGCTGTTCAGCCGATCAGATCATGTTCGACGACGATGAACTGACGGAGGACGGTGACTTATCACTTCTGGTACGCGAGCTGAGCAAAACGGAAGAAGAAACCAGGCAAACGGTCAAACGTGTGATCCGAGCAATGCTCGTACAAGAACGTGTATTCGAGCTGGAGCGAATCAGGATGGAGGAAAATCGAGACCGACAGAATCTGGCGCTTCCTCTAAAACGCTATGGAAAAACGGCTCAACAAAAATGAAAAAATGCGGATATCCGCAATGAAGTGGGGGTGTAACAGCACCCCCACTCCTCCAGCCAGAAATCGCAAGGATCGCTACAAGTGCTGAACAGCAAGTGCCAAGGCCTGATCGAGATGCAGGAGCTCACCGTGCAAGGTATCGAGCGCGAATTGCTCGGTTGGCTGATCCTGATGGGGCTGGAGCCTCGACGCTACGGAGAGGCTCCACTGATCTCTGTTTTGATTAACCAGGTCAAGCTGAATGCCGGATCGTTCGGCACCTCAACCCATCGACTGATCTTCATGGCCATCGAGCGTCTGTACCGACGACAGGACCCGATCGACATCCTTCTCATCCTGGAGGATCTGGAGCAGTCAGGCGATCCAATAACGCTGCAGGAACTGGCCGAAATAGCACGGGATACGCCGTCAGGCTTGATGGAAAAAGTGGACGCTATGGCTCGAATCATCAAAGCGTTTGGGGATCTTCGATCAGGCTTCGACACCAAAGAAAAAATCAGTCGCCGGCTGATGAGATTCCGCGAGGTCATGGACCACGGTTATTCGCATGGTGCCGTGTGGTGGACAGAAGATCCTCAGTGGCTGCTATCAAATCCGCACGGCGAGCACATCTGCTACGTCTATTACACCGAATAAAAGCAAAGTCGTCTCCGACGGCCCTCCGGGGGGTCACCCTTTGTGACGCGGCGGGAGTCAGGAGGAAAAGCACCTCCTAACTCCCTTGCAGAGGGTAAGGGTCAGCGTATGGTCAAGGGTACGCTTCGCCCGGGACTCCGTTCATCGTGACGATGAAGCGCTGTCACGACGAGCCGGGGTCGCGGCCCTTGACTTAGCCGAGCACGGGAAAAGGACGCAGCAAAAAGCCCGCTGAGAAGCGGGCTTCGTAAGTGCCTTTCGGCCAGAAATATTGCAACGTGCCTTTCGGCCAACGCGGCAGAATATACCCCAAAACCTAGGCTCTTTCGAGCCGCCACGCTTCCTGGAACAGAGCTTTGATCGCTGCCTGACGCTCTTTTGTGAAGGTGGAAATGCCCTTGCGCAGGCGCGGTTCTCGCCAAAATTCATTCCGCAAAAGCTGGTGATAAAACACTTCCTGAGCCGTAATCGTAGGCTGATCAGTGCCGTAAAGGACGCCTACTTTGAGCCCGAGATTGTAGCGATTGGAGATGATCCAGGACGAATCGGTAATGCTCGAAACAGCCTCAGAAAGAGCCTGGCAAGCCACGCGAAAATGAGGGGCCGCCGACCCTGCAGCACGAAGCGAATCCAGAGCCTCAGCCCTGATTTTTTCAGCCAAAGCGATCTGCTTTGCAGTGCCTTCCACCCTACTCCCTCCATCATTTTTGATTGCAAAAACGTGCTGCAGCTCGATGACCTGGTTGAATAAATGCCATCAAAAAAGGGCCACGCATAATGCACGCTATGTGTAAATCCGGCGCCGGGGCTGCGCGATTTTCCCGGCGCCTGATTCGGCCTAATCGGCCGGCTTCGCTAACATAACGTGCGTCACATTATGCG
>NZ_JBNPJT010000036.1:0-15641 GCF_050312595.1 Pseudomonas sp. UM16 | reverse complement strand
AACTGCTCGCCAGAGATGCCACAGTAACCGGCTACCCAAGGGCTGGATAGGTGGGGTTCATGGATCGCACTCTGTTCTTCTACTTCGGCGAAGTGCCGGACGACGACAGCCCGGTGCCGCTGCAGCGCATCGAAAATGCCCTCGGCCACTTCCTGCATTTCACCCGCACCGAGCAAGGCACGCTGACCGACATCAGCGCCACTGGCGGCACGCGCGTGCACCTGCACTACGACCACCCGCTGGGTCGCCTGACCGAGATCAAACGGCTGGTCAACAACCAGGCGGTCGAGACCCTGACCCAGTACCGCTATGACGAGCAGGGTCAGCTCAGCACGGTGATCAACCGCAACGGCGACAGCGTACGCAGCTTCAGCTACGTCGACGGCCTGATGGTGAATCACAGCAACGCGTTGGGCCTGGGTTGTCATTACCGCTGGGAAACCCTCGGTGGCCAGCCACGGGTGGTGGAGCACTGGACCAGCGACGGGGAGCACTTCCATTTTCGCTACGACCTTGAAGGGCGCACCAGCTGGGCGACCGATGTGCTCGGTCGCGAACTCGAGGTGCACTACAACACCGACCACCGAGTGATCGCCAGCCGCGACTATGGCGGCGAACGTTACGCGATTGACCTGGACGACAACGGCAACATGGTCGGCCTGAGTTTGCCGGACGGCAATCGGCTCAGCTTCACGTACGACGAATTTGCCCGTTTGCTCGAAGAGACGGACCCACTGGGCCGCAAGATCGCCTACGAATACCACCACCTGACCACCCTGGTGACCAAGGCCAGCTACCCGGACGGCAGCACCTGGCAGGCGCGTTACGACGACAAAGGCAACCTGCTTGCCGAAACCGATGCCCTGGGCCAGTTGACCGAGTACCTGAACAGCGACGATGGCTTGCCACACACCATCATCGATGCCAACCACAAATCCAAATACCTGTGGTGGAACGCGCTCGCCCAGGTCGAGCGCTATCAGGACTGTTCGGGCAAAAGCACCCGCTATCGCTACGATGAGCGCCAGCATCTGGTGGCAGTGACCGATGCGCTGAACCAGACCACTACCCTGGAGCGCAAGGCAGACGGTGAAGTACTGCGCATCAACCATCCGGACGGCAGCGCGGAAAGCTTTACGTACAACGTCTATGGCCAGGTGCTCAGCCACGCCGACGGTAAAGGCCAGATCACACGCCTGTTGCGCACCGCACGTGGCTTGCCGAGCAGCCGTCAGGACGCCAAAGGCCAACGCATTGCTTACGAGTACGACAAGGCCTTGCGCCTGACGGCGTTGGTCAATGAAAACAACGCGACCTACAGCTTTGCCTACGATGCCTCGGATCGGCTGAGCGAAGAGGTGCGGGTGGACAACCTGACGCGTCGTTTCAGCTACAACGAGGGCGGTCACCTGACCCGCGTTGATGAAGTCGGGTATGGCGAGCGAGGTGAGCGTCCGGAGCGCAGTACGTTATTTGAACGTGATGCCATCGGCCGACTGATCGCCAAGCTCAACAGCGATGCGCGTCAGGAATACCGATACGACGAGGGGGATCGCCTGCTGTCGATTGAGCGCTTGCCCACCGGTAGCGGGAAGAAGCTTGGCATCACCGAAGAAAAGCTCGAATTTGCCTACGACCTGCTCGGCCGACTGGTCCAGGAGACGACGGCGCAAGGCACCTTGTCATACGAGTACGATTCGCTCAGCAACCTGACCACGCTGACGTTGCCCACCGGCCAACACCTCAATCATCTGTACTACGGCAGTGGCCACCTGCACCAGTTGAACCTGGATGGCCAGGTGATCAGCGACATGGAGCGCGATGACCTGCATCGCGAGGTGTATCGCACCCAAGGCAAGCTCACCAGCTGCTTTGGCTACGACGCCATGGGCCGCAAGGCCTGGCAGTTCGCCTCCACGTTGCCGGCAGAAAAGCTTTCGCAGGTGCATAACGCCGGGATCAATACCTCATTGCTGGTGGAGCATGCGTACAACCCGATTCACCGGCGTTATCAGTACGACCCGGCCGGGGAATTGGTGCGCACCCTGGACAAGTTGCGCGGCGAAATCAAGTACGAGTACGAGGCCAACGGCCAATTACATAGCCGCACTACCGGTTCGCTGGTGAGTAGTGAGGAATTCCGCTACGACGCCGCAGCGAACCGGCTGAACTTCAATACCAGCCAGTTCGACAAGGTCAAAGACAACCGCATCAGGCAGTGGCGTGATCAGGAATACAGCTACGATGCCTGGGGCAATCTGATCGAGAAACGCAGCGGTCTGAGCCAGTTGCAGCACTTCAGTTATGACGCTGAAAACCGCTTGGTCAAAGCGGAAACACTGATCAACGGCAAGCTCGAAAGTGTGGGCGAGTATCGTTACGACAGCCTCGGGCGGCGGGTCGCCAAGCGGTCCGAGATCAATGGCAAGGCCGAGCAGAAGCATTTCCTCTGGCAAGGCCTGCGGATGCTGCGGGAGGAGACGCCGGAGCAGAGCAGTTTGTACCTCTATGAGCCGGGTAGCTATGCGCCGCTGGCGCGTTTCGACCAGGTGGAGGGCGAAGAGCAAAAGCTATATTACTTCCATACCGATCAGATCGGTACGCCGCTGGAGATGACCGACAGGGAGGGGGAGATTGTCTGGCAGGCGACGTATCGGTCTTGGGGCACGATAGAGCGGCTGGTGGTCAATGAAGTTGAGCAGAACCTGAGATTTCAGGGGCAGTACTTTGATGACGAGACTGGACTGCACTACAACACGTTTCGGTATTACGATCCGGAGGTGGGGCGGTTTATCACCCAGGACCCAATCGGGCTGCGGGGCGGAGCTAATTTTTATGCCTATGTGCCTACCCCGACGCTTTGGATTGACCCGTTGGGTTGGGTACCATGGGAGAAAAATGGCTTTGAAAGCTGGTTTAATAGTGCTTCAGTCCAAGATGTCATTGATAACAAAAAGGGAGTGGAGGAGGCGCTTCGAAAACCTGGCGGGAAACATGAGATGTTCCCGGTTTCGATTGCCTCCAAGGCAAGGGAGCTTAGTTTTACTGCCCAAGAACTCAAGGAAATGACCGTGCCTACTAAAGATATTACTTTTGTCGGCGTAACTGATAGGCATGGCAATCCAGTGCCTGATGGCCCGCACCACGGAAGTAGCGCAGGTAGAAATTTCCATAATAAACTTATAAAGGACTTGGTTAAGACCAAGAGTAAGGCTGAAGCGTTGAGTGTCATTGATACACACCATCGTAATCACATGAAATTGGGGTCTTGTTAAATGGATATTTATGATATCGAGCGCTATGAAAAAGTGCATGTATGGGTGGGTACTAATTTTTCCCCGGAACCTGTATATCTCAAATATTTCGAGTTGGACTACTCTGTGGATATGGATGATCCCGCATATAAAGTCTGTGAATTTTGTCAGGATCTCGGAATAAAATGGTATGATGAGGACTTTATCGGGATAATTCCCAGAAAAACTCAAGAAGTGAGTTTGGATGAGATCCTCAAGGAGTCATCTGTTGATTCTAGTGAGTTGTTGGATGTTAAAGCTGAATGCATAAGGCTGGGCATAACCAAAGCCAATGCTATATTTTGGTATTCTGATGGGGGGGTTGTTGTGCCTCGGCCATTTAAAACTAGTTATAATGGGTTGGCGTACATTGGTTTATTTGAGGGTAACTGATAGTGTTAATTGCAATTGTCGCATCAAAGGTCGATTGATGCTATGAAATTCTGGGTGATGGCAACTAACCTTAGCCTGAATTAAAAGGGGCAGCAATCCGGGGTGTAGTTGATGAATGCAAGCAATGTTCGGTACATAACAGTCAACGACTCAAGAATAGTTGCTGGCGGGGAGCTGGAAATTGGCGGGGATAGAGTCTCTGTAAGTGACTGTGATTTTTGGCAGTTTGCTAGCCAGCAGCGTAGAATTTTAATCGGTTGGTGTAGTGAGGCAGCAAAAGTAAAGTATTGAGCTGCTGTACGTAGTAGGCCAGTTTCCTGTAAGACCATGCCTCTCACTATTAGCAGGTCCGGGCCTGTTGTGCTCGATATTGGATCTGAGAAGCTAGGCTCTGTACGAGATCCCGAGAAACTCAATCGGCGTCCCTCGGAAGCTGAAATTTTGTAGAGTTTCCATCCATCTACGGAAAGGAATCCTGTGATGGCAAAGCGTTATGAACTCTCGGATGAGGCCTGGGGTGTGGTTGCTGATCTCTTCACCGAAACCCATGGCCGGGGGCGGCCCCGCCTGAGCGACCGCCTGATGCTCGATGGCGTGCTCTAGGTGCTCCGCTCAGGTGCTGCGTGGCGAGATATGCTGGAACGCTTCGGCCCCTGGTCAACGGTGTATCAACGGTTTCGGGGCTGGCGAAACCAGGGGACATTCGATCAGATGCTCAAACGCTTGCACTTGAGATTGAATGAGCAAGGCTTTATCGATTTGCAAACCTGGATGATCGACTCAACCGCAGTACGCGCAACCCGAGCCTCATCTGGCGCCGGGTGGCCAAGCAGTCGGAGATCAACGGCAGAATTGAGCAGAAGCGCTTTCTTTGGCAAGGCCTGCGGATGCTGCGGGAAGAGACGCCGGAGCTGAGCAGTTTGTACCTCTATGAGCCGGGTAGCTATGCGCCACTGGCGCGTGTCGATCAAGCGGAGGGGGAGAAGCAGAAGGTTTACTACTTCCATACCGATCAGATCGGTACGCCGCTGGAGATGACCGACAGCGAGGGGGAGATTGTCTGGCAGGCGACGTATCGGTCTTGGGGAGCGATTGAGCAGTTGGCGGTCAGTGAGGTCGAGCAGAACCTGAGGTTTCAAGGACAGTACTTTGACGACGAGACTGGGCTGCACTACAACACGTTTCGGTATTACGATCCGGAGGTGGGGCGGTTTGTAACGCAGGATCCAATTGGGTTGGAGGGAGGAAGCAATCTCTATCAATACGCTCCTGAGCCCCATGGCTGGGTAGATCCGTTAGGATTATCATGTGGCAAACTGCATGATAAGGTCATTGCGGAAGCGAACCAGGTGGCAGCACCTGGAGGTAAAATTACTGCACAACAAGCAGCAACTTTGAAAGGAAACTTGCCAGTTGTGCAGCGCCGTAGTGCCTTCCAGAATCAGGTGGCCCGAAAAGAGTTTGCTCGAGATCAAGACTACTTAATGAAACAGTGGGAGGTTAATACAGGGCGAGTTTGGCCAGAAGGGGCAACACCTCATCATGTAATTCCCTTGGAGAGTGGAGGTGCCAACAAGTGGTGGAATCTTATGCCGACGAGAGGAAAGCTGCCTAATCACTCGCTTCCTGGAATACCTGGGCCACACGCTGCAGGTGGAGTATTAAGAACAACTATCCAGCAGAGCAGAAAGGCCTTGCCGCCGGGTACGATAACAGATGTGAGAGGTTGATATGTTAGATGCTGAAAAATTGGTTGATGATATAGCGCGTGCCAGATTTTTCTCCAGGATGGGTTGTGCTCCTGATTTAAATGAAGGGGTGATTTATGTGGAGAGCGTGTTTAAAGTTTTTGTTGAGCCAGAAGAGTCAGATTTTCATGGGGTCTATAAAAATCTTGAATGGTTACCGACTACTCCTACTCAAGAAGATCCTTTCAATTCGTTCCCCAAGGCTCCTAAGGACCTAGTTGAGCTTAGACTTAAAGTTAGTAAGGCAGTTATGCAGTCGATTAAAGAAGTGCCAAAGGAAAAATTTATTGCGGGTGCGCATGATTTTAGTGTGGCTGCACGAAATGCAGCTTGTTTTGCATTTCGACAATACGTGTCTGAGTGCTACTATGGAAGTGGCAGCGTTTGGTCAAGGGTGGTTGATCTTTACTTTTCCGGGAGATGGCCTGTGGGGTATTCAAAGGATAAGCTGATTGTTATTTAGGTTGTTGTGAGCTTCGCTTTGTAGGTCTGTTATTAAGTTTGGTTTTTGCGGATTGTGGGGTAGGCTTTTGCTTGTTGTTAATGAGGAGTGTCATGTTTATTGATTTGGATCGGTTCTGCTTGAAATTGGAGTAGCCGCGAGTCAGGGTGACTGATTTAGGGGGACTGTTTGTTGGGGTTTTATTGATTGATGTCACGAGTGAGCTACATTGTTGTGCCGGTAACACCATGGATGAGTTGGTGTTGAAGGTCTCGGGATGGTGTGTAAGGTTTAGCCGTTGGGCATGTTTTTATATTTGAGATATTTCTTTAGGTTGGACGAACGCAATGCTCATGCGACTATCTACACCTATAGGTTTTATTTTTAAGTGGCGAAGCAGTTGGGCGACTAATGTACTCGGGCGTGAACTCGAGGTGCAGAATGAGTGGCGTTGACTTTGCGTTGAGTAGCGATCCTATGCTTTATTCTGGAAATGGAAGTAAGTAATATCAGGAGCTAATAATTCGCAAGCTTACGGTTTTGTTGGCATTCATGAGAACTCATGGTTTGCTGTATGTTGACCCTTTTGGTGTAGATGGTGAGTTGAATGTGGATTTTGTCCTAATAAAATCTGGAGACTCTCCTGAAGGGGTGGAAGTGTTTAAAAAGGTTATCCCTGGTTGGTTTGCATATTTGGATAAAGGAGGGGCGTATCCAATGTTTCTCGGCTAGAAAAAGGGCTAAAAAATACGAGGGGCATAGGTTTTTGTTTGCCATTGTTAATGGTTGTCAGGTGTTATCAGTTTTCTAATGTTGTGGCTTTTTGTAAGTGCGCCACGAGTACAAGTGCTCGGGGCGTTCAACTTTATTTTAAATCGATCTTTTGTGTATTTCGCGCAGTCTGCCTGCTGTCCATGTCTAACATCTATTTTTCTAGTGGCCTAGGGGTTCGCTAGAGTAAATAGTATGGTTGCCAGAAAATTTGTTCCTGTCAGGCTAATAATTATACTAACTGTGCATGGTGGCAAATAGTTTTGGGTAATTCTAGGTAGTCGGTTTTACGAGTAGGCTAGCTAAGCGCCGTAGGCGCGACTTATCAGGCCGAAGGTGAATAGCAAAAACTTTACTACTTTCATACCGACCAGATCGGCACGCAACTGGAGATGAACGACAGCGAGGGGGAGATCGTCTGGCAGGCGACGTATCGCTCTTGGGGCACGATAGAGCAACTGACGGTCAATGAAGTTGAGCAGAACCTGAGGTTTCAGGGGCAGTACTTTGATGACGAGACTGGACTGCACTACAACACGTTTCGGTATTACGATCCGGAGGTGGGGCGGTTTGTAACGCAGGACCCGATTGGTTTATACGGTGGGTACAATCTTTATGAGTATGCCCCAAACACGGTAACATGGATTGATCCATTTGGATTGTGTAAAAGTGCGGCCAGTGGAGATAAAGGTCGGACTAAGGCTATGCATGACTTGGAACGCAATGGGTATAAAATTGTAGCTGAAGAAGTTACCATGAAAGTGAATGGGAGCAGGGTGCGTGCTGACTTTGTTGCTAGGGATGCTCAAGGTAATCTGCACGTATTTGAAGTAAAGCATGGGTCGGGATCGCTCACAAAAAATCAGAAGGCTTCTGGTGTTTTCGATATGAGTAGCCCTGCCAATACAACTAATCATCTAGGTGGTGGTGTGATTAAGCCGTCAAGTGGTACAGTTGGGAAGTTAAAGGTCGATACAGGTAGTGCGCGTGGTAAGCTTTTGGGTGGTAAAGGGGCTGTTCATGATGCAGTTTTCAATGTGCTTAAGTATCGGTGATTTATGACTCTGGAAAGTCGCTCTGTTTTTGAGGTTGAGCTGTTGAAGAAACTCAAAGAGGTTTCTGCTAGTTTTCCGGGTGTGATTGCTTCAAGGAACAAACTAAAGTTTAAGTATGAAAAAAAAGTAGTTGCTGAGCTTGTGTTTGAACATTTGGCGCGCGTGGATGCGTATGTTCTTGTGGGGCTAGTATATGGTGGGTCGCTGTTTGATTGCGCCTCGCATTACACTCCCCCGTATAAGAGTAATTTGTTTGGTGGTGCTGGTTTTTCTTTTACTACTTCGGGTGATCGGGGTAAGATTTTTAGTGGTGACTTTGGTGGCGCAATTAAAACTCCTGACTCTGTGTCTTTGAGAAGTGTTTGCGATCATATTGGATCGGTTTTGGAAGATTTCTATATCCCAATGGTCCTAGGGTGTATAGCTCCTACGGGGCGTACCATTCGGGATGTTTTGAGCGCGCCAGATAATTACGCATATCCTGCTGTGTTTGTTCATTGCGCGATGTCTTTATGTCCAGGGTTGGTGTCCGAGCAGGAACTTTCTGAGGTGCTTTCATGCAAGGAAATTGTAAAAAATAAAGGTTATGATTTACCGCTCTTGGCATTGAAGTGATAAGTGTTTTTTTTTTTGGGAATTGTGCTTTTGGTAAGTGTGGCTGTTGTTTTTTGTTGAAAATAAGTGTGTTGGTGAGTTTTTCTTGCTAGGGTGTGCGTAGTTTCAATACTGCTTTATGAATTATTGCTCTTTCAAAATCAGGGCGAGGTGACTGGCACATATGGCGAGACTCCAGTCTATTGCGATTCTTTTTGGATATGCTGACCGCCCGTGCGCTTAGGGATTGCTCAACTGATCAAAACCAACATGATAGTCGTCACCCTGTGCCTTAAAGTTCACCGCAGGCTTCATCGTCGGTGAGGTAGCCGCCTCCACATGGTCGAACTGGCGCATTCAGCGCAAGCCAACCGCAGTGGGTAAACGGCTGGGCATCACCGAAGAAAAGCTCGACTACACCTACGACCTGCTGGGGCGGCTGACTCAGGAAATCACCTCTGAGGGAGCATTGAGTTACGAGTACGACCCACTCAGTAACCTGACCACGCTGACCTTGTCGGACGGACGCAAGGTCAACCATTTGTATTACGGCAGTGGCCACCTGCACCAGTTGAACCTGGATGGTCAGGTGATCAGCGATATGGAGCGCGATGACCTGCATCGCGAGGTGTACCGCACCCAAGGCAAGCTAACCAGTTGCTTCGGTTATGACGCGATGGGCCGCAAGGCGTGGCAGTTTGCTTCGACGTTTCCGGCCGACAAGCTCTCACAAGTGCACAATGCCGGCATCACCACCTCATTGCTGGTGGAGCATGCGTACAACCCGATTCACCGGCGCTATCAGTACGACCCAGCCGGGGAGTTGGTACGCACGCTGGACAAGTTGCGCGGCGAAATCAAGTACGAGTACGAGGCCAACGGTCAACTGAGAAGCCGTGACACGGGTTCGCTGGTCGGTAGCGAAGAGTTCCGCTACGACGCCGCAGCCAACCGGCTGAACTTCAACACCAGCCAGTTCGACAAGGTCAAAGACAACCGCATCAGGCAGTGGCGTGATCAGGAATACAGCTACGATGCCTGGGGCAATCTGATCGAGAAACGCAGCGGTCTGAGCCAGTTGCAGCACTTCAGTTATGACGCTGAAAACCGCTTGGTCAAAGCGGAAACACTGATCAACGGCAAGCTCGAAAGTGTGGGCGAGTATCGTTACGACAGCCTCGGGCGGCGGGTCGCCAAGCGGTCCGAGATCAATGGCAAGGCCGAGCAGAAGCATTTCCTCTGGCAAGGCCTGCGGATGCTGCGGGAAGAGACGCCGGGGCAGAGCAGTTTGTACCTCTACGAGCCGGGAAGCTATGCGCCGCTGGCGCGTGTCGATCAAGCGGAGGGGGAGGAGCAGAAGGTTTACTACTTCCATACCGATCAGATCGGCACGCCGCTGGAGATGACCGACAGCGAGGGGGAGATTGTCTGGCAGGCGACGTATCGGTCTTGGGGAGCGATTGAGCAGTTGGCGGTCAGTGAGGTCGAGCAGAACCTGAGGTTTCAAGGACAGTACTTTGACGACGAGACTGGACTGCACTACAACACGTTTCGGTACTACGATCCGGAAGTGGGGCGGTTTGTAACGCAGGATCCGATTGGATTGGATGGAGGGTTCAACCTTTATCGATACGTACCGAACCCAACGGGCTGGATTGATCCTTGGGGATGGGAGTGCTGGGGGACTGCGCGTAAGAACTACTGGAAAGCTGAGGCTAAAGCCCCTACTCAAGCATATTCCCCTGCCAACCTTGCTCGGATGGCGGAAGGTAAGGCGCCTAAAATGACTGCTGAAGTCATTAATAGAAAGACAGGTCTCCCTGAAATAAAAGATGTATCGATGGAACTCCACCACAGAGATATCCCTCAGCGAGTGGGTGGGGATGGTGTACACACAACTCAGAATTTAGATTTGTAGTGGTCTAATTTCCCCGGACACCTCGATAGGTGGAAAATGCATCTATCGAGGAGATTTTCATGATCAAGAAACGCAGGACATTCGACGAAGGCTTCAAGCTGCAAGTGGTGAAGATGATCACGGACCAAGGGCTGAGCGTTCCGCAGGTCTGCCGCGACCTGGATCTTGGTGAGACAGCCGTTCGGCGCTGGGTTCAACAGTACGAGGCCGAGCAATTGGGACAGGCCGGGATAGGTAAACCACTCACATCCGAGCAGCAGCGCATCCGACAGCTGGAGCAGGAAAACCGCCAGCTCAAGATGGATAACGATGTATTAAAAAAAGCCACCGCCTTCTTTGCCCGCGAGCTGAAGTAACGTATCGATTGGTTCGGCAACTGCAACAGAAGGCTTATTCGGTGGCGTATGTCTGTCGGCTGCTGGGTATCAGCCGATCCGGCTTCTACGAGGCCAACAAGCGTGAGGCGCCGGTATCGATTTGTCCCGTGACCGTGCAACTCAAGGCGTCGTTTGCTGCGAGCGGCGGCTGCTATGGCAGTCGCCCGTTGCGTAAAGTGTTGCGTGCCAAAGGTATGGAAGTAGGCGTTTATAAAATTCGTCGTTTGATGCGCGCCAATGGCCTGCGTTCGGCCTGGAAGCGTAAGTTTGTGCACACGACCGATAGCAAACATGACCTGCCGGTTGCCGAGAACGTGTTGAACCGTCAATTCGAACCCGAGGCGGTGAACAAGGCCTGGGTGGCTGACATTACCTACATCCGAACCCGTAGTGGTTGGCTGTACCTTGCTGTGGTGCTGGACTTGTTCTCACGCAAGGTCGTGGGCTGGTCCATGGCTGCGAACATGCCAGCCGAGCTGGTGTGTAGTGCAATGCAGTTGGCAATTGCTCAACGCCAACCGCCACCTGGTCTGATCGCCCATTCAGACCGTGGAAGCCAGTACGCAAGCGCGAGCTACAGAGACTTGCTGGCAAGAAATGACATGCTGCAAAGCATGAGTCGTAAAGGGAATTGTTGGGATAACTCCGTGATGGAGCGCTTCTTTTTGAGCTTGAAAATGGAGCGCGTCTGGCGTCGCGATTACGCCAATCAGTCTGAAGCGATACGGGATATCACGGAATACATCGTTGGGTTTTACAACAACGAGCGGCTGCACTCGAAACTGGGATATCTGCCACCGACCGTTTACGAACGGGCGATGGCGTCGAAACCACCTATCGAGGTGTCCGTAATTAGTTGACCACTACAATTCACTGACGCCATGGGAGCACGAAGTGGTTGATCCCTTTAGGCACACGGGCTATGAGTTATCAAAAATTATTAAGGGGTTGGATGTATGGTAGATTCAAAGCAGGTTCGAGACTGGGTAGAGAGTGATATTTATAATCAGCTACTCAAAAGTGTGATGCGGATATTGAATTTTAATGTTAATGATGAAGACGTCTCTGATGTGTTGCTGAAGTATGATGCTATGAAGTTCAATGCTGCAGAGGTTCAGCCACTTGAACTTTCTAATATTGCAGAGGATGCTGATGGTTTTTGCAGGTACATTTCAAAAAAATTAAAAATTATACAAGGTACAGAAAATGAGCAGGAGGGAAAACATCAGGAAGATGAAGATGATGTGGTTCTAGCTGTTAATCCATTCTATAGGAATTTTCTAAATATTTATTTGCTGGAGTTTTATATTTTAAAAAATAAACCTGAGGATTTGGATGGGTATCTGAAGTCTATACGGATTCCAAATAACAAAAAATATGCGTCGCAGTTAAGGGCCGCTTTTAAATCCATGTAGGGTCGTGTTCGCGGAATAGCTTTCTTTAGGTGCTCTAGGTGCTGCGGAGACAGGTTGTGCCGATTATTGAGAGACTAGTGTGAGTGAAAAAATGAGTTGAATATTTCACTTTCATTAGTCCTATGAGGTTGTAAAACCATTAAAGCTGGACAACCTGTTCTTCTACTTCGGCGAGGTGCCGGTCGATGACAGCCAGGTGCCGCTGCAGCGCATCGAAAACGCCCTTGGCCACTTCCTGCATGTCACCCGTACCGCGCAAAACGCTGACTGACATCAGCGCCACTGGCGGCATTCGCGTGTACCTAGAATACGACCAACGTTCATCTCCTCACTCAAGAGTGGTTTTCACTCGAAGCATGATAGGGTATTGCATATGTACTCAAACCAGAGAGCTAAAAGCTGGGTTGGGCAAGACGGGGTGAGACGCCTTTATAATAGCGCACCGCCAAGTATGAGTCGCAGTCCATTCAATGCTTGGGGAAATCATATTGAAAGTTGCGTGCGTTAGACTTTTGAAAGGGATATGTATATGAGCTATATTGATAGGCTGGAGTTGGAGATTAATGCAAGCGGGGAAGATCCTGCGTTTGCTGGTGGCGCTACTGATGAAGTTATATGTGATTTCGAAAAAGCGCTGGGTGTAAAGTTCCCTGGCTCATATATAGAGTTTCTTAAAAAATATGGCGCCTTATCATTTGCAGGTGATACCTATTATGGGATTACTAAAAGCGGAATTGACGCAGTAGCTGTTCCTAGTGTTGTCTTTGCGACAAAAAGCGCTTGTGCAGATGGTGATGCAGACGATTCGATGATTGTAGTTAAAGCTTCAGGGTATGGCCCAATTTACTCAATTGATACCTCGATTATCGGCAGTTCTGGAGAGCCGGTTATAGTAGAAACGGAGCTTTCCTTTAAGCGGACAAAGGAAAAAAATGTAATTTATCAGGATTTTCAAGAGTTTTTTAGCGATATGATCAGGCAGGCTATCAAAGAATTATAAATGGTTAATGTCTATTAAATGAGTGAAGGGGCGTCAGCACGCTGCCTCCCGTACCCGCTGCCAGGCCGGCGAGCAAGGCAGCGGCCGCAACGCGAGACGCTGTTCGAGCGCGATGCGATTGGTCGTTTGCTGGCGAAGCTCAACAACGATACGCGGCAGCAGTATGAGTACGACGACGGTGATCGGTTGCTGAGCATTCAACGCCAGCCAACCATGACCGGCAAGCAACTGGGCGTAACCGAAGAGAAGCTGGAATACGCCTACGACCTGCTGGGCCGGCTGACTCAGGAAGTCACTGCCGATGGAGCCCTGAGCTACGAGTACGACCCGCTCAGCAACCTGACCACGCTGACGTTGCCCACCGGCCAACACCTCAATCATCTGTACTACGGCAGTGGCCACCTGCACCAGTTGAACCTGGATGGTCAGGTGATCAGCGACATGGAGCGCGATGATCTGCACCGCGAGGTGTATCGCACCCAAGGCAGGCTAACCAGTTGCTTCGGTTATGACGCGATGGGCCGCAAGGCCTGGCAGTTCGCCTCGACGTTGCCGGCAGAAAAGCTCTCACAAGTGCACAATGCCGGCATCACCACCTCATTGCTGGTGGAGCATGCATACAACCCGATTCACCGGCGTTATCAGTACGATCCGGCGGGTGAATTGGTACGCACCCTGGACAAGCTGCGCGGCGAGATCAAGTACGAGTACGAAGCCAACGGCCAGTTGCACAGCCGCGATACCGGTTCGCTGGTCGGGAGTGAGGAATTTCGCTACGACGCCGCAGCCAACCGGTTGAACTTCAATACCAGCCAGTTCGACAAGGTCAAGGACAACCGCATCAGGCAGTGGCGGGATCAGGAATACAGCTACGATGCCTGGGGCAATCTGATCGAGAAACGTTCAGGGCATAGCAAGCTGCAGAGCTTTGCCTATGACTGCGAAAACCGCCTGGTCCGGGCGCAAACGCTGGTCGAGGGCAAGCTGCAGAGCACGGGCGAGTATCGCTACGACAGCCTTGGGCGGCGGGTGGCGAAGCAGTCGGAGATCAACGGCAAAACTGAGCAGAAGCGCTTTCTTTGGCAAGGCCTGCGGATGCTGCGGGAAGAGACGCCGGGGCAGAGCAGTTTGTACCTCTACGAGCCGGGTAGCTATGCGCCGCTGGCGCGTGTCGACCAGGCGGAGGGCGAAGAGCAAAAGCTGTATTACTTCCATACCGACCAGATCGGCACGCCGCTGGAGCTGACCGACAGCGAGGGCGAGATCGTCTGGCAGGCGACGTATCGCTCTTGGGGCACGATAGAGCAACTGACGGTCAATGAAGTTGAGCAGAACCTGAGGTTTCAGGGGCAGTACTTTGACGACGAGACTGGGCTGCATTACAACACGTTCCGGTACTTTGATCCCGAAGTTGGTCGATTTAGTACGCAAGACCCAATAGGTCTGCAGGGAGGCATTAATTTATACAAATATGCAATGAATCCTGTTGTATGGATCGACCCATGGGGGTTAACGTGCTCTAGCGACGCTAAGGCGCTTAGGGAAAATATGGTCGCCGCGGGGAAGTCGGAGCCTAGCTTCAAAAATTCTGCTCACCATATTGTTATGTCCAACTCCACTGATGTGCGGATGGTTGCGCTTCAGGGAAAAATGAAAGATTTGGATATTGATATAAATACTGCTCACAATGGTGTTTTCCTACCTTCAAATAGTAAGGTAAAACTACCGGCAGGTAGCACTTTGCCTAATCATGCCAGTATTCATACTAATGCATATAAACAGAAGGTATATGATCGGCTGGTGTCGATAAATAATAGTAGTGATTTTCTGAGTGAGCTAAATAAGATGAGCTCGGAAATTGCGCGTGGAGTGTTTTAAATGGAGAGTATTTGTATGTATGATTTGCATGAGGTTGAAAAAAAATATGAGGAGGTTGGCTCTGAATGTGAAAGATATTTGTCCGATTATATGTCTGGCGTCTCTCTAGAGTTGTGTCGGTCGGTAATAAGCAAGGGTGCTATGTATAATTTGCGTCCTTATGAGGTTGAGCGGGCAGGGTATAAGAAGGGTAGGAAGCTCAATAAGTTGCCAGTTAACATAAAAAATACTCACGTTTATCATTTTGATGAGCGTGGGCGCGTGATTTTTATCGAGATATATGGTCAGGCCGAAAATATAGTAAATAAAGAGTTTTGTTTTTACGGAGATGATTGCCTCGAACGTATTCACTTTACAAGCTCAGGTGATCTGAGGAATATCTCAGTTTCTATTTTTGATGGCGATTTAGTTAGAAGGGATCTCAATTGGGGGGTGTTTGGGTGTAGTATCTCAGATTATGTATACTCTGACAGTCGGCTTAGCAGAATTCGCGTTCAGCAGAAGGAGCATGCAGAGTCTTCGTTTTCTGAATTTGATGTTGTTTTTGAGTATTGTGGCGAGGAGCTAGAGAGTATTGTAAATATTTTCCCTAATGGTTATCAAGAGCAGCGATTCTCTTGACTTTTATAGTTAAATATTTTCTTTTCTTGATGGTTCTGTTTAAGATTCGCCTAAGCGAGCTAGGCACTGTACGAAAAGAGATGTCGCAAACACCGCATGGAACAAGCCAGCGAGACCATAGCGGCATAGCTTTTCG
>NZ_JBNPJT010000035.1:0-19731 GCF_050312595.1 Pseudomonas sp. UM16 | reverse complement strand
GAACTCAGCAGTGAAACGATGCATCGCCGATGGTAGTGTGGGGTTTCCCCATGTGAGAGTAGGTCATCGTCAAGATTCAATTCCAGAACCCCTGTCTGCGCTGCAGACAGGGGTTTTGTCTTTCCAGGGGCTGCGGTTTGTGGAAACTGGCAAAGCACTAAGCCAGCTTGCGTGCCTTACCACTTCGCCGCGCCTGCAACTTGCGCCACCAGATGTACACCCCGGTCAACGAAAGCACCGCAATCATTATCCCCAGTACTGCAATCAACACCTGACCTGCCACCCCGATAATGCGACCGCCATGTATCGGTAGCTGCAGGCGATAGAAGCGTTCCCCTAGCGTACCCTGTCCGGCAATCTCCTTACCCAGTAGATGCCCGTCGGAACCGTGGAAGAATAACCACGATTTACCCTGGGCATCAGTATCATGCTGACCGAATCCTGCACCGTAGAAGTTGTACTCGAAGCTGTAGTACAGCTCTCCGATCGGCGCCGTCAGTCCCAGGCGCTGGCCCTCCTGCTGAGCCAGCAGATAAGCCTGTTGATAGCTGAGCAGTGTCTGCCCCAGTTGCTCCTTTGGCAGGGTGCCACGGGCCTCATAGACGCTTGGTGCTACCGGCGAGAACAACGATACCGTTGGCTTGAACACCTGAGCGGGCAGGTTCATGGCCACGCTACTGATTGCCACCGGCGTCAGCAGTAACCACAGCCACAAGCCACCCGCCCTGTGGATATCCATGTTCAGCCGATAGGCATGCCCACCTTTGATCTTCCAGGCTGTCGACCACTTGCGCCAGAACGGTCGGCCACGAGGTAAGGTCAGCAGCACCGCAATCAAACAATCGACGACCCAGAGAATCGCTACCACTCCCATCAACAGGATCCCCCAGTTGCCAGGCAGCGTCAGGCTGTAATGCAGCTCGAGCATGAACGGCATGAAGTTCTCGCGTGAGAAGCAGCAGTCGCCCCAGTAACGCTGACCAAGGGTCTGGCCACTGACTGGGTCGAGGTAGAACACCGTGTTCTTCTCCTCATAAGGCTTGCCACTGCTGGGATCGTTGCGCGGCACGGCCGCCAACAATGCCGAATGTCCTGATTCATTGGGATACTCCATGTACCAGATCTGCAGGCGCGGATGTTCGGCCTGCAACTTATCCACAAGCGCACCAGGCTGCTGACGAGCACCTACGCCAGGGGCTTCATAGAAAGAGGGGTTGAGCCATTCATCCAGTTCGTGATGAAAGGCAAGTACGCTGCCGGTAAGGCCGGCCATGGCCAGGAACAGGGCCGTAATCAGGCCCACGTAGCGATGCAGCAAAACGTAGAAATGACGCATGATCGAAAGTCCGAATTAAACTCGCCAGAGGCGACAAAGCCAGCGCCTGGAATCAGGTGCTGGCTTTGTGGTTCATGTCATGAGGTCAGAACTGGTAGCTAACCGTGGCACTGACATTGCGCTCTTCGCCCATGTAGCAGTAGTTCAGGCTGGCACAGGAAGCGATGTAGCTTTCGTTGGTCAGGTTGTTGGCATTGAGCCGTACATCCGCACCGTTGAGGCCGACCTTGCCCAGGTCATAGCCGACGGAAGCATCGAACAGGGTGTAGGAAGGCACCTTCATAGTGTTTTCCGCATCGACCCAGCTGTAGCCTACATAACGTACACCGCCGCCCAGGCGCAGGCCGTCGAGCGCTCCCTGACGGAAGTTGTAGTCAGCCCACAGTGAAGCCATGTTGCGTGGCGCCTGGGTTGGCGAGTTGCCCTTGTTGTCGAGGTCGCTGCCGAACAGGGTGCTGGGCATGGATTTGGAGTATTCGATGTCGGTGAAGGTGTAGCTGCCAAGTACTTTCAGGTTGTTGGTGAGCTGCACATGCGCTTCTAACTCCACGCCCTGCGAGCGCACCTGACCTACAGGCCGATAGAACTCTTCCTGCGGTAATTTCGACGCCAGGTTTTCCTGCTCGATGCGAAACACGGAGGCGGTGAACAAGTCGTCGGTGCCCGGCGGCTGGTATTTGATACCGGCTTCCCACTGGGTGCCCTCGGTCGGCGCCAATGGATTACCGTTCTGATCGGCATAGGAGTTGGGGTTGAACGATTCCGAGTAGCTGATGTACGGCGCAATGCCGTTTTCGAACAGATAGAGCACACCGGCACGCCCAGTCAGCTTGGTGCGGTCGTCACTGATCTTAGTGCCCAGCGGTCGATTGGCCTCGGCAATGCGGTTTTCATCCGAGGTTTTTACCCAGTCCTGACGCAGGCCCAGTGAGAAACGCCATTGATCCAGTTCGATCAGGTCCTGCAGGTATACGCCGGTCTGCTGCAAGCGACGTAGGTAGCTGGTGGGATCGAAGTAGGTGATTTCTGAGTTACCGTACTGCGGGTCGAAGGCATTGATCGGCGCCAGGGCACCGCTGCGCCAGTCGACCACGGTCTTGCGCCGTTGGTAGTCCAGACCCAGCAGGGTAGTGTGCTTGGCACTGCCAGTGAAGTATTCCGCCTGCAGCATATTGTCGACGATGTATGCATGCAGCTTTTCATCACCGCCGGTGTAGTAGCGGTTCAGATCGTTGCTGGTCGGTGTAGTCCAGCCCCAGGCATAGACTTGATCCATCTTTACGGTCGAGTCCAGGTAGCGGAAGTTCTGTCGAGCGGTGAAAACATCATTGAAGCGGTGCTCGAACTGGTAACCGAACGACTGCTGGTCTCGCTCATAGCGGTCGATGTCCGGCTCGCCTTCGAAGAAGTGATCGGAAATGCGCTGGCCATTGCGTTGGTGCAGCGCACCATTGGCCGGTACACCACCATGGTAGCCGCCATCCGGGTCATGTTGCAGATAGGCTTGCAGGGTCAACGAGGTGTCTTCGCTGAAGTTGATGCTCAACGTTGGTGCCAGGGCGAAGCGCTTTTCTTCGTTGTGGTCGAACTGGGTGTCGGACTGGTCAGCCAGACCAATAAGGCGGTAGGCAACGCGCTTATCTTCATCCAGCGGCCCGCTGAAGTCGAAACCCATGCCGCGTTGGCCTTGGGTACCGACAGTCGCCTGAAGCTGGTGATAGGCCTCATACAAGGGCTTCTTGCTGGTCAGGGCGACCAGACCACCCGGCGAACTACGGCCATAAAGAACTGACGATGGCCCTTTGAGGATATCTACCCGCTCGAGGAAGTACGGGTCGACCTGCATGGTGCTGTAGGTGCCGCTGTCGCCCATGGACTTGAGGCCGTCCAGGTAGATGTTATCCACAGAGCCATCGTTGAAGCCACGCATTGCAACATAGTCATAGCGATGCGTCGCGCCGTAGGGGTTGGTCAACACACCTGGGGTGTAGCGCATGGTCTGGGCCACGGTCTGCGAGCCTTGGTCATCCATTTGCTGGCGGGTGACCACCGAAACCGACTGGGAGGTTTCCAAGATCGCTGCGCTGGTTTTGGTGGCGACCTGGCTGTGGGTGGCGTTGTAACCTTCCATGCTGCCCAGTGCGTTACCCAAGGCGAACTCGCGCACTTCGGTGCTCGGCAGAGAGAGGGCGGTATCCTGGGCTTGCACGTGCAGCACATAGCTGCTGCCATCCTGGCTGCTGGCCTCGAGCCCGGAACCATTGAGCAACTGACGCAACCCCTGGTCGGCGCTGTAGTTGCCCTGCAGGCCAGGTGATTGCAGGCCTTCGGTCAACTGAGGGGTGCTCGACAGGGTGATACCGGCCTGACGGGCGAACCGGTTGAGGACTTCGTTGAGCGAACCCGCCGGGATGCTGTACTGCTGGCTGACGCTGCTGGCCTGCTCGGCCAGCGCCAAGGTTGGCAGGGCAGTAACGCCCAGCGCAGTGCCGAGCACAGCGGCACGGATGGCTTGGCGTAAACTTTTACGCAAAGCAGAATCTAAGACGGGTTGAATATCATTCTTGTGGTTGGCCCGTAGCAAGGGCGAAGCATTGCGCATGAAAACTTCCGTTGAGTCGATAAGGGCTGTAGGAGTCGCTTACTTTCCTAGCCGGACTCGTGAGAAAAACCCGCCAAAAAAATTATATGGAATCAGGCCAGGCGTTCCAGGCGAACCCAAAAGCGGGTGCGGTAGCTGATCTTGACTGGCAAGGTCTGCGGCAAAAGTTGCAGCAGCTTGTCAGTGTCCTCGAGGCGGAACACGCCAGACAGGCGCAGATTGGCGACCTCGTCGGCGCAGCTCAGATAGCCATGGCGATAACGACTTACCTCGGCGACGAAGTCAGCCAGACGCATGTCACGTGTGACAATCAAGCCTTCGGTCCAGGCCGCAGCGTCCATGTCCTGCTGTGGGAGCAAGCTGAAACCCTGGGCATCAACCCGCAGTGTCTGCCCAGCGCTGATCCACTGAAGTACACCGGGGGTATGAAGGGCGACACTACCCTGGATGACGCTGATCCGCGTGCAGTCTGCATCTTGGCGCACCACAAAACGCCCGTCGAATCCTTCCAGCAGGGCGTGGCGGGTGTGCACCAGCAAGGGGCGAGCAGGCGCATAGGCGGTGTCATTGGCGCAGCTCAACAGCATCTCACCGCGCTTGAGACGAATCAGGCGTTGCTTGCTGTCAAAAGCCAGGTCGGCAGCACTATCGGTATTCAGGTGCAGCACCGACCCGTCGGGCAGAGAGAAGCGACGATGTTCACCGGTAGTGCTGACAAAGTCTGAGGTCCAATTGTTGAGTGCCTGCAGGTCCTTGCCCAACCATGTGGCTGAGCCGATCACCAGTACCCCGCTGAGCAGCTTCAGGGCTTGGCGTCGTTGCAGACGCTGGCTGCTGTTCTCCAAAGTCTGCAAGGCTATGCCAGCACCGGGGACAGCGCGCAGGTTGAGGTCCTGATGCAGGGATTGCACCCGTTGCCAAGCCAGTTCATGTTCCTGCTTGGCGCCACGCCAGTGCTCGCACTGTTGCAGTAACTGCGGGCTATTGCCGCTTTCGCGCAGCTTGAGCATCCAATGGATAGCTTGCTTGACCGCCCGTGGGCCAGGATTGAGGGCACTCATACCGGGCTACTCCTGTGACGCGTAGCGCAGCAGGTAGCAGTGGTACAGCGCATCAGCCACATAACGTTCAACCGAACGTAGCGAGATGCCCATCTGTTCGGCGATCTCCTTATGTGTCAGCCCTTCGCATTGGGCCAGCAGAAAGGCGCGTCGCACTTTGGGCTTGAGACCATCGAGCATCTGTGCGATGCGTTCGAGCAACTCCAGCAACAGTTCACGGGTTTCCAGAGAAGGCATCTCAGCCTCTGGCAAATGTGCCAGCGCTTCAAGATAGGCCCGGTGCAGTTCTTCACGGCGCCAGTGATCAATCACCAGACCCCTGGCGATGGTGCGCAAGAACGCCCGCGGTGTATTCAGCTCCAGCTGTTCGCGGCGCTGTAGCAGGCGTACAAAGGTGTCCTGGGCGAGGTCAGCGGCATCAGCGGCATTGCCCAGTTTGCTACGCAGCCAAGTATTCAGCCAGCTGTGGTGATGACTGTAAAGCGAATGCATGGACTCGTGAGAAGGCATGTAGGCGCGCTGCTGGAGGGGGGGGCACAAATGATAATTAGTCGCATTGTTGGCATGCAACGCGCCGCCGGTCAAGCCCGCTCCAACAGGCATTGCAGGAGCGGGCACGGTGCCGATGGCCGATTTACTCGAGCAGGTTGTGCACGTTGTTCATTGCATCATCGGCAAATCCCTGGAGAAATGCCTGAAATCCAGGTAGCGCCGCGTCACCGCCGGTGTACGGTTCAGCCCGGATGGTCCAGGTAGCGCGAGCCTGGTGTTGGTCCAGCGCCTCGACCTGCATGGCTGCCCACAGGTTACCGATGTTCAAGCTGGTGTAGATCAGGCTCCAGGTCATGTACATAGCCTGCTCATCGCGAGCGTTGAGTTGTTCGATGACCACATTGCCGTCCTTGAACAACTTTTTGCGCACTGAGCGAACGCCGCTCCCGGTCATTTCGATGTGGGAAAGCGCCGGAATGAACAGCGGAAAACCGGCAAAGTTACCGACGATACTCCAGACACTGGCCGCGTCTGCGGCAATCTTGACGCTGGCAACCACTTGGCAGCCGTCGGGGTTATTAATCAAGGTGTCGGGTTGAAGTGTTTGCATGCTGTGGATCTCCTGCGTGGGTTAAGGATTCAGAGAAATTCAATTTCGTGGAGGTACTGGCGACCGCGCTGCAGCAGCTCCGGGGTCTTGGCCGGATAGCTCGCGCCCATGCGCTCGACGCCAGCACGAGCGTTGTCGTGCTGAATGTTGGAGATATCGCCGATGTCTTCTTCAAAGCCGTCCAGGTAGAACCCCAGCACGTCGAACAAGGCGTTATCGCGATCGACTCGCTGCAATTGGCGCTGCCAATGCTCGACACTGACCAGTTCGAACGGCCAGGCGTTGTCGCGAAATGCCGAGACATAGCGGCGCCAGCTCAGCGGCTCAGGGTTGTGCAGGTTGAACACCGACTGTGTGACCTGATAGCGACTGCTGTGGAAGGCAATGAAGCGGGCGAGGAAGTCCACCGGCATGAGGTCGAAGTTCAGCTCCAGGGCCGGAACCTGGCCTAGCTGCAGCGAGCCTTTGAGCATCAGCATCAGGCGATTGCGCTGCGGTTGGCAGACGCCGGTATGGCTGTTGAAACTGATATTGCCCGGGCGATAGATATTGACCCACACGCCTTCGTCGCGGGCGCGCTGCAGGATGCGCTCGCCGACCCACTTGCTCAGGTTGTAGCCGTTGCGCAGGTAGACGGGTGGGGTTTGCACTGGCCCCTGCTCAAGTACCAAGCCGTCACTGTCGATGGCACTGCAGGCGGACAAGGTTGAAATGAAATTGAAGATTTTCTTGCGCCGGCCCTCACACAAGCGCAGGCATTCGAACAGCGGTTCGACGTTGTCAGCGGCCAAGGCCTGGTAGTCCAGCACGTGATTGACCTGCGCAGCATTGTGCAGCAATGCGCCGTAGTGGCTGTCGAGGTAGTCGTAGTCGGTATCGCTCAGGCCCAGTTGCGGCAGGCGCAGGTCGGCGTCGAAGACCTTCACCCGCTCCAGGTCCATGGCATCTAGCTGGTTTTCCTCCAGCGCCTGATAAAAGCGTTCGCGGGCCGACTGTTGGGCATTGCGCCGAACCAGGCATGCCACTTCGCTGGCGCCCCATGCCAGCAAGGCTTCGACCAGGTGAACACCGAGAAAACTGTTGGCGCCGGTGACGATTACTTTGTGCACATCGCCCAGTTGCGCCAAGGGCTGAATCGTCAGCCCCAGCTCACGCCAGCAATCACGCTCAGCCTGCGGATCGACTTCGCCTGCAGGGTTGGCCTCGCCGCCAACCAATTGCGCCAGACGACACAGGGTTGGCATTTCGATGAAGCGGTTGATGGGGATACCGCGGCCGAATTGTTCACGGACACTCAACAGCAGCCGAGACAACAAGATGGAGTGTCCACCCAGATTGAAGAAGCTGTCATCGGTGGAAATGTCTTGTTCCGGCAGCTCCAGAAGCGTGCTCCATATACTCAGCAGCCGTCTCTCGATCACATTGACCGGAACGCGGCGCCGGTTGCTCTGCGCCAGCTCCAGCGGCAGTTGCAGCAGCGATTGACGGTCGATCTTGCCGTTTGCGGTGTAGGGCATGTGCGCCATGCATCGATAGAAAACCGGGCGCATGTAGTCGGGCAGATTTTGCGCGGCATGCTCACGCAAGCCTTGCTCAGCGTTCTCACTGGTGGGGTGTGCGGCAAAGACGAGGATTCGACGCTGTTCATCTATGACCACGGCCAACTGGCGGAACCATCCACTGGCGCGCAAGCAATGTTCGATTTCTTCCGGTTCGACGCGAAAGCCGCGGATCTTCACCTGATTGTCCAGGCGACCACACAACTCGATGCCATCAGCGGTCCATTTGCCAATGTCACCCGTGCGGTATAGGCGCCGATGGCTGCCGTCAGCCAAGGTCATTTGTACAAAGCGCTCATCACTGAGCTGGGGATTGTTCAGGTACCCCAGGCCTACGCCGGGACCGTCGATGTACAGTTCGCCGGGTTGTTGCTCAGCGACTGGCTGCAAGTCTTGATCGAGGATCAATACCTGTGTGTTGGCGATCGGATGCCCCAGGTTGCGCGGGTTGTCGCCCCCCAGGAAGACCCGGGTGGTTGCCAGCACGCTGGTTTCCGTGGGGCCATAGATGTTGTGCAATTGACACTGTTCAGCCAGTTGAGCGATCACCGCTGGCTCGCACACGTCGCCGCCGGTGATCAAGTGAGTCAGGCTCAAACCCTGCTCAAGCGGCAGAATGCTCAACAGTGCAGGTGGCAGGAAGGCGTGGCTGACCCGCTGTTGGCGAATCAGCGTGAGCAGTTGTTGTGGATCGCGGCGTTGGTCCTCGTTGGGTACCACCAACTCGGCGCCACAGATCCAGGTTGGTAGGATATCCAGCAGTGAGGCGTCAAAGCCGATGGTCGAGAACTGCAGAACCCGACAATGCTGTGACAGCTGCACGTGTGCGCTGTACCACGCCTGAAAATGGCTAAGGTTGCGCTGGCTTAACAGAACGCCTTTGGGTTGGCCGGTGGTGCCCGAGGTGTAGATAGCCACACATGGGGACTCCATGCCTGGGCGTCGCAACATCAATGCCGGCAGCGGGACGTGCTCCACGGCAGGCACTTGGCGCACGTCCAGCGTCGTCAGGTTTGGATCGTCATATTCGAACTGCCCGTCGTGCAGCAGTACACAGGCTCGGGCATCAGCGAGAATCTGGCGCAGCCGTTGTGCTGGCTGGCTCGGGTCCAGCGGTAGATAAACCGCGTCACAGCCCAGCACCGCTAGCAGACTGGCATAGAGCGCGGGTGATTTACCGATGCAGACACCGACTACAACGGGTCGCATGGGGTTTACGGTCGCAGATAACAGTGCTAGCAACTGTTGCTGGATGGCAACGGCTTGAGCGTGTAACTGGTGAAAGTCCATACGCTGGCCGTTCAGGTTCAACGCAGGATTGTGCGCGTAACGGCGCAGGCTCTGGTCCAGGCGTTCGATCAACGGCATGTCGGCTTGACGCAGCAGCTCGGGGTAATGCGTTTGGTTGAAGCGATGAACAAACGCCAGTTGTTCAAGCCAGCCAAGGTTTTGCTCATGGTCATGCTGGCCCGGATTGATCGCCGAAAGCTCGAGCAAATAATCCGCATTACGTGCGAAACGACCGACCTGTAGAGCAAGCATCTCCTGCAGGGCGTCGATTGTTTGCCGACGCAATTGCTGGCCATTGCCCGACAGGACTGGCGCCACTTGTTGGCGCCCGATCAGCTGTTGCGCAGTGCAGCTGCCAGCCCAACACAACAGCTCTATTGCGGGCAGGTCATTGTTTGGCTGTTGGTAGACACCCAGACGCAGGCTCAGAAGCGTGCAATCCTGCAACACATTCCATTGCGCTGCGTCGAGGGTGATACTGCCATCGTCGATCACCAGGTGCGGCTTGTTAAGCGAGTGCAGCGCCAAGGCTTGGGCAGAGCTCACCTGAATGACCGCGTGGCCATGCTCCTCAATCGCCTGACTCAGCAGTGTCAGCGCCGGCGTTGCGCCGATCATCAGGATGTCGAGACGTCTCATAGCGCGCTCCTTGCCTGGGGCAGGTAGTGCGCCAGTGCATGCTGTACGCAAGGCGAGTCGAGCATCGAACTGCTTCGAAAAAAGCGCAGGATGTTGCTCAGCAGTGGATGCTGGCTATGGATCGGATAGGCCATGTCCATGACCTCCTCGCGTAGTGCCTGGTGCACGTGGGGGGCGACTGGCAGTTGCGCGATCAGTTCGAAGTCGAAGGCTTTCTGGATATCGTTGGTCAGGTACTGATCGAGGAATACCGGGAGAATCGCAGCGAGACATTGGCGGTCGTCCTGCGAAGCGCTTTGCCAGTAAATACGTGTCAGCCGCGCCCAGAATGCTGAATGACGCCCTTCATCAAGCAGATGATCAGCCATCAGACCTTTCACTGACGGTTTGACCGTGTCGTCACGGGCGAAGGCGGCGACATCGTCGGTCAGGGTATTTTCGGCAATGCCGACACAAATCAGCTCCAGTGCGTCGCGCAAGTGCTCTGGTGCCAACGCCAGGGCTGCTGGAATCGCGCGGCTGAGCTCGATCTCCGCTGGCAGGCTGATCGGTTCAATACCGCTCAGCGCGATGGTTTGCTGCATGAAATCCATCGCCACCAAGGCGTGGTAGTCCTCGTCAACCACCACGGTCATGGCGTCGTAGCGGCAGGCGAACGGGAAGCGAATGGCGAAGCGATTCTTGGCGATTCTGCGCGCGGTGCGGTCGACGATCTCGGTCTCGAAAATCACCACGTCATTAATGAACTTGTACAGGCTTTGCACCAAGGCAAAGTCGCGCAACTGCGGACACTCACGCTCGAACGTCTGCGCCAGCACCAGCGGCTGGCGGCTCAGTGGATAGATCAGACGCTGGTCATCTTCGACCAAGCGCCGCGGACGGGTACGGATGGTGGCCCGGTTCTCCCAGGTTTCGGCAAACGATTGGTAGTCGGTGGCGTTCATGCGCTGACCTCGACTTGGCCGCTGCGCATCGACACGCGCAGCCGATCCCACAGGGCGATACGGCTCTGCACCGCAGCAATCGCGGCTTCATAGACTTGCTGCTCACGTTGTGGGTCCTGGTTAACCAGGCGCGCGAGCAATTCTTCGGCGGCCGGGCCGTGGTCTTCGGAATCAACTTCGATGTGACGTTGCAGGTAGTAGCGGAAGGTGGGCGCCTGTTCACCGGTGATGCCCCAGTCATCAAGAATGCGCTGGAACATCCTCGGAATGACACTTTCGCGCCCATGCAGGAACGCAGCAGCGACGCTGTGTGCCTGGGCATTGAGGGCGATGTCCAGGGTGTCGCAGACAAACTGGCTGGCGGCTTCACTGGCCTTGGCTTGTTGCAAGGCGCTGGCGTAACCGATGCCTTGGCGCTGTAGGTGGACGAAGTGCTCAATGGTGCGGGTGCTGGCGCCGACTTCGCGCATAGCATCCAGATAGAGTTCGAAGTGGCTGTAGTGGCCGTGATCGAGGCGATCATCCGACTCTTCGCCCAGCACAATTTCATTGATCAGACGCGCGGCTTGCGGGTCTTCTGGTGGCAGCCAGGGCAGGTGAACGCAGGTTAGCTCCTGTTGCAGGCGCTTGGTCAGTGACATGAAATCCCAGACGGCAAATACATGGGTTTCCATAAAGCGCTGAAGTACCGGTAGTGAATCGATTTCAGCAAATATAGGGTGGCGGGCAAGTTTCTCTTTGTGCTCCGCGAGTGTTGTTTTGTAGGTGCTCATCATGTTCCCTCATCAGCGATTAATAGTGCTCGAATTCGATAGCCGGCAAAGAACGTTATCTTTTCGGGGCGAGCAAATGCCTCGATTGCAAAGTCGATAAAGCGCTTTGGTTAATGCACCAGAACCCGTGGGTTGCGGAGTCTATAGGGGCTGCGCGAGCGGTGAATGGCTCATGGGTGGCTGGCGTTTAAAAGTTAGAACAACTTCCAGGGGGCTGGCAATACTTGTTTTAATTATATTTACGGGTTAATTATTTTTGAAATAAGTTGCTCCGATAAAACATCTTTTGAATGTTTCATTGGCGTGTGAGTACTCCTTCCGACAATAAACAGTCAGAATAAACATACGATGAGTGAATGCCTCACTCGGAGTACTACTGAGGGACGGAAGTATCAGGGCATTATCTCTGTGGGCAACTGATCGATTTCGGTCCTTACCCGGCGCTGAGCTCCTTCTGCAGGTTCTGGATAGGCAGCTGACCTGGCCCGTCCGAGGACGATCAGCGGTCGCTGCGCGAACTAGAGTGTGCCGAAAATGCACACGCTGCCATGGCTGTGTTCAGAAGGCGGAGGGTATTAAGGGCGCGCGCGCCGTCACTGCGGAGCAGCGCGCGCAAAACGGCAGGAGGCTGTTATAGATTGATACAAATGATCGGCTGGATTGCTACGCCACTGGGGCGCGGAATTATTCTGCCGCTCGAGTGATCAGGTAAGCCTTAATGGCTGTTGCTGCGGTGTTCAGATGGCGTTCGAGAATGCTGATGGCGTCTTCGACGGATTTGTCGTTGGCGGCATCAACCAGGCCGTTGTGATCGTCTTGAGTCAGTTTACCCAGGCCCATCGAGGACAAGTGAAAGCGCAGGAAGCGCTCCTCTTCGTTGAGCTCGATTTCAATCAGGCGCAACAGCTTCTTGTTCGAGGCCTTATGGTACAGGCTCATGTGGAACAGACGGTTCAGACGACCGATTTCAGCATGCCGGGTTTCTTTTTCCAATTGCTTGATATAGCCGCGGGCGAGGGCAATGTCATCGGCATCGAGCAGTGGGATCGACTGGCGCAACGCTTCTGATTCCAGAATCACCCGCAGCGCATAGGTGTCCACCGCATCTTCACCAATCAAAGGCGCTACCACGGCGCCCTTGTGTGCCACCACTTGCAGCAATGATTGCGCTTCAAGCTGACGCAGCGCTTCACGCACCGGCATGCGGCTGACCCCAAACAGCGTCGCCAACTCTTGTTGTCGCAGCGCCCGGCCAGGTGCAAGGCGACCATCGAGGATAGCGCTGCGCAACCGCTCTTCAATCACACTACGAGCCAGGTGCGGCGGTACTTGTTCGCTGCCCAGTATTTCGCTCAAAGATCTGGATTTTTCGGCCACGCTTTACTCTGTCCTTAATGTCGAAATGTTCTGATGATTGGATCCAATCACCCTAGCCAGTGGCTGAGTGCTTGTCAAACCGCACCGCTGCAGGTGCTGATTGTGCAGGCTAGCTGCGGGCGTGACGGTAGTTGCTATCGTGAATGAAGTTTTTCTTCAAGGGAAGCTGAGCCGACGTACTGGCCATGAGCACTTCCCGGAAGCGTGGGAGCTAATCAAGCAGTGATTGCACGGTGCCATTGTTTTTTCCTGGGCAAGGCCGCACCATCAGTGTTTTTCTCTAGGGCTGGGCAGGTTTCTGCATTGGCGATACGTTGGGCTGTTCACTTGACCATGCGCCGGCTGGGCCTTGCCGTGGTGCTCGGCTGCCTGTTGCTGGGCAGCCTGCACGCCGATTGGGATTTTTCCCAGATTAGCCGCCGCGCCCACTCCCTGTATGGGCCTTTGGGAGCAGGGCAAGGCCGTATCGATGCCTGGCAGAACTTGCTGACGACGCAAAAGCAGGGCAGCGAAACCGAGCAGCTCAAACGGGTCAACCAGTTCTTCAATCACCAATTGCGCTATGTCGAGGATATCGACCTGTGGCGCGAGGTCGATTACTGGGCAACGCCGATACAGGCGCTGATCAAAGGGCAGGGTGACTGCGAAGACTATGCTATCGCCAAGTACTTCAGCCTCAGGCGCATGGGCGTGCCGGCGGAAAAACTGCGCATCACCTACGTTAAGGCGCTACGCCAGAACCGAGCGCACATGGTCCTGACCTACTATTCGAGCCCCAATGCCATGCCACTGGTGCTCGATAGCCTGATGGACGCGATCAAGCCCGCCAGCGAGCGTACCGACCTGCTGCCGGTTTACTCCTTCAACGGTGAAGGCCTATGGCTGACCGGCGCTGCGGGGAACAAGAAGGTCGGCGACACCAAACGCTTGTCGCGCTGGCAGGATCTACTGAAAAAGATGCAGGCCGAAGGTTTCCCGGCCGAACCGGTTTACTAAAGGAGCACAGATGTCACTGTTCAAACAATTGCTGCTCGCCATCTGCCTGTTCCTGGTGGTCGCCTTCAGCGGCAGCTTCATGGTCAGTCTGGAGAGTTCACGTAGCCAATATGTAAACCAGCTGCGCTCGCACGCCCAGGATGCGGCTACCGCCTTGGCACTGTCGCTGACGCCGAACATCGATGACCCGGCGATGGTTGAGCTGATGGTCAGTTCGATTTTCGACAGTGGTTATTACTCCAGCATCAAAGTCATCGACCTTGGTTCCAACGCCGTGTTGGTGGAGCGTCATGCCGAAGCTGACGCCAACGGTGTGCCAGGCTGGTTCATTGGCCTGATCGGCCTTGAGCCCGCCGGTGGCGATGCCATCGTCAGCCGAGGCTGGCAGCAGGCCGCACGGGTCGAGGTGGTCAGCCATCCGATGTTCGCCCTGGCCAAGCTCTGGCAGAGCGCCTTGGGCAGCCTGGGCTGGCTGCTACTGTGTGGGGCCTTGAGCGCGGTGCTCGGCGCGTTGTTGCTGCGTCGGCAGCTCAAGCCGCTGGACTACATGGTGGCGCAGTCTCACGCCATTGCCCGCCGCGAGTTTCTCAGCCTGCCTGACCTGCCGAGCACCCCAGAGCTGCGCCGGGTGGTCCAGGCCATGAACCAGATGGTCGAGAAGCTCAAGGCGCTGTTCAAGGAGCAGGCTGAGCGCAGTGAAAAGCTGCGGGTTGAGTCCTATCAGGACAGCCTCACAGGCCTGGCCAATCGGCGTTATTTCGAAATGCAGCTCAACGCCCAGGTCAGCAATATCGAAGAAGCCCGGCCGGGTTACTTATTGCTGCTGCGGGTCAAAGACCTGGCCGGGCTCAACCAGCGTCTCGGCGGTCAACGTACCGACCAATTGCTCCAGGCCGTCGGCCAGCAACTGCAGCGCACCTGCGCCAACTATCCGGAGACCAATAACCTGATTACCCGCAGCCGTGGCGGTGAATTCGCCGTGCTGGCGCCAGGCCTGGTGCATGAGGAAGCGGTGCAGTTGGCCCAAGCCCTGGAAGTGACCTTGCAGAGCTTGGCCGACACCGGCGCCACCGATGTCACGCCGGTGGCCTGCATCGGCATGGCCCCGTACAGCCCTGGCGATGCCCCTCAGGCCTTGCTGAAACTGGCGGATGAAGCCCTGGCGCGGGCCGAGAGCCAGGTTGAACCGGGCTGGGTCTGCCTTGAGCAAGGAACCGCACCGCAGGCTGGCGATACTCACCATGCCTGGCATCATTTGCTGGATGAGGCGCTGCAGCAAGGTCGCTTCCAGCTGTTTTTCCAACCGGTAGTGGCCAGCGATGCACCCGAGAAAATACTGCACTACAAGGTAATCTCGCGGGTGTTGGACAGTCAGGGGCAGGCGATTGCTGCTGGCCGCTTCTTGCCTTGGCTGGAGCGGTTTGGCTGGTCAGCGCGGCTCGATGTGCTGATGCTTGAACAGGTGCTCAAGCACCTGCAGACCCATACCGAGGTGTTGGCCCTGAACCTGTCGGCAGCGACCCTGGCCGACCCGGCTGCGCTGCAACGGGTTTATGAGCTACTTGGCCAGAACCCGGCGCTGGGGCCGCGCCTGACCCTGGAAATTGGTGAAGAGCAGTTGCCTGACCAGGCCGTGCTGGAACAACTGACCCGGCGCTTGCGTACGCTGGGTTTCAGCTTGAGTCTGCAACGTTTTGGTGGGCGTTTCAGCATGATCGGCAACCTAGCTCATTTAGGTCTGGCCTACCTGAAGATCGACGGCAGTTATATCCGCGCGATCGATCAAGAACGGCACAAGCGCTTGTTCATCGAAGCCATCCAGCGTGCTGCGCACAGCATCGACCTGCCGTTGATTGCCGAGCGAGTGGAAACCGAAGGCGAGCTCAAGGTGCTGCGAGAAATGGGCATCCAGGGCGTGCAGGGCAGGTTGGTCGGCGAACCTGCCCCCTGGCGCTAAGGTAGGCTGAGCGGGCCTGAGAGCGGCCCGCTGCGGTTCAAATCAGACCGCTGTCGTCACTTTCATCGATCAAGTTGTTCAAACCGCCCAGGGCTTCACGCGCACTGGAGCGGTTGAGCAACTTGGCCTGGGCACCGGCCGGCAGGTCGGTGATGCTGATCACCCCTTTACTGGTCAGCACTTCGATCAAGTCTTCGAGTACCCGGATCATGTCCAGGTCGCTCTGCTTGAGCTGCTTGAGGCTGTTCTCGACAACGTCGTCGGCGAACCACTCCTGAACCTCGGCATGATCGGCTGGCAGTTCCTCTGTGTAGCCGTCGAAGGCGGCGGCCTCTACCCGCAGCAACTGGCCCTGTGCATCGCGTTGCACGTAGAACATGGGGTATCCCTCGTCAAGTTGAGTCCATCACCGCAATCAGCAGCATAGGCCAAGCGCGCCGGGCTGTGGGTCTGGCGAGCGAGTATGCAATGTGAACAGGTTACAGGCCAAGCCTTTGACCGCGACTGCCGTTGTCGGGCTGCCGCGGTCCAGGGCTATCAGCTGTTGGAGTGGTCGATCTTGATGGTCGGGTCGGCACCGGATACCAGCGAGTTGATCGTGGTATTGGCCCAATTGACGCCTTCGAGCTTGATCGTCACATCGGCATTGGCCAAGCCGCCGGTAGCGTTGAGCTTGCCTTCGGAGCTGACCTGCAGCGTCGACTCACCGTTGACCGTGGTGATCTTCAGGTAGTTGTCGATGGTGCTGGCCTTCTCGCCCTGAAGCAGGTCGCTCAGGTCCAGACGGTCACCTTCGGCAGGCTTGAAGTCCTTGATCACATCCTTGCCAGTGTCGCCGGTTTTCCACACGAAAGTGTCGGCACCTTTACCACCGGTGAGGATGTCATTGCCCGCACCGCCGAGCAGGGTGTCGGTACCGTCGCCGCCGAGCAGGATGTCATTACCCTTGCCACCATCGATATAGTCGTTGCCACCCTGGCCGAAGATGATGTCATTACCGGCATCGCCCAGCAGGGTGTCGGCGCCATCATTGGCGCGCGATACATCGAACTCGCTGACGTGTTCGGTGATGTACTGGTGCAGCACTCGGCCATCGACATCGCCCAGCTGTACACCCAGCTTGCCCGCGACATAGGCCTGCATGGCCTCGACGCCATTGCCGGCAATCGAGTCAAAGCTGACCAGGTCACCGAACAGGATGTCGTTGCCATTGCCGCCACTGACCGCATCGTTGCCCGGCTTGGTGGCCTCGGTGTGGCCAAGAATGGCTTCGGCCAGCTTGCTCGGGTCGATGTTGGCTTGCGGCTTACCGTCGGTGTCGTATGGCTTCAGGTCATTGGCATTGACGCCGTTGTTCAGACCAATCGCTTCGACGCTCGAGAGTTTCGACAGCAACAGGAACGATTCTTTGGAGTTACTGGCGGCATTCCAGCCCTGGCTTTCATACGACAACTCATAGGTGCCGTCGCCTTGGGCGTGTAGTTCGCCCGAAGCATCGCGGTCGACTCGCCACTCGTTGCCCCAGCGATATTCAGCGGTGAGGTAACCATCCTTATTGATGCTGATCCGATTGCTGCTACCCACCATTTCTCTGCTGATAACATCGCCAAGCTTGTAATTGAGCCTGCTCAGCTCGGCATCCATGGTGTAGCTGGAGTACTTGAACGTCGGGTCGGGCTGTTCGCCAATCTGATAGACGTTTGGCTGACCGTCGGTGATGAAGAACGTCTGGTTGTCACCAGTGCTTCCAGCATTCTCGAGATTCTGGAACCAGTTGGCGGTGGTTTTGAACGCATCTTCGTAGTTGGTACCGCCGCCAGCTCTGAGCTTGTCCAGTGCCCCTAGCAACGACTTCAACGCACCCTCGTCGGCCAGATTGATCGAGACGGTAGTGTTGACTTGATTGGAGAAGTCCACCAGTAGAATGTTTACCGTGCCGGACTGTGCGCCATTGACGCTGTTGGCCAGGGTCTTGAACACCGACTCCAGAGATTTCTTCGCAGCGTCTACACCGCGGTCACCCATACTGCCCGAAGTATCGACAATGAACGCCAGGTTGTAATCCTGCCCAGGCGTCACATGCAGGCCGTTGACGTCGGCAACGTTGATATCGTTTCCGCTACCAAGTTCCTTCGTGTCGTTTTCGGCGGTCAGGTTGCTGGTGTTGTAGGTGTCCGGGTAAACGGTGACCTTGATTGTGCCTTGGTTGAAGGCAGTGTCATTGTTGGCTTTTTCGGTCGCAGTCGAGGTGACGGTGACGTCGAACTGGCCATGGTAGTAAGCCGGCGGCTTAATGCTCAGGCCGTTGAGGTTCCAGCCGGTGACATCGATTTCACCTTTGCCGACCGTCACGGTGTGACCGGCGCCATCGCTGAGGATCGAGCCTTCCGGGATGCCGCCCAGTTTGACGGTGAGTTTTTCCGAACCATCGGTGTCGGTCAGATTGGTCGAGATACCCACCAGCTTGACCGTGCCATTCTCCGCCCCTTCATTGAGCTTGTAGCCCTGGTAGTAACCTTCGCCGTTACTGCCGTGCAAGTCGCCGACAGTAACGCCAGCGTTGTTCAGATCGCTCACGCTCGGGTACATCGGGATGTTGCTGTTGCTCAGGTCGACCGGCGTGCTGCCATTGACCGACAGGTTGACGTCATAGCTGCCCGGACCGCTCTGGTTGGCGTGGTAGATGTCCAGGGTGTAGTAACCGCTGCTGGTCGGCGTGAACGAACCGCTGAAACCGCCACCAGCGCCCCAAGTGGCCGATGCCACATTCTTGCCACCGATGGTGATCAGCAGGCTGTCGTCACCTGTACCACTGAAGCTGTAGGTCTTACCGGCTTCCAGGTAGATCAGGCCGGAGGTCTTCGAGCCCGAGCCGCCGGTCACACTGCCGTTGGACTGGGCATTGGTGACCATTGAGGTGCTGTTGGGGTTACCGGCGTTATCGAAGACATTCTTCAAAGCATCACCGGTAATGCCGTTACCGTTGGTACCCAGGCCGTTAAGGCTGTTCCAGGTTTCCTTGACCAGGCCTACCGAATTCACATTGTTGCTGCCAATGTTCAGGTCTGGTTTGTCGGCAACCGGGGTGATATCGATCTTCACGGTCGACTCATTGCCCAGGCCCTGGCCGTCAGTTGGCTTGAACTGGAGCTGTGCGTAGTCGGCTTCTTTGTTGCCCACGCCGTTGCCGCCGTTGGCATTGATACCCGACTCGTTGTGGTCCGGCACGAACTTCAGTTTTCCGGCATCGATGTCGGCTTTGCTGAAGACCTTGCCTGCATCGTTTGCGGTCAGGGTTTTCCAGGCGTTGCCATCCTTGTATTGCAACACGCCATCAGCGGGCAGTTTGGTGATGGTCAGGCCCAGGTTGGCAGCCGGGGTGTCAGCATCGGTGATACCGAAGTTGGCCCAGGTCAGTACCAGATCACTGTCTTCGGTCCCGGTCGCGGCGCCGCCGGCGGCAATTGGAGCTTCGTTGCTCTGGATGTTGGTAGTGACTTCGCTGCCGACGCCTGCCAAGTGTTCGAAGTTACCACCAGTGGCCGAATCGATCTTCACGGTGAAGCTTTCGGAGCCTTCGGCGACACCGTCGCGGTGGATCGGCACACTGAAATTGGCAGAGCTGCTGCCCGCCGGGATCGTCACGTAGGTCACACCGGTGAAGTCTTTACCATCGGTGGCTGTGCCGGTGTAGCTCAACTTGATGGTGACGTCAGTTTCCGCCTTGTTAGTCAGCGTCACGGTGTAGTTGGCAAGTTCGCCTTCAGCAACCGAAGTTGAGCCGCTGATGCTGATGTTGGTGGTGTCAATGGTGTCTTTGACTTCAGCGGTCGCGGACGCGCCGTCCACGCTGGTGGCTTCGTAGTTGCCGCCTTTCACTTCGGTCACAGTCGCGGTGACTTTAGAGCCGTCGAGGTAAGCATCTTCGCCGTTGGTATTCGGAACCGATAGGGTGCCCTTACCTTTGGCATCGACCGTCACGGTGTGGTTCTGGCCACCGACGTTGACGGTCAGGGTGGTCGTACCCTGTGGCGGGTTGCTCAGCTGGAAGTGGAAGGTGACGTTAGCGTCGCCTTCTTTCGCCGGGTCAGCAGT